>CADAPH010000015.1 GCA_902789745.1 Oscillospiraceae bacterium | reverse complement strand
CGCCGACGTGCGCCTGCTTCTTGTATTTCGTCAGGTCGACGTCCGGCAGCGTGAGATAGGTGGAATCCTGCGGCAGCACGCCCTGCTCCGTCGGCTGCATGAGGCAGATGCGCCCCAGCGCGTCTTTCCACTTCGGGATCAGCGCAGTGAGCCCCAGCTTCTCGTCGAGCGCTATAAACAGCTCCGGCTTTTCTCTTTGCAGCTCGTCGCAGTATTCTAGTTGGTGAAGGCGTTGTCGTTGACGTGCTCCTTGTATTCGTCGGGGCCCACCACGTTGTTCATGTGCAGCATCCCGTCCTCGCCGGGCTCGAGGCGGCTCAGCCAGAACTTCGCGCAGTCCAGGATCAGCTCGTAGCCGTACTTGTCCATATAGTCCTGATCCCCGGTGCACATGTAATACTGCCACACGCCGAAGGCTACGTCCGCGGTGATGTGGATCTCGATAAAGCCGCTCCATACCTTGATGAGCTGGCCAGTGAGGATGTCGGTGCCCAGATACTCGGGCGTGACCTCGCCGTCGTCCAGCCAGGCGCTCTCCCACGGGTACTGTGCACCCTCAAAGCCGTTGTGCGCGGCCTTGGCGTGCGCGCCGGGGAGCGAGAGGTAGCGATATTCCTCCAGACTCCGGGCAACCTCGGGCATGCAGAAAATGAAGTAGGGGAGAAGGAAGATCTCCGTATCCCAGAAGGTGTGACCCTTGTAGCCCTCGCCGCTGAGACCCTTGGCGCCGATGTTCATGCGCCGGTCGTGGGCGGGGGTCATGAGCTGCATGTGGTACTGGACAAAGCGGATCGCGAACAGATCAAAGTCCGGCCCGTCGATCTCGATGGGGGCGCGGCGCCAGACCTTTTCCTCCCAGCAGCGGGCGGAATCCTCTGCCAGCGCGTCGAAGCCCAGGGACTCGTCCCCCTTGAGCGCGTTCAGCGCCAGCTCCTGCAGCTCGGGGAGCGTCAGGCCCTCGGCCTCCTTGTCGCGGTCGGTGTAGACATTGGCAAACTTCTCCATCACCAGCGTCTGCCCACCCTTGACACGCAGCGTGAAGTTGGAGAAGATGCGGCGGCGGACGATATTGATATCGCTCTTCGGTTCGACCGCTTCTCCTTCAACCGTAAAACGGTGGGAGGCGTCGAAGACAAAGTGGATGTCCGACTGGATCGTGCGCGGCACGAATTGCTGATATTGCCGGTCGTAATAGCGGGTCTGCCCCTCGGTGAAGTGCTGGGAGCCGTCGTTGGTCATGCGCCCGTCGATGCCGGAGCGCAGGACGATCTCGCCGTCCTCGTCGGGCGTGACGCTGACGCGCAGGGCGATCGTGTGCAGCCGCCGCAGGGAGACCACGCGCTCGAAGCGCAGGGTATAGCGTTTTCCGTTGGGGGAGCGCCACACCACGTCGCGGGTGAGCAGTCCCGTGCGGATGTTCAGGCTGCGCGCATAGGAGAGGATCTCGCCCTGCATGAGATCGAAGCGCACGCCGTCCAGTGTCAGCTCGATATTGGTGACGTCTGCGGCGTTGGGCAGCTCTGTCACCTCCTCGGGGGAAAAGCGGTCGAAGGTGCCGGCGACGAGCAGATCGCGCGTCTCGCCGGGATAGCGCTCCTCCGTGGCGGAGCGCAGACCCAGGTATCCGTTGCCGAGGCAGAAATTGGCCTCGACCTTGCCCAGGGCGGTGGGATCAAAACGCGTTTCCGTGATGATCCAGTCTTTCGCCCGGCTGAAATCCAAAAGAGCGCTGTTCATGTTACTCAGATCCCCCATTCATATTTGATCGGCAGGCCGCCGGATTTGTGCTTTTTCAACGGAAGCTGTTGGCCCAGTTGACCAGCGAGTTGTGCCAGATGTTTTCGATCACGTCCCGGCGCATGCGCTCGGTGACGGGGCCGTGATCCTTGCCATCTTGGCGAGGATCACGGCCTGAAGCTGCTCGACCGTCATGAGGTCGTAGGGAATGTCGGGGATTTCAATATCCTCCGGCCTCGGTTCCTCTTTGGACGGTTCCTGCGTGGGCTTGACTTTGGCGGGCTTCTTTCCGACAGGCTTTGCCTTCGGCTGCGTCCTGGGCTTTTCCGCCTTCTTCACCGGTTTCGCTTCGACGGGCTTGACAATCTCAATCTTCGCCTGACCGTCGTCGGGGGCGAAAATGTCGCCGGAGCTCCCGGGCAGGCAGAAATTCAGCCGCCCGCCGCCGCTTTCGATCCGCTTTCCGCTGAGCAGGCCGACATAGGCGGAGGCCTGCGCCTCCACATTGATCCAGGCTTCGCCGTCGCTGTTGTTCACCGCGATGATAAGCCTGCCCCGCGCGAAGGCGTACTGCTGCGTCGTGAGCGCAAGCTGGCGGTAATCGCCCCAGACCAGATCCTGACGGTACTCCACGTGCATCCTGCCCAGCGCGGCAATGAGCGCGGTGCAGGGGTTGGCCTTATCATCGCCGAGATGCTCACGCAGGTCGATGTACGGGCGCAGGGAATCGTCAGATCCGCGCTCCTTGCGACCGTCGATGCCGAACTCACTGCCGTAGTAGACCGAGGGGATGCCCGGCAGGGTATAGAGCAGGATATGTACCGGCAGATAGTGCGCCTTGTTCATGAGCTTGGTATGGATGCGCTCGACGTCGTGATTGTCCACAAAGTTGTAGAGCTTGATATGTTGGGGGACAAGGCCGTTCGTGCGCTGAACGGTATGGGCGATCTCAAAATAGTTGTGGTCGTTGTGGCCGCTGTACAGGGCCTTGTGCAGGGCATAATTCGTGACGCTGTGCAGCGTATGCTCGTTTGCCCAGCGGGAATAATCGCCGTGGATGACCTCGCCCATGAGCCAGAAGTCGGGTTTGACCTCGTCAGCAGTACGCCGGAGGGCCTTCATGAACTCGAAGTCCAGCACGTCGGCGGCGTCCAGGCGGATGCCGTCCACGTCGAACTCGTTGACCCAGAAGCGGATCACGCCGCAGATATAGTCACGGACGGCGGGATTTCTCTGGTTAAGCTTGACGAGCAGGTTATAGCCGCCCCAGTTGTCATAGGAAAAGCCATCGTTATACTCGTTGTTGCCCCAGAAGTTCACATTGCAGTACCAGTCCCGATAAACGGAACGCTCCCGATTGGCCTGAATATCCTTGAAGGCGAAAAAGTCGCGGCCGGTGTGGTTGAACACGCCGTCAAAGATGACCCTCAGCCCGGCCTTATGGCAGGCGGCGACAAAGTTTTTCAAATCCTCATTGGTTCCGAGGCGGCTGTCCAGCGCCCGGTAATCGGTGGTCTCGTAGCCGTGGCCGACCGACTGGAAAAGCGGCCCGATATACAGGGCGGTAAAGCCCAGCTTTTTCAGGTGTTCGATCCATGGCAGCAGTGTATTCAGCCGATGCACCGGCTCAGAATAGTCGTTCAGCCTGGGTGCGCCGGTCAGGCCGAGGGGATAGATGTGATAGAATACAGCTTCATCATACCATGCCATGTTGAATATCTCCTTCTCTTCAAGTCTCCGCAAACGACGGAACGTGAACACTTATGCATTATATCAAGCCGGGGAGGCTATTTCAAGCACTGTTTCACCGCTTGTCCCGTGCTTCCATCTATTCCCATCCATGTTAAAACTGACGAAAATGCGTGGCTCTTTTTTACGTTTTGCGGGGTAGAAAAACAAGTCTGAGCATGATAAAATCATTCAGTCAAACGTACCTTTTCCGGGAGAATGCTTTAGAACAGGAACTTATTGGAAATCTTGGGCGCAAGACGCGGCTGATTTCCTTCTGCTCCCTTTTCTCGCTGCAGGATGATGCATGCAAGGCCGGTAGTGTCAGAGCCGTGCTTTACCTGAACAAATATGATTATAATGTAATTCCGATGCTCCATCGGAAATGCTGACGCAGAGCATAAAGGAGGATCCCATGAAGCATACCGTACAGTGGAAGGCGATACTGCGCTTTCTGCTCGCGCTGATGGTCGCGGCCGCTCTCAGTGCGTGCGCGCTGCGATCGCCGGAGGAAACGCCGGTTCGGCAGGATGCGCCTGAGGAGCTGGATACCTCGCGCTTTCTTGTCGCCGTGGAGGATGAGCCGGATACGGTGGACTTCCAGTGTACTTCGATCCACTATACGATCGCGCAGAACGTCTTCAACCGTCTGGTGGAGATGGAAAACGGCCCTGACGGAAACATGATGATCCTGCCTTCCCTGGCCGAATCCTGGGAGATTTCCGAGGACGGGAGAACCTACACTTTCCATCTGCGGGAGCATGTGCACTTCAGCAACGGCTCGCCCCTGACGGCGTCGGATGTGTACTATACCTTTGTCCGCCTGCTGACCCATCCTGACTCCTGCAACCGCGATATCGCGGATGGCATTGTCGGCGCAGCCGCGCTGGAGAGCGGTCAGACCAAGGAGCTCGAGGGCTTCCGCCTTCTCAGCGGGCGGGATTTCTCCATCACGCTCGAGGAGCCGTTTGCGGCCTTCCTGGCCTGCCTGTCGATGCCCGGCGCGTCCATTCTGGATCAGGAGACGACGGAGGCAGCCGGGGCGCGCTTCGGGATCGAACCCGCGTGGACCATCGGTACGGGTTCCTTCATCCTCCGAAAATGGACGCCGGGGGAGGGGCTTCTGCTGACCGCAAACACGAACTGCTTCATGGGGCCGCCCCGCTGCGAGGGGCTCGATCTGCGCTTTATCACGGATTCCAAGGAGATACGCCGGATGTTTGAGCGCGGCGAGATCGACGTGCTGGATCTGGACGAGGTCGGCAACACGGCAGAGTTCTTCCTCCACGGGGACATCTATCAGGACAGACTCTTCTGCGTGCCCCGCATCGGCATCACCTATATCGCCCTGAACGAGAGCATGGAGCCCCTGAACGATGTGCGGGTGCGCAGGGCCATGCAGCTCTCGCTCAACCGCGCCGTGCTGCTGACGGCGGTCTACGGCGGCCGGGGCTCTGAGGAACACGGCATCTACCCGCACGGGCTGTACGGCTTCAATCCCGCGCTGCCGGAGATCCCCTTCGCGCCGGAGGAGGCGAAGAAGCTTCTGGATGAGGCCGGATATCCCGACGGCCTGGATCTGACGGTGAGCGTGAATTCCTCCTCGACCCGCTGGGAGCTGTCCGTCCTGCGCCTGACCGCCTCCATGTGGGATAAGATCGGCATACATGCAAAAATCGACGTGCTCGACGAGGCTGATTTCATGCGCCTGCGCAAGAGCGGAAAGCTGGCCTGCTATACCGCGCTGTGGACGGCGGACTTCAACGACCCGGACAACTTTATTTATACCTTCTTCGGCGACCGGGAAAACACGACCTTCCGCAGCCTCTGTTATCCCCGCGAGGAAATCATGGAGCGGGTGCGCCTTGCCCGCGCCATCTCCGACCCGGACGCGCGCATCCGGGAATATCAGGAGCTGGAGCGCATCATCGTTCAGGAGGACGCGGGCTGGATCCCTCTGTATTCCAGACTGCGCTACTATGTCACCTCCGAGAGGCTGGAGGGGATACAGGCCTCCTGGAACGGTTCAGTGAAGAACAAGTATCGGGAGATGTCCATCGTCAGCCAGTGATCTGCCGGGATATACGCGCTTTAACCGGCTTAGGGAGGAAACTACATGCATTCGATCCGCTTTAAAATCACGGCTATCACCGCCGCGGCGATCCTGGTGAGCATCCTGGCCGTCTTCACGGCGAGCTTTCTGATCATACGCAGCGAGACCGATCAGAACTCCGTGGGCATGATGAACCTGATCGACGAGGATACCCGGAAATCTCTGGAGAAATACTTCCAGAGCATCGAACAGTCCGTAGAGATCGCGGCCAACATCGCCGTTGAGGATCTGGACAGCGTATTCCTCGTGGAGTGCGGCGCAATCCGGCCGAGCGGGGCAGCGGATACGCGGACGGCCGAGCAGCACGCCTCGCTGGATGCCTATCTCAGGGACTACTGCGCCAGGATTCAGTCGTATTTTTCCGGCGTCGCAGACTACACCCAGGGCGTGACATCCTATTACTACTGCATCGATCCGGAGATCAGCGAAAACGAGCATGGCTTTTTCTACAAAAAAATCGGCAAGACCGGCTTTGTTGAGCAGCCGCCGCTGGACGCCCGGCAGCTTGAGACAGATGCGATCCTGGGCGCAAGCTGGTACGATACCGCTGTCAGGCATGGCAGGCCGGTCTGGATCGGCCCCTATATCAGCCAGAATTCCTGGATCTGTTCTTACATTGTCCCGATCTATAAGTCCGGGATGCTCATCGGCCTGATGGGCATGGATATCCCCTGCGATACGCTGATTGCGCAGGTCGACGCTATCCGTGTCTATGACACGGGCTATGTCTGCCTGCTGGACGCGGACGGCCGCGTGATCTATCACCCCGACCTGCCCACCGGCAGCAGCATCGACGATCTCGGCCTGAGCGTTCACACAGACATGCTCAAGGAAAAGGACAGCGGCAACGAGCTGATCCGCTACTCCGCCAACGGGGTGGATCGCCAGATGTCCTTCTCCACCCTCTCCAACGGCATGAAGCTGGTCAGCATCGCCCCTGCCGTCGAGGTCAACGCCCCCTGGATCAGGCTCATTCGGGCAATTTTGTGGATTTCGGCAGTGGTTCTTGTGATCTCCGCCACGCTGCTGCTGGTTTTCGTCGGGGCGATCACCTTCCCTCTCAAGCAGCTCACCGATGCATCCCGGCGCCTTGCGGACGCCGATTACGACGTGGATCTGAGCTATGACGGCAAGGACGAGATCGGAACCCTGACGGCCGCGTTCAAGCGCATGCGCGACCAGCTCAGGCAGTATATCCGCGACCTGAACCATCAGGTTCTACATGACCGGCTGACGGATCTGCCCAACGTCCGGCATTTCTTCTCCCGCGCGGTGGTGCTGCGGGATCAGATGGTGGCGGAGGGACTGAAGCCCGTGATGGTCTATTTTGATATCATCGGGCTGCGCAACTATAACCGGCAAAACGGCTTCGACAAGGGCGACAAGCTGCTCAAGGACTTTGCCGACATTCTGCTGCGGCAGTTCGGCGACCATCGGGTCTGCCGCTTCAGCGGCGACCATTTTGCGGCGGTGTCGGACGAGCTGCGCGTGGACAACGATATCCGGGCAGTCCTGAAGGCATGTGAGACAGCCATGGACGGAAAGCCCCTGCCCGTCCGGGCGGGCATCTACCCGAACAGCCTGGAGTATGTGGATGTGAACGTTGCCTGCGACCGCGCAAAGTATGCCTGTGATATGCACAAGGGGGAGCTCGGCTCCAGCGTCACCTGGTTCGACGAGCACATGCTCAAGCGGGCCGAGATTTACCGCCATATCACCAACAACCTGGACCGTGCCCTCAAGGAGGGCTGGGTCAAGGTCTATTACCAGCCCATTATCCGCGCCGCCGACGGCAAGGTCTGCGACGAGGAGGCCCTGGCCCGCTGGGATGATCCGGAACTGGGTTTTCTCTCTCCGGCCTATTTCATCCCCGCGCTGGAGCAGAACAAGCTCATCTACAAGCTTGATCTGTACGTGCTTGAGCAGGTGCTCAAGAAGATGAAGCTGCAGCGGGAGGCGGGCTTTTATGTGGTGCCCCAGTCCGTCAATCTCTCCCGCATGGACTTTGAGAGCTGCGACGTGGTGGAGGAGATACGCCGCCGCGTGGACGAGGCGGGCGTCGACCGCTCCATGATCACCGTCGAGATCACGGAGAGCGTGATCGGCTCTGACTTCGACTTCATGAAGGAGCAGGTCGCCCGCTTCCGGGAGCTGGGCTTCCCGGTATGGATGGACGATTTTGGCAGCGGCTATTCCTCCATGAACGTCCTCCAGCAGATCCACTTTGACCTCATCAAATTCGATATGGGCTTTATGCGCCGCTTCAACGAGGGGGATGACAGCAAGATCATCCTCACGGAGCTCATGAAAATGGCCATCGGTCTCGGCATGGAAACCGTCTGCGAGGGCGTCGAGACCGCCGAGCAGGTGGAGTTTCTGCGCGAGATCGGCTGCACCCGAATCCAGGGCTATTACTACGGAAAGCCCCTCCCCTTCGAGGGGATTGTATCCCTCTTTCAGCACGGAACCGATCTGGAGTTTGAAAATCCCGCGGAGGCGGAATACTACGCCGCCATCGGCCGCATCAATCTCTACGACATGTCCGCCCTGGCCAATGAGAACGACGAGTCCCTGACCCATTACTTCAACACCCTGCCCATGTGCATCATCGAGGTCATGGGCGACAAGCTGCGCTACAACCGCTGCAACCGCTCCTACCGCGATTTCCTGGAGCGCACCCTCGGCATCCCCTACGACTCGGCGGAGATCGACAGCACGGACGCCGCGAAGCTCGGCCCGGTCTTCCTCCGCGCGGTGATCCAGTGCAGCAAGGACGGCGCACGCAGCATCGTGGATGAGAAGCTGAACGAGAACACGGTGGCCCACACCCTGATCCGCCGCGTCGCCGTCAATCCCGTCACGGGGACGGTGGCCATCGCCGTGGCGGTGCTGGCAGTCGTCCGGCAGGACGAAAACGACGGGGCGAGCTACAGCCAGATGGCGCTGGCCCTGGCTGTGGACTATGTGGACATGTATTATGTAAACTTAGATACCGAGGAGTTTATCCAGTACAGCCCCGATGCGAAGCGTGAGGATCTGGCGATGGAGCGGCACGGGGAGGACTTTTTCGCCGCCGCGCGCAGAGATGCGCTCCTGTACGTCTACGAAGAGGATCGGGACTATTTCGTCAGCGTCTTCAACAAGGAAAACGTCGTGCGCACCCTGGATACCGAGGGCCAGTTCAAGCTGACCTACCGCCTGATGATGGACGGGAAGCCGGTCTATGTCGGCATGAAGGCGGTGCGCATGCCGGGCAGCCGCACGCGCATCATTGTGGCCGTCACCAATGTGGATGCACAGATGCGCCAGAAGGAGGAGATGTCGCGTATCCAGTCGGAGAAGACCATCTACTCCCGCGTCAGCGCCCTCACCCAGGGCTTTATCTGCATCTATACCGTTGACCCGGCCACGGGGCACTTCAAGGAATACCGCGCCAGCAGCGACTATGCGGATCTTGGCATATCGGCGGAGGGCGATGATTTCTTCGGCGTGTCCCGCGAAAACTGCAAACGCTTCATCTATGAAGAGGATCAGGTGAAGTTCCAGACCCTCCTGACCCGTGAAAACGTCATGGAGGAGATTGCGAAAACCGGATACTTCTCCATGCGCTACCGCATGTTGATGGACGGTAAGCCCCGCTATATGAATCTCAGGGCAGTGCTGGTGGAGGAACAGGACGGGCCGCTGCTCATCATCGGCGTGAACGATATCGACGCGCAGATCAGGCGCGAGGAGGAGTATGAGCGCAAGCTGTCCTCGGCCCGCAGCAGGGCGAATCTCGACACGCTCACCGGCGTGAAGACAAAGAAGGCGTATCAGAACATGTCGGAGCATCTGTCCCGGCAGATCGAGGACGGCCAGAACGTCAAATACGCCATTGCCCTCTGCCGTGTGCGAGACCTCGCCCATGTGAATGAGACACAGGGCCGCGACGCGGGCGACATGCTTATCCGCGACGCATGCAGTCTGATCTGCGACACCTTCAAGCACAGCCCTGTGTTCCGTGTGGCAGGCGATCAATTTGCCGTTATCATCCAGGGCCGCGACCTTGAGAATGTCGACAGCCTGGTCGCGGAGATGGCGGAGAAGCGCGACAGCCGTGCCCCGGCCGTCTCCTGCGGCATCGCGGTTTACGACGGCACGGAAAACGTGGCGTCGGTCTTCGCCCGCGCCGAGCACCTGTGCACCTGAAGACGGAAAACGATACAGGGAAGCTATATCAAAAGAAAAATTATCTGCAAACAGGAAGCCGAGGCGAACCTTTTGGTCGTCTCGACTTCTTGTTTTCAAAAACGGATTGTTTATGGCTTCCTATTCAGCAGTTCAGCGACTTCACCATAACCCGCTCATTCAAAACCTCAAATCCGAATTTACGGTACAGGGCGTGAGCGTCTCTTGTGATCAGAATCCCGCGGAGACCGGCATATTCCGGCTGGGATTCTATATGCGCCACAAGCGCGGTTCCCAATCCCCTGCGTTGATATTCCGTATCAATAATAACGTCGCAGAGATAATAGGTCGTGGCGCAGTCGCTGATGACTCTTGCAAAACCGACCAGTTTATTCTCATCGTCAAGGTACACGCCATAACATGATGAGTTTTGCATAGACTTTTCGATTTGCTCCTTTGAACGCTTATCGGCCCAATAGGTCATCCTGAGGAGTCTGATGACCTCTTCGATGCTCATGTTTTCCGCGCCGTCGATGATTCGGTAATGCATGTCCAACCCTCTGCCCATTATGTGATCGCCTCCGAAATCAGTTTATCCCGTATCAGCGGAAGGATCGCCCGGTCAGCCGGAAGCCAGTCCACGCTGTCGAGCTCTTCCAATCTTAACCAGCGCGCGGCCTCGTGCTCTTTCAGGACGGGTGTTCCCTCCACGATCCGGCACCAGAAGCACTGCATACTCAGATGAAACGCCGGATAGTCGTATTCGATCACCGTGAGAAGCTCGCCGACTTTGATCCGGGTATCCAGTTCTTCCTCGATCTCCCGCACCAGCGCCTGCTGTGGCGTCTCGCCAGGTTCGATTTTGCCGCCGGGGAATTCCCAGCCGTCCTTGTTCTCGCCGTATCCGCGCTGCGTGGCGAATACCCTGCCGCTGTCGCGGATCACAGCTGCCACGACGTTTATTGTTTTCATGCCGCGTTTCACATCCATCGCTGTTATCCTCCATAGAGCGATTTGATGAACTGTTATGTTTTCCGGCTTTTCATTTGACGAAAAAAGCCGAACCGCTTGTATTTTAACACAGGGGAAAAACCATTACAAGCCGGGACGGACTGCCGAAACAGCACGGCTTGTCTGCCTGACCAGTCTGATTATACTTGACAAATCGGCCTTTTCAACCGGATAATACCTTTATCCTGATATTCGGAGGCCCTGCCATGAGACTGTTTATCGCCATCAATCTGTCCGACGCCATGAAAGCCAGTCTGATCAATATCCAGAATGCGCTCTATGATCGGGGCGTGCGCGGAAACTACACCTCGGAGGAAAACCTGCACCTGACCCTCGCCTTCATCGGGGAGTACCCGAACGCGCAGCCGGTGCTGGACGTGCTGTCCGCCGTCACGTTCCGGCCCTTTGAGCTCAGTCTGGAGGGCATGGGCCGCTTCGGCGATCTGTGGTGGGCCGGGATGCGGGAATCCGTGCCGCTCACCGCTGTCGTGCGCCGTATCCGCAGGGCGCTTGCGGAGAACGGCATCCCCTTTGACAAAAAGCGTTTCAGCCCGCACATCACCTTAATCCGAAAAGCCTCCGGGGACCTGCCGGGGATCGCGCCGGAGCCTGCCTCCATGACCGTGAATACGCTCTCCCTCATGCGCTCCGACCGGGGCAGGAATGGGATGATCTACACGGAGTTGGGGGCGTTGGAAGCGGACGGGGAATAAAAATTCAGCAATGCAAAGCAGCGCACAGACCGGGACAGCCCCGAGCTGTGCGCTGCTTTTTCATCTATCGTTTCAAATCCTCGCTCAGATCCTCCGGCACGCCCCGCGGGCCGCGGACGGCGAAGATGCGGTATTGCTCGTTCAGCACCGCGAAGGTGAAGCGTTCGGGATCATAGCGCTTCAGCAGGCGGATCTTCATCAGGCTCTTGATCGTCAGCCCCTCGCGCCGAAACCGGTACGGGATGTCCGTCTCGGTCACTTTGCACTTGTAGAGGATCGCGGAGACGGGCGCGCCGACATATAGAAAAACCGTGTCGCCCTTCCTGATCCCCGCGCCCTGCTTCCAGTTGATTTCGTCCTTGTCGTCGAAGGCGTGGACGATATCGAAGTACTTCGGGTTGGAGGGGATCAGCCACTCCTTCGGCGGGCGGGCCGCCTGCTTCGTCCCGGCGGAGGCGGTGACCAGAAAGCTTCGGTCGATCCAGGCGCAGACCTCGTCCAGCGGCACACTGCCGTCGAGCAGGATGGAGACCCAGTTGCTGTGGTTCATGTGATAGCCGGGGAAGAAGCCGGCCTCCCGCGTCAGCAGATCGACCAACAGGGGACTGTCCAGCTTCACGTTCAGCACGTCCACAAGCTCGTCGGTGTTCAGGCCGAGCTTTGAACGGGGAATTTTCATCACAATGCCGTACCACTTCTGATTATCCTGATGGCGAAAGACCGCGCTGTTCGGATCGCGCAGCCATAAATACTCGATCTCGCTTTTGTATTTCTTCCTGACGTAATGAAAAACGTCCTCCCGTAAAGAGCCCATATCGCGCACCTGCTTTTCCGCCTGATCGTTTTGCTGCTTACTTCGCCGTCAGTATACCATATTCCGACCGCCCGCGCAATCGGCAGGGGAGAGTAAACGGGGCGGTCTGTCAGCGCACGAGAAGCCCCGGCGCGGTCGGAGCCGGATGCCGAACACGAGAGACTTGTCAATTTGGATACCGGCCTCTTTCTGCGCTGGAATATCAGGGCTTCCCGTGGTATAATAAATATGGATATTCCCATCAGGAGGCACAATAAATGATCAAACAAAAACACGCTCCGGCGATATCCCTGGTGTTGGCGATATCGCTGTTTATGACGATGCTCAGCGGCTGCGGCAAACGTGACGCTGCGGCAGAGCCGGCCGCACCCGTCCAGAGCACGGAAACGGTTAGCCCCGCCGAACCGACAGAAGCCCCTGCGGTTGAGACGCAAACGGGACGTCAGGACGGCGAACGCTTTGAAGACGTCATCATCCTCGAAGGGATGGAGGAGACGGTCCGTTACCAGCATATCCGGAATGACTCGCTGGGATTCGAGATCGACTACGACTATGAGAATTTCGTGCGTCACAGCGAACAGGATCGCGAAACCTTTGTCTCGCGCTGGGACGACCCCAACAATCCCGAGAATTACCTCGAAGTGAGATACAGCCCGCTGAACGCCGAAGCAGCCGCTGCATCCATCAGCGAGGCGCTTTCGAGCGATTATGAGATCCGCAGGGATGATGCGTACCTGCTCGACCGTGCGGGCAACTGCATCCGGATCTATGCGGACGAGGTCAAGGGCGGCGGGTATATGCCCGAGTACCTGCAGACGGTGTACATCATTCCCGCCGGGGATGGCTGCCGCATCGCCGCGGAACACATGTACATCGTCGCATCCGAGGGCTTCGGGCGGCGCTTCCGCTATATGATGGACACCTTCTCCGTTGTTGCGGCACAGATGAATGCCGAAGAGAATCGGCAGTCTGCATCCGGAAGCTTTACAGGTGTGCAGGGGACAGCGTTTGTTATCCCGGACGGCTTTATCCAACTGGATGAACGTCCGAATATCGGATATCAGTACACATTTTGGCATCCGGACTATGAGATCCGGATCGTGGTGTATGAGATCGCCCCGGGCTATATTCCGGAAGGCGCCTATGAAACGGACTATAATATCGCCTCGAAGAACCCGGATGCGACCTATTTTAATCATGGCGAAAACTGGTTCGTCCAGAGCGGGTACAACAATAACGGCGCAGAAATATTCTATTCCAAGGAGTGCTCGACCGACCGGGGATTGAAGACTTTCTGGATCACCTACCCGACGGCCAGGAGGGAATACGGTGACCCGATCGCAGCGGAGTTTGAGAAGAACTGCCGCTTTTGATCAGGCGCCCGCAACAGCCCTGACGACGACCGGTAATGATCGAACCTCATTACCAGGACGCATCTCCCTGCTGTTATTCTGATTCTGTATCTCGCGCAACCGGGATATAGACCATCTTTAGCGGAATCATCTTTTGATACTTTTCGCTAAGCTGATCGTAATACTTCAAAACAAGTTCAACGAGTTCAGAACCGTTAATTCCTCTGATAATGGGAGTGGCATCCAGGTATTTCTTCGCGTTCTTTGTGTAATCGGAAAGTGTCACGAAGAGCCCATAATCACCTTCACGCATGGCACCCTTCAATGATTGAATGGTAGTCTCCTTTATATCTCCATCTTGACTTTTGACTTGAACGAGGATTCTTGGCGGCAATTCATCCTTGTATGCCGTTATATCTACGCCTCGGTCACCGCCATGCTGCGAGACAGTCGCTCTATAGCCCATAGCTCGAAGAAGGTCAGCAACAAATTCCTCAAGATCATATCCTTTGAGCTGGCGGCTGACTTCTTTCAGAATAAAGTCTTTCGTGCTTTCGATGATTTCTTCCGCCGTTGCTGCAATGCTTTCGTCTTCTTCCTGAGGCGTTTTAAACCCTTTATCTAAAGCGGCCAGAAATTCGTCAGTATAGTTTTTGATTGCAAACACAGCCAGAAAGGAGCCAATTTCATACAGAGCGCCCTGCGAAAATGCAGTTCTCGGAAGATGCCTCAGCCACTTTACTTTCCGCCGCTGTGCATATTCGCTGCCGCTGCAGAAAGAATACTCTCCCTCAACAACTCCTATATTGATCATCCGGTCGCTTTTGGAAGGGAACACAACATAGTCCCCGACTTGAATTTCATGCACAAATCTATACAGGGTTCCGGTATTTGTGCTGATATTGCCTTTCTTTGAATCCGGATAGGTTGAGGTATACTTTTCACGAAAAGCCTCACGACTTGCGCTGATTCCGGATAGGTCGCCCATCTCGCTCCAGCCGAGGGTCAAAACATTATCATGAAGAAAAAGCGAATCGTTTTGAATAGGGGTATGGATTCCCCACATACGTCTGTCTGTAGTCATTTTTTACTCCTGCAGATAATAGTTCAATTGAGCTTGGGTGGCAGTGTTTATACTATATCATAACTTTTGCTGCTTTCAAAGCGCTATTTTAAGCTCTGCTTTCCCTTGTTTTTGCCCTTATCAACCGAAACGAGGGCAGCGCCTTTCTATTCCGGTCTCGCCGTTTGAGAGCAAAATATTTCCGTTACACTCTCGCGTCATACGCTGTACTGTTTACACGCATGATCGTTGTTGACATATGTCCGAAACAGCGCCATCATCATTCTTAACATAAGTCAGAAATGAGGCTCGGCTGATGCCGCGGCGCAGTCGCTGGCAGCAGGAACGCTCTCCTATGATCCGAACGCCAAATGCGACCACCACGGCCATCATCACGGAGACGGCCACGATTGCGGACACCATCACGGTGCGGGCCACGAGTGTGGGCACCACCACGGGAAGGGCCTTGACTGCTGTCATCAGGAAGGCGACGAGGGCTGCCGCCGTCATCACGGGAACTGATATCCGCCGATTAAAACCTTCCAAGAATTTGCGAGGACGACATTACGCTCTGCGGGCTCCGCCTTGTCTGGCGCAAATCTGGCCGAAAGATTTCAAGCTGTTCTATGGGATAACAGTATTGATATCTATCAACAGGAGCAGCAAAAAAGCAAATTTTCATCAAATAAAAAATGTACGGCGATTCCGCTTTTTGCGAGATCGCCGTACATTTTTACTTTTTTACAGTGGCAAAGCCGTTTTTCAGGGGATTACACAAAATCCTCCCGCATGGGGGTGAAGATGTCGAGCAGCTTGGTGTCCTCCAGGATCTCAACGCCGTGCACTGCGTTCGGGGCGACGTAATAGGTGTCGCCGGTTTCGAGAATCTTGTCCTCACAGCCTTCCTCCTGATACACGAGCTTGCCGGAGACGATGTATCCGATCTGCTCGTGCGGGTGGGAGTGCTTTGCGCCGACCGCGCCCTTTTCAAAACGGAGCTCCACCGTCATGAGGTTTTTGCTGTAGGATAACACCTTTCGGGCGACCCCTCCGCCGAGATCGGTGGAGGGGATCTTCTTATTTTCCGCAAACATGGCTTATCCTCACGCAAGCGAGCCTGTGAGCCGCGGCAGCCAGAGGCTGATAGACGGCACAAAGGACAGGAGCAGCAGGGCGATGATCATGCACAGGTAGAAGGGAAGCGTCGCCTTGACGACCTTCTCCATCGGGCGCTTGGCAACGGCGGAGCCGATGAACAGCACCGCGCCGACAGGCGGCGTCAGCAGGCCGATGCCGCAGTTGAGCACCATCATGATGCCGAACTGGACGGGGTGGAGGCCGACGCTCTGCGCCACGGGCAGCAGGATGGGCGTCGCGATCAGGATGATCGGCGCCATGTCCATGATCATGCCGAGGATGAGCAGGATCACGTTCAGCAGAATAATAACTACGATGGGATTGCTGGAAATGGTGGTGATGAAGGTCGCCGCCTTTGCGGGGACATGCAGCAGGGTCAGGCAGTTGCCGAAGGCCGCGCTCATGGCGATGAGGATCAGCACGATGGCGAGGGTGTCGATGCACTGCTCCAGGCTCTTCCAAACGCCCTTCCAGTCGAGGCCCTTGTAAATGAACACGGACACGATCAGGGAGTAGATGACCGCGATGGCGGCGGACTCGGTCGCGGTGAACACGCCGCCGACGACACCCACGACCACGATCAGCACCGCCAGGAGTGCCCAGATGGACTTGCCGAGCTGACCGACAAAGTTCTTGAGGGAGAAGGGCGCGCCCTTGGGGTAGTTGTGTTTGACGGAGAGAATGTAGGAGCCGATCATCAGCGAGATGGCGAGCAGCGCGCCGGGAATGTAGCCCGCCATGAACAGCGCGCCGACGGATACGCCGCCCGCAGAGGTCGCATAGATGACCATGTTGTGGCTCGGCGGAACCAGCAGACCCTCGCAGGAGGAGGTGATGGTAACGGCGGTGGAGAAGTCGGGGTCATAGCCCTCGTCCACCATCATGGGGATGAGGATGGAGCCAAGGGAGGCGGTGTCCGCGGAGGCGGAACCGGAGATGCCGCCGAAGAAGTAGGAGGCCACAATGTTCACCATCGCAAGGCCGCCGCGCATCCAGCCGACCAGGGAGTTTGCCAGCGCGATCAGCTTGTCGGAGATGCCGCCCGTGCCCATCAGCACGCCCATGGTGATGAAGAAGGGCACCGCCATCAGGGAGAAGGACCACACGCCCTTGACCATCTGCTGCGGCAGGGTGACAAGATTCTGACCCATGGAGATCATGCACAGAACCGTGGAGATACCGACGGAATAGGCGATGGGGAAACGGAGGAAGATCATGACAAAGAAGCTTCCCAGCAGGACGATGGTAGATAAGGTTTCAGGCGTCATGGCTCAGTTCTCCTCCTTTACAAAGAATGCTTCGATATGCAGGAAAAGCTGTTCCAGCTCGAAGATGATCATACCGACACCCGCCACCGGGATCGGCAGATACTGCCAGAACTTGCTCAGGGGCAGGGAGGCGTATTTGCCGCGGATGCTCAGCGGGGAGTTGCAGAACTTGATGCCGTAGTAGACCAGCACAATGCCGAGGATCAGCACGGCAAGGTCGGCCAGAACATCGGAGACCATCAGCACCTTTTTGGGCAGATAGGTGTCAAAAGCGGTCATGCGGATATGCGCGCCCTTGCGGATGGCGAGCGTGGCGGACAGCACCGCCATGTAGACCATCAGCGTCAGGACGATCTCTTCGCTCCAGTGCGGGTCGGTAATGAACGGGATATACCGGCCGGCAACTGCCCAGGCGGTGATGAGAATATCCGCGATGAGCAGCAGCTTGCAGATAAACATCAGAATTTTGTACGTCCAGTCATACACGGGCCTGATCTTCTCGACCGCCCGGAAAAAAGCAGGCATACAAAACGCTCCTTTCTATACGAGTTCGCAGATGATAAGAGGCAGATAGAAAGAGGCGCAGGGGACATCCCCTGCGCCCCGTATTATGGATTTCCGTTATGCGGGAATGACCTTACTTGGCCATGTCAAGCAGCTGCTGATACACGTCGGCGAGCTTCTCGGTGTTGGCCTTGATGGTGGGCTGGCAGGCCTCGACCCAGGGGCTCTTGTCCTCGACGGGGATAACGGTGGCGCCGGCAGCGGCGAGCTTGTCAAAGGTCTCGCCCTCGATCTCGGCGACCTTCTCACGGCAGACGTTAGAGGCGTACTTGGCAGCCTCCATGATCCAGCCCTGCTGCTCTTCGTTGAGCTTGGCCCAGGCAGCGTCGGTGATGACGATCTGCAGGGCGCCGAGGGTGTGGCCGTCAAGAAGCAGGTAAGGAGCAACCTCCTGGAAGGCGTTGGAGAAGTAGTTGGCGGTGGGCTGCTCAGCGCCGTCGACAACGCCGGTATTCAGGGCGCTGTAGAGTTCGGTGAAGGGAACGCTGGTGGCGGAAGCGCCGAGGTTGGTGACCATGCCGGTCATGACGGGGTCGGAGGAGACGCGGATCTTGAGACCCTTCAGGTCGTCGAGGCCCTTGACCTCATTCTTGAAGAAGAAGTGACGGAAGCCCTCTTCGCCGTAGCAGATGCCGCGCAGGGGCAGACCGATCTCCTGGGGCTCGTTCAGGAACTCCTGGGCCAGATCGCTGGCAGCGAAGTTCCAGAAGTGATCCTCGTTGACGAAGGTGTAGGGAATGGACAGAAGGCTGGCCTTGTCGCAGCCATACTGGGTCAGGGCGAAAGCGGAGATACGGCTGATATCAGTGATGTTGCCGCCGCCGAGCAGGTTGTCCAGGATCTGGTCCTCGGAGCCGAGAACGCCGCTGGCCTGGATGTCGATCAGGACCTGACCGCCGGAGAGCTCCTCGACCTTCTCTTTGAAAGCCTTGGCCATCGCGCCGACGATGGTGCCTTCGAGGGGGTTGACTTCAGCGTAGGTGAGGGTGATGGGTTCGTCCGCGGAAGCGGAAACTGCGCACATTGCGAAGATCATGCACAGTGCCATGGTGAGCGCCAGGATCTTTTTCATTACAAATTCCTCCGTAATTCATTTTTTCCGCAGTCTGTGCATGCCCGTCCCCGCAAAACATGGATGTGTTTCACAAAAAACGGACTACACAGGCGAGCTTCTGTATGCTATTATAACAGCAGGTTCACAGTTTGTCCATAAACAAATCGGATAAAAAAGATAAAAATATGGAGAAAACGGATATCCTTCAAAAAATAAAATTATGTTAACCGAAAACGGAGGACGGTTTCATGGCGGGAAAAAAGCAGACAACGACGCTGACGCTGGCGGGAAACATTGATCGGAAAACCTTTTTCCGCTTTGCTGTGTATGATGCTCTGATCAGAAAAAAAGGGTGGCGGAATCCGGCACTGTTTGCGCTGATCATGTCGGCTTTCGCGCTGATTTGCTTTTTAGGGCGCGGGAAGCACGAGCAGGCGGCGCTGCTCGGCAGCGTCCTGCTGGGCGTGGGGCTCATCCTGCCGCTGGTTTGGTTCGGGATGTTTTTCGCCTCTGTCAGACGGCAGGCGAAGCGCAGCGGACTCTCTGCGGACAAGGCGCAGTACGTTGTCACACTCACGCCGGAGAAGATCCATGTGGAGAAGGAGAAGGAGAAAGCGGATTTTGCCTGGGAGGATGTGTACCTGGCGTACCGGACGAAGGGCTGCATCTATCTGTACGTCAGCCCGACGCGCGCTTTCCTCCTGCCGGACTGCGCGGATACGGAACAGGCGTGGGAGATGATCAGAGACAGGATTGACGGCGCTAAAATCAGGGAGAAATGACGATCACAGCAAAACGCCCCCGCCGGTCCCGGCGGGGGCGAAAGCATGTTTATCGTTCTTTACCTCTGAAAAACAATCCCAGCATGCCGGGGCCGACGTGGGCGCCGGAGAAAGGCTCGTGCTGGCAGATGACGATTTCCACGTCGGGCGTGATGGCGCGGACAAGATCGGCGAGGAGCTTTGCGTCCTCCAGGCAGTCTCCGTGGGAGATGCAGATCGGCAGATCCTGCACCTCCAGCCGCTTTTCCTCGTACTTTTTGGCGAGCGTTTCGATGGAGTTTTTGCGCCCGCGTACCTTGGTGCAGGAGATGATATGCCCTGTGGCGTCGCCGAACAGGATGGGCTTGATGTTCAAAACGGTGGCGATCTTTGCGGTCATGCCGCTGACCCTGCCCGTGTTTTTCAGGAAGTTCAGATCATCCACGGTGAAGTACTGGCAGGTGTGCGGCACCTCCTCGTCGAGGATCTTGGCGGCCTCCTGCGCCGATAAGCCTTCGCGGCTCAGGTTCGCGGCGCGGACGGCGAGCAGACCGTTGCCGAAGCCGCAGCCGAGCGAGTCCACAATATGGATGAAACGGCCCTTGTAGAGCTCCATCAGCTCCTCCGCCGCGACCTTGGCGGCGTTGTAGGTGCCGCTGATGCCGGAGCTCATGGAGATGTAGATAATGTCCGAACCCTGCGTCAGAACCGGCGCAAAGCGGGAGAGGAAAAGCTGCGTGTTCAGCAGGGAGGTTCGCACGACCTTGCCCTTGCGCAGATCTTCATAATACGCGTGTCCGTCGAACTGATCCACATCGCCCCAATAGGTCTGCGGCACGCCGTCCACAGTATAGTCGTTCGGAAGGAGATTGATCCCTTCCAGCATGCTCTTGGGCAAATTCGCGCTTCCGTCTGCAAAAACGGCGAATGCCATATCCTTATCCCCCTTGCGGCGGCGATTTTCGCCGTCAAATATTCATCTAATCCTGCGCATCATATTACCACACTCTGCACATCATGTCAACCAAAATGGTGGGACATTTGCTCTTGATTCTCGGATTAAGTGTGCTATAATAAAGAAAAAGCGCTTTCTTTATTGCTGACAGGAGACAGAAAGCGGGATGTATTGCACGGACGCTCCTTGCCTCCGGAAGCAGCTATATTCAGAAACGGAGATACCGAAATGACCTACAACAAGGAACTGATCGCGGGAAAACTGCGCCGATGGGAGAAATATCTGGATGATTACAGGCTCCCGGCCTGGGAGGAGATCCCGGATATCGGCCTGTATATGGATCAGGTGGTTACACTTCTTACGGGGTATCTCGACTATATGCCGCCCGAGCTCAAGGAGGAGCAGGTGATCACGCCTGCCGCCATCAACAACTATGTCCGCAAAAAAATCATGCCCGAGCCGGTAAAAAAGAAATACTACCGCAGTCATATCGCGTACCTCATCATGGTATGCACGCTCAAGCAGAGTCTTTCCATCCCGACGCTCAAGACCATGATCCCCACAGGACTGAGCGAGGAGGAGCTGAAGAGAGTTTACAGCGCCTATGTTGTGCGCCACAGGCTGGCCTGCCGCTATTTCGTCCGCGAGGTGAGGATCGCCGCGGGCGGTATCCTCGATCATGGGCCGGAGGACGAGACGGAGCTTACCACTTCAGACACGAACGATCTGATCTCCACCGTCGCGGTCATCAGCGGCTTTGCCCGCTTGATGGCGGAAAAGCTCCTGCTGCTGGAGGGGAAGGATCTCTCCAACGGCGGCAGCGTCGAAATCCGAAGCAACGACAAGCGGGACTGAGTTTATGGATATCCTCTTTCTGGATGCCTCGGTGCTCGTCTGCATCAAGCCCGCGGGCGTCCTCTCCACGGACGAGGCGGGCGGTCTGCCGGAGCTTGCGCGCCGGGCGCTGGGCGACCCGGCGGCGGACGTCCGCACGGTACACCGCCTTGACAGGGCGGTGAGCGGGCTGATCGTTCTCGCCCGCGGCAGCGCCGCCGCGTCGGAGCTCAGCCGGCAGATCCGGGAGGGCGAATTTGAGAAGGAATATCTCGCCGTCGTCCACGGCGAAGCGCCGGAACGGGGCGAGCTGCGGGATCTCCTTTGGCGCGACAAGGCGCGGAAAATGACCTTCGTTGCGGACGCGCCGGGAAAGGGCGTGCAGGAGGCTGTGCTGGATTATGAAACGCTCGGGCGCGGCGGGGGGATGAGCCTTGTGCGCATCCGCCTCCACACCGGACGCACGCATCAGATCCGCGTACAGTTTGCCTCGCGCGGCTTCCCGCTGTTTGGAGAGAGAAAATACTGCGGGGAACCGGACGACTGCCCGCTGGCCCTGTGGTCTCACGCGATCGGCTTTACGCATCCGGCGACAGGGGAGCGGCTGCGCTTTGTGAAAGCGCCGCCTGCCGTCTTCCCCTGGAATGCCTGTGAAGAAATAGACAGGCAGGAAGTGCCGAAGCGCTTGCATTCAATTTCGGAATGAATTATAATGCCGAGCGTATCCAATGAAAAACACTTGTTGAAAATGAGAGGAGGCGGCCTCCCTTGTACTGGGAATATCCTGTTATTCTTGCGGGCTCCTATGTTGTCGGCTCGCTGAGTCTTTCGATCCTGGCGTCCAAGGCGCTGTTCGGCGGCGATATCCGCGCGGAGGGCAGCGGCAACGCGGGCGCGACCAATATGGCCCGCGTACACGGCTGGGGCGCCGGACTGCTGACGCTCGCGGGCGACGCGCTGAAGGCCGCCGTATGCATGCTGGCCGGAAATGCGCTGGCGGGGGAGATCGGCCTGTGCCTCGGCGCGGCCGGCTGCATGCTGGGGCATTGCTTCCCTGTGTTTCATAACTTCAAAGGCGGCAAGGGGATCGCGGTCGGCGGCGCAGTCGGCTTCGGGATCGACTGGCGCGTCGGCGTCTGCACGGTCGGGAGCTTTCTGGTCGGCTCTCTGCTGTCCAAAAAAGTCTCCGTCGGCTCCCTTTGCGGGGCGGCTGCGATCGTGGCGTCCTCAATCCTTTGCCATGTCAGCACGCCGCGCCTGATCCTGTCCATCTTCTGCGCGTGCCTGGCCGTCGCCCGCCACAGCGCCAATATCAAACGCCTGGCCGCGGGAACGGAGCCCGACTTCAAAGCCGGCGGCGGAAAATCAAAACATTAAAAAATCTAAAGAATCCCCGTTTAGCGGGGATTTTAACATTTTTTTAACGTTTTGTTTCCGCACTGCGGCTATAATGTGTTCAGAATAAGAAAATATGGAGAGAGGATGATCGATATATGAGTAAAAGAGCGCTTATCGTGGAAGACGATCCCAATATTGCGGAGCTTCTGCGCCTGTATTTGGGAAAGGACGGCTTTGATGTGATGATCGCGGCCGACGGCGGAAAAGCGGAATCCTCCTTTGATCTCTTCCAGCCGGACGTCGTGCTGCTGGACATCATGCTCCCGGTCAAGGACGGCTGGGAGGTCTGCCGGGATATCCGCCGCAAATCCTCCACGCCCATCATCATGCTCACCGCAAAAGGGGAGACGGCCGATAAAATCAACGGCCTTGAGATGGGGGCGGACGACTATGTGACCAAGCCCTTCGACGTCAAGGAGCTGCTGGCCCGCATCCACGCGGTCATGCGCCGCACGGACGCCGACGCGCCGGTGGAGAAGAAGCTGGTCTATGACAAGCTGATTATCAACCTGGAGTCTTACGAGCTGATCGTGGACGGAAAGAAGATCGACACGCCGCCCAAGGAGATGGAGCTTTTGTATCATCTGGCCTCCTCGCCCAATCGGGTCTTTACGCGCAACCAGCTTCTGGACGAGGTCTGGGGCTTTGACTACTTCGGCGATTCCAGAACGGTGGACGTGCACATCAAGCGCCTGCGCGAAAAGCTGGAGGGCGTGTCGGACAAGTGGTGCCTCAAAACCGTCTGGGGCGTGGGTTACAAGTTCGAACTCCTTGAAGGCTGAAACCCCTTGATTTTCCTAGCTTTTTTTGATATACTTGGCTAGAAAACTCGCAAAAACTCGCAAAAAAAACTCGCATTAAAAAAACTCGCATTCGGAAAAAGTGCGAGTTTTTGACCCTGTTTTTGATGGGAGGAGGGTAGCCAAAGATGCCAAGCAAAGACTGGGAAAAAATAGAAGGAAAACATGGAATCTACAGACGTAAGAGAAAAAGCGATCCGTCAAAATATGAGTACCTTTGTGTGATCTCATTCGGGTATACAGAGGAGTATAACGAGAAGACCGGAAAGATGCGAAAGAAGGAAAACCGTTCGCAGAAAATCTTCCAAACATTAAAAGAAGCAGAGGGATATCAGGGACTCATACAAAAAGGACGTGGTAAGGTACAGAAGACTGTCAATGTCAGTAAGAAACTGCGCTTTGACGAATGCTATCAGGATTTCTATGATTTCCATCTGAACGTATGGAGCGCTCAGAATACAGAACGAAACAATTCGTATGGGAAACGGCTTCTGGCCTATTTTACCACCAAAGATCCTCGTAAGATAACTACACTGGACGTGATGGAGTTCTTTGAATGGTGCAGAGAACCACATGAGCTGTTCCCGCAACCGTTGTCAAATAAGACTATTCAGAAAATCAAAGGCTACATGATTCAAATGTGGCGTTGGTGGAAGCTCGACAGTAATCGGTATGGTGAGATAAGTCCACAGATCATTCGTGATGCAGATCACGGTAAAATAAAGAAATTTGTCCCGAATACGTGGAAAGTTGAAGAAATCATTGAAGCTATTGATTATACACTGAAGAATGAAGACGACTACTCAAGAATCTGCCTTCTCGGCTTAGCGGGTCTCGGCGGATTGCGAAGAGGTGAGATCGCAGGCCTTCAATGGGGAGACATCCTTTGGGACAAGCATTTGATTGATGTACAGAGGCAAAGAACGCAAAGAAACCAAGGTTATGAAATCTTTCAATGGCTGAAGAAGGGGGACCCGGAAGGCGTTACGAGAGCCGATCGTAAACAGCGGTATGCCGCATTACCGGACAAACTTGCTGATATTCTTCGGCTTGTATATCGTCAGCAGAGCTACTATATGGGGAGAAAGCCAACTGCCACAGACTTTGTATATCACATAAGACCGGCCATGATAAACGGATATCTGGATAATCCAAGAAAAATAGATTCTGCATTTGAACAGCTTCAAGTACGGATGAACAAAGTCAGAATGAAACAGTGCAAGGCACCGTTGCCTAGACTCAGGCTGCATGATTTGCGGCATAGTAATATTTCAGCCCTGCTTAATGATGGGGTGTCTATTGTTTCGGTAGCAGCAAATTCAGGACATGTTTTTCCTGAGCTTCAGAGAATTACTACAACGAGAGTCTACTGGCACGATGACGATAAGCGGGAAGACATTCTGGACTATTGGAATGAAAAGTTGAAGATCGATATCAAAACACCGGATCAAGACATATATAAGCGGCCAAATACTATTACGAATAGATTAAATTTGAGAAGCGATGAGCTTTAAAAGAAAAGCGGGGACGTAAATGTCCCCGCTTTTCGATTAGAGATTAGAAACCTTCGGATAAAGTAGGATCGCCTTTAGAGTACCAGCGCCAAAAGCTTCGAGCCTGAACACGAATTGAGCAGCCTATATATTCGACTTTGAACATCGGATGAGGACTCTCAGAAACATTGTGCAGAAAAGAATAACATTTTGACCTGCTGATATTCAGAATCACCTGCAATTGTTTCGGTGATAAAAAAACATACTCTTCATATTGTGCCGGAACATAGGGTGTTGTCATGATTAATGCCTTTCTTTATATACCAGACTCACCTCTGCCTGTGGCTGACAGGTCCATAGATTTTTATCTCCCCGCCTTCTTCATGGCCGGGCCGCGAGTTACGGAAGTCTCATTATCCCCGAAGTTGTCATGGCGAGAGGCAGGTGCCGCCTGTCTTTTTCTGCCGCTTATCGTTTGCCGGACGAATGGGCGACCGCTGTTGGCTTCGGGACTGTAGAGGTGAGCGAGTGTTCAGTTTTCAAGGTGCATCTGCATAAGGAAGCCTTCACTTATAAGAAGCCTTTGAAAACTGAAAATCTCTCGGTATTTTTTGTAGAATTATGTTTTAGATAGAAAAAGTTTTGATTTTCTTTATTAAGTGTATAAGAAGCTCCTGACGGAGATCTTCGTTGATACCTCCGTCTGTTACGCTTAAGCCATCAATCAGTGGCCGATACATAAGAATCAGCTGAAC
>CADAPH010000014.1:9045-32986 GCA_902789745.1 Oscillospiraceae bacterium | reverse complement strand
ACCCAGGGATCGTCGCTCACTTCGTAGGCTACGCCGTTTCTCACGCCCTGGTGATAGAAGGCGATAAAGGCAGCGATGGAAAAGGTCAGGCACCGGGGCAGCTTTTCCGTGCGTTTGACGTACTCGGTAACACTGGGCATCACGCGGGCCTTCCACTTGGAGGCGGAGTTGAGCGCGATGCTCAGGAGCTGATGGTCGATGTAGGGGTTATCAAAGCGGTCAATGACAGAGGCGGCAAAGCTCTCCAGTTCGTCCTTCGGCAGATCGAGCGTGGGGATGATTTCCTCGAACATGGCCTTGTTCAGGTAGGCGCGGATATTCTCGTCCTGCATGCAGTCGCGCACGATATCCTTGCCCGCGAGGTAGGCGCCCAGAACCATGGAGGTGTGCGCGCCGTTGAGGATGCGAACCTTGCGCTGCTTGTAAGGGGTCACGTCGTCGACGACCTGAATGGGCAGACCGGCCTTCTCAAACGGGAACTCGGCCTTAATGGACTGCGGCCCCTCAATGACCCAGGCGGCAAAGACCTCGCCGGTGTCGATGAGCTGATCCTCGTAGCCCCACTTCTCCCAGAGCGCGGGGGCCTCCGCCTTCGCGCCGCCGGTGACGATGCGGTCAACCAGCGTGGAGCAGAAGATGTTCTCCTCGTTTACCCATTTGCAGAACTCCTCTTCCAGACCCCAGAGCTTGATATACTCGTTGACGCAGCGCTTGAGCTCGTCGCCGTTGTGATCGATCAGCTCGCAGGAGAGGATAATGAAGCCCTTGAGACCGGTCTTCCAGCGCTCATACAGCATGGCGGTGAGCTTGGCCGGGAAGCTGGAGGGCGGCGTGTCGTCGGCCTTGCAGGCGGGATCGAAGGCGATGCCGGCCTCGGTGGTGTTGGAGACGATGAAGCGCATGTCAGGGTTGTGCATGCATTCGAGCATCTTCGCCCAGTCGCGCTTCGGATCAAGGCAGCGGTCAACGCAAGAGATGATGCGCGTGCGCTCGACCGGTTGGCCGTTGTCGCGGCCGCGGAGGATCAGGGTGTAGAGCCCGTCCTGCTCCTGGAAGCGGTCGGCGGCTTCGGGATGGCCGCCGCGGGGCTGGCACACGACGACCTTGGAGTTGAAGCCCGCCTTCTCGTTCATCTGGTCGATAAAGTCCTCCACAAAGGCACGCAGGAAGTTGCCCTCGCCGAACTGGAACACGCGCTCGGGCGCCTCGCGGAGAAGATAACCCTCATAGCCCTGGGCGTCGAGGGTCTTGTAGCTCAATCTATCCATTTCAATCTACCTCTTTTCAAACAGAGTACGTCGTTTTTGCCGTGGCAGAGCCACGGCAAAAACAGGTTTCAAAATCAAATCAAAGGTTGAAGTAGCGCTCCGCGTTCTTGAAGCTGACGCCTTCGACGATTTTCTTGAGCGTGGCGTCGATGTTGGGGTACTCGCCGTTTTCGACCCAGTTTCCGATCAGGTTGCAGAGGATGCGGCGGAAGTAGTCGTGGCGGGCATAGCTCAGGAAGGAGCGGGAGTCGGTCAGCATGCCGACGAAATTGCCGAGCAGGCCGAGGTTGGCAAGCGAGCGCATCTGGTTTTCCATGCCGGACTTGGTATCCATGAACCACCAGGCGGAGCCGAGCTGGATCTTGCCGGGGATCTCGTCGGTCTGGAAGCAGCCGCACATGGTCGCCAGCATGTCGTTGTCGACGCCGTTGAGGGAGTAGAGGATGGTCTTCGGCAGCTCGCCGGTGAGATCGAGGGCGGAGAGGAAGCGGGCGATGTCCGCGCCGCAGGTGGTCTGCGCGATCATGTCCACGCCGGTATCGGGGCCGAGTGCCCTGTAGATGCGCTCATTGGCGTTGCGGTAGCAGGAATAGTGGATCTGCATGGCGATGTTGAGGCGGTGGTAGGCGCGGCCCAGGCACAGCAGGACCGCAGTCTGGTACTTCTCGGCCTCCTCAACGGTCAGAGCCTCGCCGTTCATGGCCTTGGCATAGGCGGCCTGCACCTCCCCGGCGGGCGCGGGGCGGAAGGGCATGTAGTCCAGGCCGTGGTCGCTGGCGCGGCAGCCGAGCTTCGCAAAGAACTCCAGGCGCTCGACCAGGGCGGCGCAGACCTCGTCCACGGTCTCAAGCTTTTCCTTGCCGACGCTCTGCGCGAGCTTGCCGATGTATTCCGCAAAGCCGGGCTTGTTGATGTTGACAGCCTTGTCGGGGCGGAAGGAGGGGCAGACCTTGACCTTAATGCTGGGGTCGGCCGCGATCTTCTCATGCCACTCGAGAGAGTCGATGGGGTCGTCGGTGGTGCCGATGAAGGCGACGTTGGCTTTCTCGATGATGCCGCGCACGGTGAGGGAGGGGTCGTTCTGCAGCTTCTCGTTGCAGAAGTCCCAGCATTCCTTCGCGGTCTCGGGCGTCAGGGGCTTGTTGAAGCCGAAGAACTGCCTGAGCTCCAGATTGCACCAGTGGTACATCGGGTTGCCGATGGCCATCTGGAGGGCGTCGACAAACTTCAGGAAGCGCTCGTAATCGGGCTTGCTGCCGGTCACGTACTCCTCGGGCGTGCTGTTGGAGCGCATGACGCGCCACTTGTAGTGGTCGCCGAAGACGGCGCCGTCGGGCGCCGTACCGCCGAGCCATACCTCGACGAGGTTGTTGAAGCGGCGGTTTTCATAGATCTCGCGCGGAGGGATGTGGCAGTGATAGTCGGACAGGGGCTGCGGAGCGGCATAGTCGTGGAAGAGATGCCGCGCGGTCTCGGTTTCGAGCAGGAAGTTTTTATCCATGAATTCTTTCATTTGCTCACCTCTTGATATCGTAATCCATATTCATGAGTGCCCGGATGCTCTTGGCGTCGTCGGTGATGTTCGCGTCGCCGTGGATGGTGTGCTTGAGCACGGAGCTGGCCACGGCGAAGTTGACCATCTCCATGGGCTTATAGTTGTTCATCATTGCGTAGATCAGGCCGCTGGCAAAGGCGTCGCCGCCGCCGACGCGGTCAAGGATGTTGAAAGTAAAGAGCTTGCTTTCAAAGGTGTGGCCCTGATACCACATGTAGGCCATGAGGCTGTTCTCGCTGCCGGAGTGGGCGTAGCGCACATGGCGAGCGATGCACTTGATGTTCGGGAAGCGGCTGACGAAGGCCTGGAAGATCTCGTCCTGCTGCTCATAGCTCGGCTGGAGGGGAACGTTATCTTTGAGATCGCCCTTGCCGTGGTCGTTCTCGTCCCGCCAGAGATGGTAGGGCTCGATGCCGAAGAGCACGTCCACATAAGGCAGGCATTTTGTGCAGAAGTCCCGCGCCTCGTCCCATGTCCAGAGGCGGGAGCGGAAGTTGCCGTCGAAGCTGACTGTCAGGCCCAGCTCCTTCGCCTTCCGAATGCAGGCGAGGGTGAAGTCCGCGCAGCTCGGCGACAGGGCAGGGGTGATGCCGCTCAGATGCAGCCAGTCAAAGCCTGTGAGCAGCGCGTCCAGATCGACCTTGGAGAAGTCATACTCCGTGATGGCGCTGTGCTTGCGGTCATAGGTCACTTTGCTCGGGCGGATGCCGTAGCCCGTCTCGAGATAATAGGTGCCGAGGCGGTGGGTCGGTGTCTCCTCGGGCGTGGAGAGAATGACGGGCGTGCAGTGTACGTCGTTTGAGCGGAGCATCCTGACGGCGCTCTTGCCGAGGGAGTTGTTCGGCACGACGCTGAAGAAGGTGCTGTCGATGCCGAGGTTTGCCAGGGCGAGAGCGATGTTTGCCTCGCTCCCGCCGTAGCTTGCCTCAAAGCTGGTGGCAACCCGGATCTTCTCATAGTTCGGCGGGGTCAGGCGCAGCATGATCTCGCCGAAGGTAATGAACTTCTGCGCGGCTTCTACCGGCAGAAGCGGATTCCGGTGTTCCATGGATTTAACGCTTTACGCGCGCACCTGCGCCGCCCATGATCGCCTCAACTTCATTGACACTGGCCATAGAGGTATCGCCTGGGGTGGTCATGGCGAGTGCGCCGTGGGCCGCGCCGTAGTTGACGGCCTTCAGCGCGTCACCCGTGGTCATCAGGCCATATACCAGACCGGAGGCGAAGGAGTCGCCGCCGCCGACGCGGTCCAGGATCTCAAGGCCGTTATACTCCTTGGACTGATAAATCTCACCGTCGGCCCAGCAGATGGCCTTCCAGTCGTTGACCGTCGCGGTCTTGACGGTGCGCAGCGTGGTCGCCACGACCTTGAAGTTCGGGTAGGTCTCGGCGGCGGTGCCGATCATCTTCTTGTAGCCGTCGAGGTTGAGCTCCTTGAGATTCGCGTCGTTGCCCTCGATCTCGAAGCCGAGGCAGGCGGTGAAGTCCTCTTCGTTGCCGATCATGACGTCGACGTACTTGGCGACCTCGCGGTTGACCTCGCGGGCCTTCTCCTGGCCGCCGATGGCGCTCCACATGGAGGGGCGGTAGTTGAGGTCGTAAGAGACCAGGGTGCCGTACTTCTTCGCGGTCTTGCATGCGGCGATGACGGTCTCGCAGGCCTGTTCGGAGAGGGCCGCGTAGATGCCGCCGGTGTGCAGCCAGCGGACGCCCAGCTTGCCGAAGATGTACTCAAAGTCGAAATCCTCGGGCGTGGCCTGGGAGATGGCGGTATTGGCACGGTCGGAGCAGCCGACAGCGCCGCGGATACCGAAGCCGCGCTCGGTGAAGTTGATGCCGTTGCGGCAGATGCGGCCGATGCCGTCGGTCTTCTTCCAGTAGATCAGATCGGTGGACACGCCGCCCTGCTCAATGAAGTCCTTCATCAGCTTGCCGACCTCGTTGTCGGCAAAGGCGGTGATGACGGCGGTATTCATACCGAAGCACTTGTGCAGGCCGCGGATGACGTTGTACTCGCCGCCGCCCTCCCAGGCGGTAAAGCTGCGGGCGGTGCGGATGCGGCCCTCGCCGGGATCGAGACGCAGCATGACCTCGCCGAGGCTCACGGCGTCAAAACGGCATTCTTCTTTCGGACGCAGTTTAAGTTCCATGTGAATACTCCTCCTTTATGCTCTCGCTTCTTTTACGATTTCAACTGATTTCTTGCAGAGCTCGGTAATCTCGTCCCACTTGTTGTTGTCGATGAGATCAGCAGTTACCATGTAGCTGCCGCCGCATGCGGCGATGACGGGCGCGGAGATGTAATCCTTGAGGTTTTTCAGAGAGATGCCGCCGGTGGGCATGACCTTGAACTGAGGGAAGGGGGCCGAGAGGGCCTTGATCTTGGCGAGGCCGCCGGACTGCTCGGCCGGGAAGAACTTGATGAGCTCCAGCCCGAATTTCAATGCCTGGTGATATTCGGACGCGGTGGTGCAGCCCGGGAAGATGGGGATGTTCTTCTTCTGGGCGTAGGCGACAAGCTCCGGATCAAAGCCGGGAGTCACGATAAAGTCGCCGCCCGCCTCAATGACCTTGTCGATCTGGTCGGTGTTGGTGACGGTACCCGCGCCGACGAGCATGTCGGGGCAGGCTTCCTTCATGAGCTTGATGGCCTTGTCGGCGCCCGCCGCGCGGAAGGTGACCTCCGCCACGGGAACGCCGCCCGCGCACAGCGCCTTGCCGAGGGCCGCTGCGTCGCGCTCGGGGTGGTTGAGCTTGATGACCGGCACCACGCCGATGGCGCTGATCTTCTCGTTCATGGCATTCATGGTGTATTCCTCCTCACTGGTTCTGGTATTTTTGTTCCGGTTGCGTTAGTTCCATCATAACAGGAAAACGCGCTCCTGTATAGCGGAATCGTAATTTATTTTTGTAGAAATCTCAGTTTCCCGATAAAGCGCTTTCGATGCGCGACGAGCCGATCATCACATAGCAATGATCGGCGCGTTACGCACAGTAAATCTGCAGGTATTCATTATATACCGATCCTCCCCATTCCCGGCGGTTTACCGCTCCCCCGTCCCAAAATCAAAGCCCGGCAAAGAGGGTCTGATTTTGGGAGGAGCGGATGCGGCGCTTTCGCGGCACTTACGGAAACCGCAGAAGCGAAGCGGAGCGAGTTTCTTCTGACGTTACGGCTGCTTGCCGATGTAGGCGAGGATGCCGCCGTCGACATAGAGGATATGTCCATTGACAAAGTTGGAGGCGTCAGAAGCCAGGAAGACGGCCGGGCCCATCAGATCCTCGGCCTCGCCCCAGCGGGCTGCGGGGGTCTTGGCGACGATGAACTGGTCGAAGGGGTGACGGCTGCCGTCCGGCTGGCGCTCGCGCAGAGGCGCGGTCTGGGGCGTGGCGATGTAGCCGGGGCCGATGCCGTTGCACTGGATGTTGTATTCGCCGTACTCGGAGCAGATGTTGCGGGTGAGCATCTTCAGGCCGCCCTTGGCAGCAGCGTAGGCGGAGACGGTCTCGCGGCCGAGCTCGGACATCATGGAGCAGATGTTGATGATCTTGCCGTGGCCCTTCTTGATCATGCCGGGGATAACCGCCTTGGAGACGATGAAGGGGGCGTTCAGGTCGATGTCGATGACCTGGCGGAAGTCCTCGGCGCTCATCTCGAGCATGGGGATGCGCTTGATAATGCCCGCGTTGTTGACCAGAATGTCGATCACGCCGACCTCTTCCTCGATCCTGGCGACCATCGCCTTGACCTCTTCTTCCTTGGTCACGTCGCAGTAGTAGCCGTGGGCGTCGATGCCCTTCTCGGCGTAGGCCTTCATGGCGGCTTCCATGTGGTGCTCACCGCGGCAGTTGAAGCAGATCTTCGCGCCTGCGGCGGCATAGGCCTCCGCGATGGCAAAGCCGATGCCGTAAGCGGCGCCGGTGATGAGGGCAACCTTGCCCTCGAGGGAGAATTTGCTCATCATATCCATGTTGATCGTTCCTCCTGTCTTATTTCAGTTTGTTCGTGGGAATAACGTCCATGTCGTCGAATTCCTGATTCTCGCCGCCCATGGCCCAGATAAAGGTGTAAGCGCAGGTGCCGGCGCCGGCGTGGATCGACCAGGACGGGGAAATGACCGCCTGCTCGTTGGTCATGACGATGTGGCGGGTCTCCTGTCCCTGGCCCATCATGTGGAAGACGACCTGATCCTCGGGAACTTCAAAGTACATGTAGACCTCCATGCGGCGCTCATGGGTATGGGCGGGCATGGTGTTCCAGACGCTGCCCGGCTCCAGCACGGTCATGCCCATGGAGAGCTGGCAGGTCTTGAGGACGGCGGGGTGAATAAACTGGTTGATCACGCGCTTGTTGGAAGTAGTCATGTCGCCCAGGGGTTTTTTGTTCGCGTCGGCGATCTTCAGAAGCTTTGTCTCATAACTTCTGTGGGCGGGAGCGGAAACCATGTAGAACTTGGCGGGCTTGTCGGCGCTGTCGCTGGAGAAGAGGACTTCCTTCGCACCCATGGTGATGTAGAGGCAGTCCTTGTAGCCCAGCTCATAGACCGTACCGTCGACGGTGATCTTTCCGGCGCCGCCGATGTTGAAGATACCGATCTCGCGGCGCTCCAGGAAATAGTGGGTGCCGAAATTGGCCCAGATGTCGATGCCCTTGTCGATGGATACGGTCTCCTTGACGGGCATGCAGCCCAGCGTCACCATGCGGTCGACATGGCTGTAGACTGCCACGACGGTATCGGGGACGTACAGGTTTTCGATCAGGAATTCCTTTCTGAGCTCTTCGGTGGTATAGCGTTTTACATCATTCGGGTTTGCTGCGTAACGGATATCCATGATTTACCTCCTTATTCAATGACCTTCTCGGTCTCGCCGTCGAAGAGATAGACGCTCTCGTACGGGATCGAGAAGAGGATTTCGCTGTCAATTTCGGGCGTGTCGTGCGGGTCGACCTTGAGGATGGGGTGCATGTCGCCCATGGTGATGTAGACGTTGGTATTGTCGCCCAGCATCTCGGTCAGCTCCACCGTGGCGGGCAGGACATAGGCCTTGTCATGCGAGCCAAGGCGGATGGCCTCGGGACGGAAGCCGAAGACGATCTCCTTGCCCTCGTACGCGCCGAGCTTTTTGCCCAGCTTTGTGAGATCGAGCGTCTTGCCAGCGATGTCGATTTTCCCACCGCTGAGCCTGGTGCGGATGAAGTTCATCGGCGGCTCGCCGATAAAGCCCGCGACGAAGACGTTGACGGGGTTGAAGTAGAGCTCCCGCGGGGTGCCGACCTGCTGGACATAGCCGTCCTTCATGACGACGATGCGGTCGGCCATGGTCATGGCCTCGGTCTGGTCATGGGTGACGTAGATGGTGGTGGCCCCGGTCTCGCGGTGGATCTGCGTGATCTCGGAGCGCATGGTGACGCGCTGCTTGGCGTCGAGGTTGGAAAGCGGCTCGTCCATAAGGAAGATGCCGACCTTGCGGATGAGCGCGCGGCCGATGGCGACGCGCTGGCGCTGGCCGCCGGAGAGCGCCCTCGGCAGACGATCAAGGTAATCGGTCAGGCCGAGAATACGGGCCGTGTTGCGCACCTTCTCGTCGATATAATCGTCATCCGCGCCCTGGAGCTCCAGGCCGAAGGCGATGTTGTCATAGACGCTCATCTGGGGATAGAGCGCGTAGCTCTGGAAGACCATCGCCACGCCGCGCTCACGCGGGCCCTGTTCGTTGGCGCGCTTGCCGTTGATCAGGAACTCGCCGTTGGAGATATCTTCGAGCCCCGCGATCATGCGCAGCGTCGTGGATTTTCCGCAGCCGGAGGGTCCGACAAAGACGATAAATTCGCCCCGCTCCATATCCAGATTGAAATTGTGGACCGCGTGATAGCCGTTTGGGTAGATTTTGTTGATGTTCTTCAGCGATAAATATGCCATTCCTGAATCCCCCTTGATCGTCTCAAATTGCTTCTTTATATGGATTAAACGGTTTTTCTATATGGACAAAACGGATTTTTGCTGCTACACTATGCAGGAAAGGAGCGATCGCATATGAATGAGATCATCTATGTGGGAAAGCATCTGATTACCTTCTCCGTCTCAACGCATGCCCATACGAGCTGGGAGTTTATATACTGCACCTCCGGCGGAGGGCAGCTTACCTATCAAGACGGCTGCATTCCCTACAAGGCGGGCGATCTGCTTCTGATTCCGCCCATGGTTTACCACCGCAACGAGAGCGACACCGGCTTTACCAACATTCATTTCAATATGGTCAAGCCCGCGCTGAGTCTGAGTGAGCCCGCCGTGCTCCACGACGACGGCAACCACTTTATTTTGGACGCCGTAACCGCGATCTTCTATCATTTCAGCAGCGAGCCCGGCAAGCAGTCGGTTCTGCTCTCGGCCTATGCAAATCTCTTCCTCGCCCTTGTCAATAACTACCTGTACGCGCCGGTGCAGAATCCCATTGTCGAGGAGATCGCAAGCTACATCATCCGCAATTATCCGGACGAGAATCTGGAGCTGGATCAGTATCTCCGCTCTCTGCCCTTCAACTATGATTATCTGCGCAAGCTCTTCAAGAAGGCGGCCGGCACAACGCCGCACCAGTTTCTCAGCGATACCAGGCTGCAGGCGGCGGCGGAGCGTCTCGGCCGCAGCGACAAGGACGGCGCGAACATATCGGAGATCTGCCACCTCTGCGGTTTCCGGGAACCGCTCTATTTCTCCAAGATTTTCAGGAAGAAATACGGGGTCTCCCCTTCCCGGTATCAGGAGGAACGGCAGGCCGAGCGCCAGGCGATAAAGGACGGAGACTCCATCAAGATACGCCCAGACGCTTGATCTCCGTATAGCAGAGGACAAAGGGCGCAACGCCCTTGGCGTCGTTTTCCACGACAGGCTCGGAGATATAGTACTCGTAGCTGCCGTCGCGCCGGGGGTTATTCTCCGGGCCGAGACCCGCCACCAGGCAGATGCCGCCCAGATTCAGTTCCCCATCTGTAAAGGACAAATACTTATCCACGATGCCGCGGAAGGTTTTCTCGCCTTTCGCGGCGTATTCTTTGGGCAGCACGCCGAGGCGCGCGCCCTTGAGCATCGCGTAGGCCAGCATGCTGCTGCCGCTGGTTTCGAGATAGTTCCCCTCGCGTCCGCCCTGATCGACCACCTGCCAATACAGGCCGGTCTCCTTGTCGGCGTAGGGGGCGACGCCCGCAATCAGCTCGTTGAAAATTTCGCACAGGCGATCCCTGCCCGCGCCGTTGGGGAGGATTTCGCAGAGATCGATGAGCGCCACGGAAAACCAGCCGATGCTCCTGAGCCAGAAGTTTTTGGAGCAGCCCGTCACGGGATCGGCCCAGAAGATCGTGCGACTCGCGTCGTAGCCGTGGTAGTAAAGCTTGCGCGTCTCGTCGAACATGCGCAGGCGGACATTGGCGATCTGGGAAAGGGTATCGCTCACGTCGCCGCTGCCGAACGTAGTCTCATACAGGGCGTAGAAGGGCTGGGCCATATACAGGCCGTCCAGCCAGACCTGGTTGGGATAGATGGCCTTGTGCCAGAAGTTTCCCTCAAAGGTGCGCGGCTGCTCCCGGATCTGCCGATAGAGATTCTCCGCGGCCTTTTTATACTTTTCCTTCCCCGTCTTTGCGTACAGGGGGAAGAGCACGCGCCCCTCGTTGATATCGTCGAGATTGTATTTTTTGCGGTCGTAGGTGCGGATCGTGCCGTCGTCCAGCACGAACCAGTCGATAAAGCTCTCCGCAAAATCGAAGTAACGCGCGTCCCCGGTGATATCGCTCATGGCAAGCAGGGCGGTAATCATGCAGCCGTCGATGTAGTTCCAGCTCGCGGGTTTCCCTTCCCGGACTCTCTCGATGTTCCAGGCCGTGTGCGACGGCGAGGATTTTTCGATCAGGCCCCGGACGTAGGCGTCAATTTCTTCGTACATACTCAATCCTCACAAAAGTTTTTCTTTTCCAGCTCCTCGTAATGATCGGCGAGGAGCTTTTCGCCGTCCACGTTTGAGAGCCGGACGTTCTCGAGACGGATGCGGCGGACATTGTCAAAATACATGCCGAGGCGGCAGCGCTGCTTTGCAAAGTTTTCCATGATCGGAACGCCGGGCTGCGCGTCCGGAGAGAAGCGGATATCCACATTCTCAAACGCGACCTCGCCGATCGGCGCCTCGGGCAGGCCGTCGATATAGCAGGCGGCAACCTCCGCATCTGTGCAAATGAGATTTTTGAAGTGGAAAGAGCCCATATACGGCGTCCGGTCGTCCACGGGCAGGTGCTCGCGTGACCAGACGTATTCGCTCTCACGGTCGGGATCGCAGCAGTTGTACCAGAGGTTGATAGCCACCGGGGTCAGTACGCCCTCCATGCGGATGTTGTCAAAGCTCACGCCGTCGATGCGGCAGTTCTTTCCGCGGCCACGGCGGCTCTTGATGCGCAGACCGCGGTCGGTTCCGCGGAACAGGCACTGGCTGACGCTCAGATCCCGCACGCCCGCGCCGATCTCACTGCCGAGCGTGATCGCGCCATGGCCGAAGGCCATGAGGCAGTTGCGGATGGTGTGTCGGATGGCGGGCTGGTTGAACTTTGTGCCCAGCTCGATCTTGCCGGACTTGATGGCGATGCAGTCGTCGCCGACGGTGAAGCGGCAGCCGATGATCTCCACGCCGTCGCAGGACTCGGGGTCAAGCGCGTCGGTGTTCGGGCTGTTCCTGGGCGCCGAAACCTTCACATCGAAGAAGCCGAGGTGTTCGGAGTAGTAGGGGTGAATCTGCCAGGAGGCAGAGTTGCAGACATGCACGCCGTGTACCGTGATGTTCCGGCAGCGGTTGAAAAACAGCACCCGCGGCCTTGCCGCCGGAAAGCTGTGGAAGCCGACCCAGAAGTCCGTATTGGGGGCGTTGCCGTCCACAGTGCCGGGGCCGACAAGGGTGATATCCCCGGCGTACTGGGCGGTGAGCAGGGAGCGGTACATGGGAACGGCGTTGCCCTCGAAGCCGCCGAAATGGATCTCGTTTCCCTTTGTGTCCATGACAAAGGCAGGGTCGATGGGATAGTCCTCCCGCTTCGTCCAGCCGAGAAGCTTTGCGCCCTCCTGAAGCTCAAGCGTGATATGGCTCTTGAGCACCAGGGGCCGGGTCAGGTATATGCCCGCCGGGAAGAGCAGGCGCCCGCCCTCCGGCAGATAGCTGATGGCGGTCTGGATGGCCTGGGTATCGTCATGCTCCCCGTCGCCGACCGCGCCGAAAGCGTGTACGTCGATACAGCAGCGCTCGGCGGCGGTACGGAACTTCAGCTCCGCCTCAACGCGCTTTCCCGCAGCGCGTACGGTGTAATCCGTGTCCGGCTCCAGGCCGTAGAGAGAGAAGACATTGCTTTCGCAGATATATTGCTCCTGTCCGTTCAGGAGCACTTGAAATTCTTCGGGGGCGTAATAGGGGGCTTCGTTCTGCAGTTCCAGGCAGGCGGAGCTTGCCCCGGAGAAGAGGATTTTCAAATTCATGATCAATCGCGCCTTTTCGCATTTGTTTTCGCGTCCGCGACAATTTCCTGCAGCATGCGTTTTATGGAGATAAACATCAGGTCAAACGCCGTATAGAAGACGCCGAAGAGGATCGGCCCCACGCCGAGCGTGCAGCCGCCCGCCCCGCCGGTGACGCCGGCGATCGCGAGATTGATGAGGGTATAGAGGAAATCCGTGCACAAGAGCAGCAGGATCGCGTATAGGATATTGAGGGGAAAGGTGATGTAGCGCTTTTCGGGAAACATCATCCAGCGGTCGTTCGCGCCGGGTGTTTCCGCGTAGGTGCGGAGAATATTGTTGGTCAGAAGATCGGTCACAATGCCGAGGGCAATGCCGAAGATCAGCAGCAGGTCCAGCCGGTCCCCGACGTAGGAGCTCAGCCCCCAGAAGATGAAGAAGCAGACCGAGCCCGCAAACCAGATTTTGATGAGGATCGCCTTGGCCCAGTTCCTGAGCCGGATCTTCGGGCCGGAGCGGTATTTATCCAGCTCCTCCTGCGAGACCTCGGGCGAGTTGCTCTCGTCGGCCTCGGCCAGATCGCGTACCGCCTGGGTGTGAAGCTTATAGTATTCGGCGGTGGTTTTGCTCTCTTCGGGCGTTGTGCGCTTTTTCTTATCGCGTGCCATGGCGTTCCTCTTTGTTCAGATTATCATAATCCGCAAACAGCTGAATTCACCTGTCATCTCGACCGAAACTCACCTGTCATCTCGACCGAAACTCACCTGTCATCTCGACCGAGCGAAGCGAGCGGAGAGATCTATATTCCCGTGAAATACAAGCAATAAGATCTTTCGACTCCGCTTCGCTCCGCTCAAGATGACATGCCTCAGACGTTACAGCATGTTACAAGGCGAGCAGTAATAATTAATCTTCGCCGGAGATGTCGATCACGTCGAGCTTGCCGTTGTCCTCGACCGTGATGGAGGTGTTGATCCTGCGCAGCAGCTTGCTGTAGACCGGCAGGAGCAGCACCAGGACAACGCCCGCGCCCTCGAGCATCATGTGATTCTGCAGGACGTTGTAGGCCTGCGCGATGTAGGCGGTGGTGGCGTCGAGCTTGATGGGGTTGACCTCGCGCGTCAGCGCCGTCATGATCAGGCCGGAGTAGCGGACATCGCAGAAAATGATGATCCCGAACATCACAAACATCAGGACAACCATGGGGATCACAGGCTTTTTGCGCTTGGGGAAGGCGTTGAGGAAGCAGACCAGAGACAGCATGGAGAAGAGCATCGTCGCAAAGCCGCTCAGGCCCATGCCGGGCCCTTGGATCTTCGCAGTCGTATCGGAGATATGCGTAAGATTTAGCGAGTAATAAAAGAAGGCGATAATCAGTACGACCAGCGCGATGATGGAGGGCTGGCGCTTCAGCGCGACGAAGAAGCGGCGCAGGAACTCAGGCATGCTCGAGGATTTCTTTTCTGCTGCGCTCATGCTTTAGCCCCCTTTCCGATGGCGGCGCCGCTCTCCTTATCAAAGAAGTGCTTGCGCGCGAAGGCGACGTTCACGTTGTCGCCGTTTTTATAATCATACCAGCCGCGCAGCTTGGCGGAGACCTTCTCGCCGCCGCCGAGGTGGCCGTGCACCAGGGTATTCATGCCGAGGTTTTCGTTGGAAAAAACGTTCATGGCGATTTCGTCGCCCTGGATGACGTCCTCGGGACGGACGCCCAGGTCGATCTCCTTGCCCGCGTAGGGACGCAGGATGCCCTTTTCCTCCTCATTGAGCGCCACGCGGAAGCCCTTGCCCTCAAGCACGCCCTCGCGGACGGTGGCGGGGAAGAAGTTCATGGGCGGCAGGCCGATGAAGCTCGCCACGAAGCGGTTGGCGGGAGCGTCGTAGAGCTCCAGCGGGGTGCCGACCTGCTGGACGTGTCCCATGGACATGCAGACGATGCGGTCGGCGAGGGTCAGGGCCTCGGTCTGGTCGTGCGTGACGTAGAGCATGGTGGCCTGCAGGCGCTTGTGGAGCAGCAGGATCTCGCGTCTGGTCGCGCCTCTGAGCTTCGCGTCAAGGTTTGAAAGCGGCTCGTCAAACAGGAAGACCTTGGGGTTGCGGACGATGGAGCGGCCCATGGCCACACGCTGGCGCTGGCCGCCGGAGAGCTGGCTGGGCTTCTTGTTGAGCTGGCTGGTCAGGCCGAGGATCTCCGCCGCCGCCAGCACCTTCTTATGGATGACGTTGGGGTTTTCCTTGCGCAGCGTCAGCGAGAAGGCCATGTTCTCGTAAATGGTCATGTGGCCGTAGAGTGCATAGCTCTGGAAGACCATCGCCATGTCGCGATCCTTGGCCGGGGTCTGGGTGATGTCCTTGCCGTCGAGCAGGAGCTTGCCGCGGGAGATATCCTCCAGTCCCGCGATCATGCGCAGGGTGGTGGACTTGCCGCAGCCGGAGGGGCCGACCAGGACGATCAGCTCGCCGTCCCTGACGTCAAGGTTGAAGTCGAAGACCGCCTGCACGTTGTTGTCGTAGATCTTGTCTACGTGCTGAACATTCAGTTCTGCCATACGTTCTTCCCCCTCCTTTACGCCGTGAGACCCAGGGCCTTGAGATGCGCGCTGAGCTGTTTGCTGCGGCTCATGCCGACGACCGCGCCCGCAAAGAGGCACGCAGCGGAAAGCACCAGATACAGCATGCAGCGGATGAACTGCGGCGTCTCCATGACGATGACGGCCTTCTCCTGAATGATGACGGTGGCGTTGTGCGCCGTCACCGGGTAGATGAAGATGCGTACAAGCTGGATGAGGCCGAGCGCGATCATCACATACGCGTAGCTGATCTTGTAGTTCTTGATGCCCTCGGAGCAGAGAAACGCCGCCAGGAGGAACACGAGGTTATACAGGATCGACGCGCCCATGAGGATGTTGTAGTACCAGGAGCCGACATTGGATTCATAGATGCTGATGAAGAAAAACACGTCAAAGAGGATCGCCAGCAGCGCGAGGCCGGACGCCAGCGTGTTCTTGGTATAGCGCATGCGGTCAAGCCGGATGGTTTTCTCGTCGTTCATGCCGTCGCCTTCCTTCCCTCTGTAATGAGCTTCTTTTCTTCCTTCATCAGGCGGATCTTCCAGACTGTGCAGGCGATCAGGGCCAGCGACACAAGAATGGAGAACGCAAAGATCGCGTAGTGGATATCGAACCAGAAGGTCGATTCGGTATAAGCGGTTTTCCAGAGCTCCGAATGAGCCTTGAGCGCCGCGAAATCAACGCGGAGGAAGCGCTCCTTAAACGCCTCGATATAGCCGTGGGATTCAAAAGCGAGGTAGAAGTTTGCAACGGCAAATGCGCCGACCGCGATATAATTGCCGATGTAATATCTGCGGCGGATGTGCGTGTTCGTGATGAACAGCAGGCACGCCAGCAGGATCATCCCGATGGACCAGTGCAGGAAGTAGGCGTTCCAGGGCTGCATGTTGTAATAGACAATGGAGCCGGGCACGTCCGTCTGGGTCAGATCCGCAGGGTTGCGCATCGTCGAATACAGGGTATCGTACAGATCGGTCATGATGCCAAGCGCGTACAGGAAAATGACCACGCTCGAGGCAAGCGCCAGAAAGCAAAGGATCTTTTGCAGTGTTAACTGTTTTTTGTACATGTTAGCCTCCCTGCTTCGGCTCACGGCCGTCGGAGGATTTCTCCCCCGACAGGCCGCGGCCTTGAGAATCTGCGTTCTTCAGGATCGAAAGCGGCGCGCCCCGATCATTTGTTCATGGCGTTGTAGTAAGCGAGAAGACGGTTCCAGGCGTCGGTCTTGAGCGCCAGGTACTGCTTGCCGCCCCATTCGCCCGCGACCTTCTCGGCAGAAGCATCGGCATTGCCCATGCCCTCCTCGGCGTAGCCGTTGACGATCTGGTTGACAAGGATGTTCTCGCCGTCCTTGTTCTGGGAGAATCTGCCGTTGGCGGTGAGCTGCGTGTAGGTGTTGAGCATGTCATTCTCGGCCTTGGTGTTGGGCAGGACGGTCGGGACGGACATGTACCAGGGGTTCTCGGTCACGGCGAGGATCGGGTGCTTGATGGTGCCGAGCGCAATGGCGTTGGAGATGTAGCCCGCGCCCTCACGGCCGACCTCAGTGGTGCACTGGAACTCAAAGGCCTGGCTCTTGGCAAAGCTCAGGGTGGAGCCGAGGAACTGACGCGCGTAGTTGGTGTAGTTGCCGCTGGCCTTCTCCCAGAGCTCGACGCGGGTGGCGTCGGCGATCTCGGGCATCTCCTGGCCGTTGAACTGGAAGGTAACGAAGCTGCCGTCATCATTGGTCTTGATGAAGGCGTCGGGGCCGTAGCTCATGAGAATCATGCCTTCGGGAGAGTAAGCGTAGTCGATGAGCTTGAGTGCGGCGTGGAGCTTGTCGTCATTGCCCTTGACGCCGGCGGCGCTGATGCCCCAGCCGTCAGTCTTGACGGAGCGCCAGGACTCGGTGAAGCGCATGTAGTTGCCGCCCTCGGTGCCGTCCATCCAGCGGGCCACGGGGACCATGACCGCCATGTACTTCTCGCCCTCGCTGAGCACGCCCTGGCTGGGATCGTTGTACAGGGTCTGAGTCTGGTTGTAGTCGTAGTGCATGAAGCCGGAGTCATTCTCCAGATACTGCTTGGTCTTGCCGTCGGCGTTATCAACGAAGTTGACGGAGATGAGGCCTTCCTTGGCAATGTCGTTCATGCGCTCCATGGCCTTGTAGGTCTCGGGATTCTGACGGGCGTCCTTCAGGGTGCCGTCATAATCGAAGTAGAGGTAATCCTGGCGGGACTCAATGCCGCGGATGCCGAAGAGGTTGCCGGCGAAGCGCATCACGTCGACGCGGCGCTGGTTGTTGTTGTCCTCGCGGGAGAAGAGGCCCTGGATAGAATCGGTGCCGTTAAGGGTCTGGGGGTTGGCAACGACGCAGCGGAGAAGGGCAACGAGCTCGTCGGCGTCCCATGCGGCGTTCTGGCCGATGAAGAGGTTGGAGCGCTCGGCGCCGTAGTAGCCGTTGTAGGCCTTGTCGATGTACTCGCGGAGCATGTTGACAGCGGTCACGCCGTCGATGGAGCCCGCCTCGTTCATCTTGGCAACGATATTGCCGGCGGCGTCGTAATCCTTGGCGATGGTCTCAACCGCGGAGCCGTCGGGCTTGACGACGTCGATCTCGATCTTGCCGGAGGTGGGCATGTAGGGCTCATAAACAGGGGCAGCGGTGTTGTTGCACTTGTCAGCGGTGAACGCGCCCTCGCCGTCGAGGAGCTTCTGAACCATGTCGGCGCGCATGAGGGGCATACGCTCGATATCGTTCACGCCGTCAAAGTAGGGGCTGAAGTAGATGGCGCCGTTGTTGGTGTTGCCGGTGATAGAGAGGCGGACGATGGGGTTGGCCTCGAGATAGGCCTTGAAGTTGGGCATACGGTCGAGGTAGTCGCCGATGTTGACGACGACGCCCTGCTCGCCGTACTCGGTGAGCTTTGCGGCGGTGCCGGAGACCATGTCCACGTCACCCATGCGCTCTTTCCAGTAGTCGAACTCGTTGTTGGCGGTATTGCCCTGGTACTTGTCCTCGAACTTGACGTTCAGGCGCTTCTCAACCTCGACCCAGGTGGGCTTGAGGTCACCGGCATGGTAGGTCACGCCGTCGGCCAGGGTGATGCCCTCGCCCGCAACCTCGGCATCGAGGCTCAGGCCGGTCTTGGTGGAGTTATAGCCTGTGGCCATGCGCAGCGTGGTGCCGGGCGCGTAGCTCAGCTCGGCGGGAGCGGCGGCCTCTGCGGGCGCTTCGGCGGCGGGAGCCTCGGCAGCAGGGGCTTCGGCGGCAGCGGGCGCCTCGGTGGCGGCAGGCTGGGAGAACTGGTCAACATCGATCTTTTTGCCGCAGCCTGCAAGCAGGGTCGCCATCATGGCGACGATCAGCAGGAGAGCAATCATTTTGCTGGTGTTTTTCATTATAATCCTCCTAAATAATAAACTGCATGGTATCGTATCCGGAAAACCGGTAATGCCCTGGATTACTCCTTCACGCCGCCGACATTGGTGCCCTTGGCGAAATACTTCTGAATGAAGGGGTAGATGATGAGAATGGGAACGATGGAGCAAACGATCAGCGCGTAGATGACGGAGTCGGAGGCGTAGGGCTGGTTCCAGCCCGCCATGGCCTCGGCGTCGGTGAACTCCTCGAGACGCAGACGGATGAAAACCTGCAGCGGGTGCTCGTTGGAGTTGGAGATCATCTGGCGCGCCCAGAAGTAGCCGTTCCAGCGGGAGATGCCAAAGAATAGCGCCACGGTCGCGATGGTGGATTTGCACATGGGGAGGTAGACCTTAGTGAGCACCTGGAACTCGCTGGCGCCGTCGACGATGGCAGCCTCCTCGATCTCGCTGGGGACGCCCTCAAAGGCGTTGCGCAGCAGGATGATGTTCATGGCCGCCATGCCCATGGCGATGACGACGAGCCACTTGTCGTCCATGATACCGATGGCGTTGAAGACCTGCTTGGTGTCCAGATAGTTTAAGTACTGCGGCACGATGCCCGCGGCAAACCACATGGTGAACACCAGGAAGAAGTTAAAGAACTTGCGGAACAGCAGTCTCTTCTTGGACAGGGCGTAGGCGCCGAGGATGGAGTAGAACAGCGCCCAGACCGTGCCGTAGAAGGTGACGAACAGGGTGTTGGAATAGGCGTTCCAGAACATGTTGTCGTTGAACATGCGCTTGAAGGCGTCAAACTGGATGTTCTTCGGGAAGAGGACGATCTGGCCGTACTCGACCGCGGTGCGGCCGCTGATGGCAGCGGAGATCGCGTAGACGAAGGGATAGAGGCAGGCCAGCGCGAAGATGGTAAGCAGGGTGTAGCTGATGATTTTAAAGATCAGCTCGGAGACTTCCAGCTTTCTTTTCATTGCCGTCCCCTCCTTTTAGTAGAGCGAAACATCCGACGCCTTGCGCGCAATGGTGTTGGCGCCGATGACCAGCAGCATGCCGACGACGTTGTTCATCATTTCGGCGGCGGAGGCGATGCCCTTGGCCGCACCCGCAAGGCCGTAGCGCTGTGCAAAGGTGGAGACCACGTCGGCTGTCACATAGGTATTGGTGTTGTAGAGCAGCAGCACCTTCTCATAGCCGATGTTCAGCAGGGAGCCGATACGGGTGATGAGCATGATAACAATGGTGGACAGGATGCTCGGCAGAACCACGTAGCGCATCTGGGCCCATTTGCCCGCGCCGTCGATCTGCGCGGCCTCGTAGCTGGTGGGGGAAATGGCGATGATGGCGGCGAAGAAGACGATGCTGTCATAGCCCGCGCTCTCCCAGATACCGCTGATAATGTAGATCGGGCGGAAGAACCGGGGATTGTTCAGCAGGCCGGATCTCGCAACCTCCTCGCTGATCCAGCCGATCTTCGCCAGGAACTGGGAGACGATACCCATGCCGCTTGTCAGGGAGCCCTGCTTGACCAGCATCACGACCAGAGAGGTCATAACGACCGTGGACATGAACTTGGGCAGGTAGGTCAGCACCTGATAGACGCTGCGCGCGATGTTCGACTTAATCTCATTGAAGAACAGCGCCAGGATGATCGGCATCGGGAAGCCGAAGCAGAGACCGTAGAAGCTGAGGATGAAGGTATTGCGCATGGCCCGCCAGAACTCGGCGGAAAGATCGTCCCCGCCGATGAGCAGGCGCTTGAAATACGAGAAGCCGGAGAAGAGCTGCTCCGACACGGGGAGCACCTCATCCGATACCTTGAAGCAGCCAAGCAGCTCGTACATCGGGAAGTAGCGCCAGAACAGGAATACCAGAAGCATGGGAATCAGCATGAGGTACAGCCGCCAGTCCTTCAAGATCGAGCGCCCGACGTGCAGCCAGTAGTGCTTTTCCACATCGTCTCGGACGGCCTGCTCCGGGCTCTCGCGGTACCGGCCTGTTGCCTCGTCGTAGATGAGAAAATCTGCCGCTTTTGATTTCATCAAAATCCTCCTTTTTCCTCTTTGTGAATGCGCAGAAGATAGTGCTTTTGATCTTCAAAAATCCCGTCCGCCCGCCGGGCAACCCAGAGGATCAGCCCGGTGAAGAGAAGGGAAAGCGTGTCCGTTGTAAAAAAGCCGAGAGCGCTCCGGAGATCGGCGCCCGTCAGCATCGCCAGAAGCGCGCGGCCGAGCTGCATCAGCAGCAGCGTCCCGAGACCGAAGCAGACGCTCAGGAAGCTGTCGTTTCGTATCCGCTCACCGCCGAGAAGGCGCAGCGGAATCAGCATGAGCAGCGAGAGCAGGTTTCCGACGGCGTAGATCAGGAACTGTCTCCCGCTTCCGTGAGAAGCGAGGCAGAACACGGCGCCGCCGAGGAAAGCGTGGATCGCCGCCCAGGGGCCCCAGCGCATCATCACGATGGCCGTAAGCGCGCCGACAAGCGAAACGGTGTAGAGCTGGTCGGGAAACCAGTGCGTGGCGGAGGTGACGAGCAGCCATTCCGAACCGCACAGGATCACCGCGAAGAGGGTAAGGTCGATGCCCCGGTACTGCCGAAAGCTTAACTGTCGTTTCATGGCGTTCCTTTTCGTTTGGTTGTTTGGTTTTTCCGTATTGCGGGGGCTTAACCCCGATCTCAGCCTTATTTTAACAGCTTCTCCCCACTTCAAACATGTCTAAATCGGAGAACCTGCATGGACAAAACGGGCTCCTTTGGTAAATCCGTTTGCCCCCTGTCTTTCGCCTGTGCTATAATCATCACCGTAATATCAATAGGAAGCGTGAGAGAAAGCCGCCATGTCTGAAATATCTGTTCTGCCGGGAGAAAAACTCCAGGCCGTGATTGATCGCGCAGAGCCCGGCGCTGTGCTCCGTCTCGGCGAAGGTATCTGGCGGGAGAAGCTCGTCATCCGGACGCCCGGTCTGCGGCTGGTCGGAGCCGGGCCCGAGAAGAGCACCCTGATCTGGGACGACTATGCCAGAAAGCTCGACGCGCAGGGGCGGGAGTACAACACCTTCCGCACCTGGACTGTCGCGGTCTGCGCCGATGGCGTGAGCATGAACGGTCTTGCGATTGTCAACGACGCGCTTGACCCCGCCGAAAAGGGGCAGGAAGTGGCATTGAGCGTCTGCGGCGACGGTTTTGCAATGGATCGCTGTCTGCTGCGCTCCACGCAGGACACGCTCTTCCTCGGCCCGCTGCCGGCGGATCTGATCGAGCGCTACGACGGCTTCCTCCCGGACGAGCTGCGGCAGAACCGCCCCCTGCGTCAGCGCTTTATGAACTGCCGGATCGAGGGCTCGGTCGATTTCATCTTCGGCTGCGGCGAAGCTCTGTTCGAGGACTGTGAGATCGTGTCCGTTTTTGACGGGCGGGATCACGGCTATGTCGCCGCGCCCGCGCACGCTTTGGAGCAAAAGGAAGGCTTCACTTTCCGGCGCTGCGATTTTACGCGGGACGAGGGTACGGCGGACGCCTCCGTCTTCCTCGCCCGTCCCTGGCGGGATTACGGGCTGGCGCGTTTTGAGAACTGCCGCTATGGGGCGCATATCAAGCCCGAGGGCTTTAACCCCTGGCGCGATTCCGGCCGCGACCGTACCGCAAGGTTTTACGAGACGCCGGAGGTTTCGGGGAGAGTCGCTTGGTGCAACAAGCCCTAATCTACCGGCCCCCTCAAAGAGGGAGCCGGCGAACGAGCAAAACGATATGTGACTGGCAGCTTCGGACTCCCTCCGTCAATGAGGGAGGTTCTGGCTGCAGACAACCCCCGGTACATGTCATCTCGAGCGAAGGCGAAGCCGGAGTCGAGAGATCCAAAATGCCGGAAAACCTCACTTTACAGATCTCTCCGCTCGCTTGACAAGCAAAGAATGTCGCGCGTTTCTCGCGCGTCAGAATGCTCGGTCGAGATGACACAGAAAGGGTACTTTGTCTACAGTCTGAGGTTCTGTGCCTTACGCTTCCTGAAATGCCCGCTCAATAAACTGTCGCGCCTGAACCGCGTTGTCGTTCGTGGTGTTTTCAAGGGTTGCCTGGATATAAGGCTTTCTGGTCTTGATGAAGCGCAGGATCTCCGTATAATCCATCTCGCCCGTGCCCGCCGCGACGCTGACGAGCTTTCCGTCCTGCCGGACAAAGTCCTTGAGATGCACCACGGCAATGTGGTCGCAGAGCTTGTCCATGGCGTCGCCGAACACGCGCTCACGCTCGTCGACATTCTCCGTCCCGAGCAGATTCACCGGATCGAAGATGATGCGGAGGTTCGGGCTCTTCATGGCCTCGAGCACCTCCACCGCGCGGTCGGCATTGTATACGATATGATTCCATACCGGTTCGATGGCAAGCATGACGCCGTACTTCTCCGCCCGCTCCAGGATCGGCTCCAGATTCCACATGAAGGTGCGCAGCGCCTCCGGGCTGTGGGTGTCGGCGTCCAGCTTGTAAGCCGCGTTCGGCGCGCCGGTCTCGGTGCCGACCACGCCGACGCCGGCAAGCGCCGCCACGCGCAGACTGCCGAAATAGCGCGACTGAAACTCTTTCAGCTTTTCGCGATCCGGATGGGCCAGATTCAGATAACAGCCCAGCACCGCGACATCGAGCTCCTGTTTTCGGAACACGCGGCGCACATAGGCGGCAAGCCCCTCTGTCAGTGCGGCGTCGTCAAAGTCAAAACCCGGGATACATTTGGAAAGCGCGAGATGAACGCAGCTGAAGCCCTCTTCCCCGGCCTTGCGGGCCCGGGCTTCGAGCGTCCGCTCCGCCTCCGGCGCTGACGCGTTTACATCGTGCAAACGGATACCAAGCTGCATTTTTTCCTCCTTTTGTACAAAACGCTATTGTTTTTGTCGAAATACTCTAAATTTCTTGCGACCATGACCCTGTTTTTGTTCTATTTTACAGTTTTTATTGCACTAATAATACAGATAATCCACGACTATTCCTTAGTTTTACTGTTTCTTCAACACTGGCAGGAGGGATGACATGACAAACGAGATCCGTACGGTTAGCGGTGAGATCACACGGGTGCATGTGGATCGGAAGACGCGCGAAGCGGGCTGTGTGATGCGCGGCCATCACTGCCATCCGTATTATGAACTGGCCTATATTGAGCATGGCTCATGCCGCTTTTTCCTTGAGGACAGCATGTACGATCTGCACGACGGGGACTTTTTGCTGATCCCGCCGCAGATTTTCCATTTCACGCGTTATCTCGTCGGCTCCTGCCTCCGCTGCGGAATCTATTTCCGTGCCGAGGATCTGGACAGTGCGCTGATAGCCCATTTTCCCGGCGGCGCGGACTTCCTCTCCCAGGTGCGTATTTTTCAGGTACCTGCCGACGCGCGGCGGGAAATCGGCCGGATCACCATGCGCATGGCGGCGGAGGATCGCGGCTTCGATGATCGCTCCCCGCTCATGCTTCGTCTCCAGCTCCAGGAGCTTTTGCTGCTGTGCAGCCGCGTCTGCCTGCTGCTGACGGAGACGCCTGCCAACATTCATACCACGGATCGACAGGTGCTTCTGGCCGCCCGCTATATCAATGAGCATTTTTGTCAGCAGATCAGCGCCGCGGATATTGCGGCGGCCGCAGGCTTCAGCCCGAATTATCTCAGCAGGAAATTCCGTGAGGCGGCAGGCATCGGGGTGCACGACTATCTGGTT
>CADAPH010000014.1:6185-9011 GCA_902789745.1 Oscillospiraceae bacterium | reverse complement strand
AATTATTTTAAAGATGTATTCAAGAAGAAATACGGCATGACGCCGCGGGAGTACCGCAAAACGCGCTGAGGGGCGATCCTATGGCAATCAAAGCAGAATTAACAAGCCGCGACAGGCGCTTTCTGGACATGAGCCTGAACGCGCCGATGTGGAAGGTGATCCTCTATATCGGGACGCCGTTGGCACTGTATCAGGGGCTTGCGGCCATTTTCACCATTTTGGACACGCTGATGGCCTCGCACATCAGCAAGGAGTCTGTTTCAGCGGTCGCATATCTCGCGCAGATAAACCTTCTGCTGTCCTCCGTGGGCGGCGGTCTGGCGGTCGGTGCGGGCATTCAGATCAGCCGCGCCTACGGGGAAGGCGACTTTCTGCTGGTGCGGCAGCGGGTGAGCAGCCTCTACGCGCTCAGCCTGACGCTCGGGCTTCTGATTCTCGCCGCCATCCTCCCCTTTACGGAGAGCTTTCTGCGCCTCGCCGGGACGCCTGATGAGCTCATCGCCGTGGGCAGGGAATATTTCACGATCCAGCTTTTCGTCATGGTCGTGAATTTCCTCAACAGCGTCTATATCTCGGTCGAACGCGCGCGCGGAAACGCAAGGCGCATTTTCATCCTGAACATCGCCATGATTCTGGTCAAGCTCGGGCTCACAGCATATTTTGTCTATGTTCTGGAGAGCGGCCTGAATATGATCGCCGTGGCTTCTCTTGTGTCGGAGCTGACCATGTTCGTGTTTGCCGTCCGATACAGTCTGTTTGGGGACAACGCCTTCAGCTTTTCACCGAAGGCCGTCTCCTTCAACCGCCGCGTCACCACGCCTATGGTTCGCCAGTCACTGCCTGTGATCGCCGAGAAGGCGCTCTTCGCCTTCGGCAAGACCATCGTCAACTCCATGTGCACGCTCTACGGCCCGCTGATGGTGGGCGCCATGGGTGTTTCCAACAATCTGGGCGGCATCACCACGAACCCGCAGAACGGCTATGAGCAGGGCAGCGCCTCCATCATCAGCCAGAACTTCGGCGCGGGCAGGTTTCGCCGTGTGCTGGAGGCCTTCTACGTCACCGCCGCGATCAATATGCTGATCGGCGCCGTGATCTCCGGGCTTGAGCTGTGGCAGCTGCATTTTCTGTCCGGCCTGTTCGACGGCGGGAGCGAGGACTTTCGTCAGATGATCGCGATGGTCTACCGCTACGAGGCTCTGGGCGCTGTGCCGCTGGGCTTTAACGCCGCGGTGATGGCCCTGCTGTACGGGCTTGGCAAAACCCAGCTCACGCTGGTGCTGAACTTCTCCCGCGTTTTTATCTTCCGCATCCCCGTGTTCTGGTTTCTCCAGCATTGCACCCAAGTGGGCGAAAAAAGCGTCGGCATCGTGATGATGGTCAGCAACGTCTCCGTCGCTGTCGCGGCCGGTCTCGCCGCCGTGTTTGTGATCCGACGTTTTAAACGTGATTTTATGAATCCCGTTGATCAGCGCTCTTGAAATCCCTTAACAGTTTTGATAAAATTATAAAAGACTATCGTGGGGAGGATTTGGCATGTATTCATCCGAATATCTATCCGTTTATCCGTTTTTTCGGGAAACGCTGCGCTCCGCGTCTCTCCCGGCCATTCACGATTCTCTGACCGGGCTGATAGCCCGCCCCTATATGCTCCGCTTCGTCCAGGCGCTGATTCAGGCGCAGACCCCCTTCGTGCTGATGATGGTCGACCTGGACAACTTCAAGAACATCAACGACAATTACGGACACCGCACCGGCGACGAGATGCTCACAGCGATCGGCGCTGATCTGCGCCGCGCGATCGGAAAGGACGGCGTCGTCGGCCGCTACGGCGGCGACGAGTTTTTGATCGTCTACTTCGGCTGCACCGATTACGACGGCATCCACAGCTTTCTGGACAGCCTGTATAACAGCCGCAGCGTCTTCCGCAAAAATCTGCTGATCAGCGGCCGTACCATCTTTTCCACCGCCACCATCGGCTGCGCGGTCTACCCCACGGACGCCGACAGCTTTGAAGCGCTCTTCGCGCTGATCGACAAGACGCTTTACCGCGGGAAATCCAAGGGCCGCAATTGCTTTATCATTTATGTTCCGGCGAAGCATGCGCATCTTGAGATCCCCGCCCTCGCCCGGCGCAGCCTCTACGACGCCTTTCAGCGCATGGCCGAGGGCTTCGACAGCGGCTCCGGAACCGGTGAAAAGCTGCAGCGGGCCTTCGCCCCTGTGCGGGATTATCTGCGCATGTACGGGCTCTTCTTTATCGGCGCAGACCGCCGCCTGTATGACGCGCAGAAGGGCGAGTATCTTGATACCGTCGCAGTGCCGGAAACGCTCCTGCGCAATGGGCTCTATACCGCCTGCGGGCTGGACGAGCTGACGCGCAGCTGTCCCGATCTGAGCCGCCAGCTCGCGGCGCGCGCCTTTGAGTCGGTTCTGGTGCTGGAGGTTGCGCGTCCCGGACACGCCTACGGCTATCTGGTTCTCTGCCCGGAGATCCGCACGCTGCATATCTGGCAGGAGCACGAGTGCGCCGCCGCCTTTTTCCTTGCCCGCATGCTGGCGCAGCAGCTGGAAGCGCAGGGCGGCCGGTTCTGATAATTCATTTTCTTTTTTCTGTCCATAACACAGGGGCTTTCTCAAGACGATGAACGTTCTGAGAAAGCCCCTGTTTCATAATTATAATCTCGGTTCCCTTTTTTCCTTGCCGTAGAGGATGACCGTGTCGCCCTCCATCAGCTTCATCGAACCGTGCGGAACCAGCATGGTGCCGCGACGGCGGATCATGACGATGTGGGTCTGGCGGGAAATGTCCAGATCCTTGATGGC
>CADAPH010000014.1:0-6177 GCA_902789745.1 Oscillospiraceae bacterium | reverse complement strand
ACCACGCGGTCGCCGGGCTTGAGCACCACATCACCCCGCGGCACGACAAGGTCGCCCCCGCGCCGGACAGCGGCAATAAGCGCGGCCCGCGGCAGCAGCAGATCCTTGATGCACTTTCCCGCCCAGGGATCCTTCGCGCCAAGCTCTACCACGACAAAATTCAGATCCTGTTCCTTCGCATAGTCGCCCAGGCGTTTAAAACGGGAGTACTGCTCCACGAAACCGGCGGAAATAATACCTGTGGGAATCGCCACCATCAAAACGCCCAGGAAGGTGATGACGATGCTCACCGCCTTGCCCAGCGGCGTGATGGGGTAGATATCGCCGTAGCCTACGGTCAGCAGCGTGGAAACCGACCACCAGAGCCCGGAAAAGGCGTTCTTGAAAACCTGCGGCTGGGCGTCATGCTCCAGAGAGTACATGCACAGGCTGGAGGCCAGCATCAGCACCGCGATGATGAACACCGAGGACAAAAGCTGCTGCTTCTTGCTGTACAGAACCTCGGTAATAACGTTCAGCGAATCGTAATAGGCGTTGATGCGAAACAGACGGAAGATCCTCACAATGCGGAACAGGCGGAACACCACCGCGCCCGACGGGAAAAAGACCGGCAGATAGTAGGGCAGGAAGGACAGCAGGTCGACGATCCCCGAGAAGGAGGTCATATAGCGCAGGATCGACTTTCCCTCCGGCAGGTCGGGGTAGAGATTGTTCGCCGTGAAGAGGCGCAGCGCATAGTCCACCGCGAAGAACGCGACCGTAACAGCCTCGATCTTGTTCAGCAGCGGCCCGTAGGCCGCATAGATGTTTTCAAAGGTGCTGAGGATCGCCGCCGTCAGGTTGACGACCAGCGCCAGGGTGCTGATCACGTCATAGGCGGCGTTGATCGGATCATCCACCACCCCGACCGACACCATCCGGAACACCCGCTGGCGAAACCGGGAGAAGCTGTCCTGCTTTTCATCGCTCACACGCTGTCACCTCCGTTCTGTTAGTCTTTGCCGTTATTTTATCGCTTTCCGTCCCGGAAAGCAAGGACAATGTACAAAAAACAGAACGCCGTGCCGCCCGTTCCTGTGTCGAAAAGAAAAGCTTGTAAACGCCGCCGACTTCCGTTATAATGAGTTTGGTTAACATAAATTCCTTTGAAAGCGAGCGCTTTGCCATGTCGAACACCGCTTCTGGCTCGGAAACCGTAAAAAAAGAATCGCTCCGCGAACGCCTTAAGGCCGCCTTTCACGGGGATGAGCTTTTCCACGAAACGGAGGTACAGGCCAACCGCCTCGGCGCATTGATCATGCTTTGCAACGGTCTTATCCTGGCGCTGATCCTCACGCTTACGGTGACAGGCGTGTTCCCGCTTTCGCTGGAGAGCATGTATCAGCCCGCCCTGCAGGGGATCGCGGAGTCGCTGATCCTGCTGCTGGTCTGTCGTCTGGTCAAATATGACGCCTGGTGGCTCAAGAATCTGCTGATGCTGGGGATGGTGCTGGTCTACGCCCGCCTCGACAGCATGCTGACGCACAAGGCGGCGATTTTGATGGTGCTGCCTGTCGTCTTCAGCAGCCGGTATTTCTCCCGGAAGCTGACGGTTGCCGTCTCTCTTCTGACCGGCCTCGTCTTCGCGCTCTCCGCAGCCTGGGGCGCAACCCACGGCTTTATCAACCTGAACATCGTGACCATGCCCGCCGGGGTCGAGATCATCACCACGGGCGGCTTTCTCGGCGAGGCGGTGGAGAACGCCGGCGTCAGCCCGGAAATGCTCGTCCGCAACACGCTTCTGTATGACTATATTCCCAAGTGGCTGATGTTCTCCATTGCGGCGATCATCAGCTGCAACATCGCCAAACGCGGCCGCGAGATGGTGGTCGAGCAGCACGAGAAGGATATGAACACCGCCCGCATCGAATATGAGCTGAGTCTCGCCAACCGCATCCAGGCGGACATGCTGCCGAATACCTTTCCCGCGTTCCCGGATCGCTCGGAGTTCGACATATACGCCGCGATGGATCCGGCCAAGGAGGTCGGCGGCGATTTCTACGATTTCTTTCTGATCGACGATGCGCATCTTGGCATCGTCGTGGCAGACGTCTCCGGCAAGGGCGTCCCCGCCGCGCTGTTCATGATGGCCGCGAAGATTCTCATCAAGAACATCGCTATGACGGGCAAAAGCCCCGGAGAGGTTCTGGAGGCCGCCAACGAGCAGATCTGTTCCAACAACCGGGAGGAGATGTTCGTCACGGTCTGGCTGGGCATCCTCGATCTCAGAACAGGGAATCTTGTCGCCGCCAACGCGGGGCACGAATACCCCGTCCTCAAAAAAGCGGACGGCAGTTTCGACCTTCTCAAGGATACGCACGGCTTTGTTCTCGGGGGACTTGATGGCAGCCGCTACAAGAATTACGAGCTGCATCTTGCGCCGGACGATGTGCTCTTCCTGTATACGGACGGTTTGCCGGAGGCCGCCAACGCGGCAGACGAGCTCTACGGGACGAAACGGATGCTTGAGGCGCTGAATCGTTCACCGAGAGCGGATCCGCACGCGCTGCTCAAATCCATTGAAGAGGATGTGAGCGCCTTTGTGGGCGGCGCGCAGCAGTTCGACGATCTGACCATGCTGTGCGTACAGTACAAGGGCATGAAAGAGGGAACCCAGATTCATCGCTGGACCCTGTAAAAACCGCAAATGGAGATGGGGCTGTCTCAAAACGCATAAGCATACGATTCGTAGGGGCCGATGCCCTCATCGACCCGCCGTTGAACGAAGCATTTCGCTGATCGGCGGGTCGATCTGGGGATCGACCCCTACGGTGATGTACAAACATGCGTTTTGAGACAGCCCCATCGGCAGTTATATATTACGCAAACGCCTGCACGATCTGCTGAATCTCATCCCATCGCCGTTCGGTCTCCGCGACCAGTTTGAACTGCGTGCGGGCGCGGTCAAGATTGTGCTCCGGCCGGTCGACGGAGAAATAGCGGTCGCCGTCCAGATAATCGGTGAGAAAGCGCAGGCCGCACTCGAGCGTCATGAGCTTCGCGCCGAGGGGCAGCGTATCAATCTCCTTTTTGGCAAGTGCTCCGCAGGCGGGGATAAAGCCCTCGCAGAAACGGCGGTACAGGCTGAGATCAAGTCCGACTTTATCCAGATCACGCTCGTCCTCCTTCGCGGTTGAGGCCCCGAAGCGGATCGAGTCGCCGAAGTCATAGGCGACCAGCCCGGGCATGACCGTGTCGAGGTCAATCACGCACAGGGCCTTGCGGGTTTTGCTGTCCAGCATAACGTTGTTGAGCTTGGTGTCGTTGTGCGTCACGCGCAGCGGAAGCTCGCCCTTCGCGCACAGATCGAGCAGACTGCCCGCCTCCGCCTCCCGCGCGAGGACAAAGCCGATCTCCTTCCGGACGCCGTCGGCGCGGTTGAGCCTGTCGGCGCGGAGCGTCTCATGAAAAATGCGATAACGGTTCGGCGTGTTGTGAAAGCCCGGGATCGTCTCATAGAGCGTCTCGGCCGGGAAGTCATGCAGCATACGCTGGAAGCTGCCGAAAGCGACGCCGCTCTGATAAAAGTCCTCGGGCGTCTCCGGGGTCTGGAGGCAGATGCTGTCTTCTATAAAGTCATAGACGCGCCAGTATTCTCCCGCCTCGTCCTGAACCCAGAAGCCGCCCTCCGCGGTGGGAATCAGACGCAGGCTCGCGCGCGGGTCTTCGCTGCGCCGGGCGAGATAGGCCGTTACAGCCTCGATATTCCGCATCAGCGCGGGGATATTGTGAAACGCGGCGCGGCTGACGCGCTGAAGGATATAACGCCTCGGGCGGTCGGTCACGACAAGGTAAGTCCGGTTGATATGCCCTTCCCCGTACCGCTCGCAGGAGAGCGGCTGCCCTTCGAGCCGAAAACGCGATAAAACCTGTTCCATTCCAGTCCTCCTTGTTGCTGATTTTATACTAAAACCCAATAGAAATCTTTGATTCTTTCCGGCCAGAATTGCGCCATACTTCGTTGGAGCCCTTGATCATATATCTCCATTATGCTCTGCGGTCTCCGCCTCGTCTGGCACAATTCTGCCCCGGAAATCTTTCTAAAGCTTTCTATCAGGTTTTAGTATTATACCGCCCGCAGCATAAGCTGTCTTACCAGCGGCGAACGGTGGAGCCAGCTCAGCACCAGAAACTGTACCGGCAGCATGACCGCAAGCTGTACCGCCCGCGCCGCCAGCATGGCGGAAAAGGGGGCGCCGGAGATATAGCAGATCATCGCGGTATTGGCAAGGTAGGAGACAAGCACCACGTTGAGCCCGGCCGCCAGCGCGGGCCAAAACCAGCGCGGGGGCTTTTTGTACAGGCACAGGCCAAATATCGCGCCGGTGCAGGCCGCCGTCAGCGTAAAGCCCGGGAAGTATGCCCCCGTCGGAAAGAGCGTGGAGCCCAGAATATCAGCGAGCGCCGCAACGACGGCGGCCCACCAGGGGCCGTAGAGCAGCGCGCACAGGGCAACCGCCGCAAAGCCGAGCCCGATCTTCATAACGGGCGTATTGATGGCAAGCAGACGCGACAGGATTACACCCAGAGCGATCAGCAGCGCGGAGACAATGAGTTTTTTTGTACTATGGCGCATAGAACCATCCTCTTTAGAAGCCGCAAAGCCGCTTCAGTTTGTACAGATTATAGCGTATCCGCGCATGCATTGCAAGAAGTTCCCTTGCCGTGCGCCGCAGCTGTGCACTTCATTTTTATGATTCGCGTGTTTCCCCGGAAAAAAGCGCAAAATCCGTGAAAATAATGCTTGACCTGGGGAAGGCGCTGTGCTATAGTATGTTTTACCTGTCAGACGAGAGGTTTTCTTTTTGTGCGCTTTTTTATGAGCGGCGGAGAAGAGCCGTCCGTCTTCATACAGGGAGGCAATGCCCGCCCCTGTGGGGTGGGTAAATAAAATAGGAGGTGCCGAAAGAATGGCTGCAGGCGCAAGAGTAAAAATTACACTCAGATGCGATGAATGCAAGCAGAGGAACTACAACACGGTCAAGAATAAGAAGAATACTTCCGACCGTTTGGAGCGCAGCAAATATTGCCCCTTCTGCAGAAAGCACACCAAGCATGTCGAGAGCAAGTAAGACGGAAAGGAACGCTGAAAATGGCTGAAGAAAAGAAAACGAACGCAGCTCCCGCGAAGGCCGTTACCGCCGTCAAGAAGGAAGATACCGAGCTGGGATTCTTCGAGAAGATCGGCAAATGGTTCCGCGAGATGAAGAGCGAGTTGAAGAAGGTCGTATGGCCCACGCCGAAGGCTCTTCGCAACAATACGCTCATCTCCATCGGCATGATGGTCTGCTCCGCAGTGGTGATCTGGGGCTTCGATGAATTCGCCCAGATGGTAGTCAGGCTCATCTTCCGTTTGGCTTAACAGAGATGGCTGAAGAGGCGAAATGGTACGTTGTTCATACCTATTCGGGGTATGAGAACGCAGTTGCCGCCGCGATCATGAAGGCGGCAGAAAACCGCAGGATGACAGATCTGATCCATGAGGTCAATATCCCCATGGAGAAGGTGACAGAGATCACCGACAACGGTGAAAAGACGGTTGAGCGCAAGGTCTTCCCCGGCTATGTGCTGGTTAAGATGATCCTCACCGACGACAGCTGGCACCTGATCCACAATGTCCGCGGTGCTACGGGCTTCGTCGGGTCCGACGGCAAGGCCGTCCCCCTCACGGAGCAGGAGATTTACGATCTGGGCGTCGAACACAGAGAGATCGTCGTCGGCTACGCGGTCGGCGATGAGGTCAAGGTCATTGACGGGCCGCTTGCCGGCTTCTTCGGTGTTGTGGACGAGCTGGAGCCTGAGAAGGATCGGGTTCGCGTCGTGGTCTCCATGTTCGGCCGCGAGACTCCGGTTGATCTGGAGCTCGATCAGGTCGAGGTTACAAAAGAATAATAAGAAAGAGGTGCTTTCCAAGTGGCACAGAAAGTAGTTGGATACGTAAGATTCCAGGTTCCCGCCGGCAAAGCGACTCCGGCGCCCCCCGTCGGCCCCGCTCTGGGCCAGTACGGCGTCAACATCGGTCAGTTCACCAAGGACTTCAACGAGCGCACCAAGGGCGACATGGGCATGATGATCCCCGTCGTCATCACCGTGTACTCCGACCGCAGCTTCACCTTCGTCACCAAGACCCCTCCTGCC
>CADAPH010000013.1 GCA_902789745.1 Oscillospiraceae bacterium | reverse complement strand
GGGTCATAGTCCCCCTGAAAGTCGGACATGGGATAAACAAACACGTCCAGCTGCGTGCAGTCCACGAAGCTGTCGTCATGCTTTCTCTCCCCGTCCGCCGTGATGAGCAGGGCGTCAAAGTCGCTGAAAAGATTGCTGCTGCCGTCGGCAAAAGAGCCGTAGACGATAATGGCGGCTGGATCGTACTTGGCCGCCAGATAGGTCAGAATATCGTTCATGCTTCCTCCAGAAGCTCTCCGGAAACCTCGCCCTCGAAAACGAGGCAGGTCGGCCCGGTGAGAAAGATATCGCGGACGCCGCCCTCACTTGATAACGTAACGGAAAGCTGTCCGCCCGGCATAGAGACCGAAACCTCCCGCCCGGAAACCAGGCCCAAAAGCGTCAGCGCCGTGGTAATACTGCCGCAGCCGGTTCCGCAGGCGAGGGTAAAATCCTCCACGCCGCGCTCATAGGTTACGGCCTTCACCGTATCCGTGCCGCTTGTTTTGACAAAGCTGACATTCGCGCCCCGCGGGAAAACCGGCGCGAAGCGCAGCTTCCGCCCGAGCGTGCGGAGCCTGTCCGTATCCCATGTATCCCAGTCGGGAAGCCGCACGACCGCGTGGGGGATGCCGGGCTCGCCCAGCTCCACATAAGCGCAGTCATAGTCCTCCCCGTCGATCCGCACCATGCGGTGCAGGTCGACGACCGAAGGATCGTTGAGCCGTATGCGGTAGCGCCGGGGGTCGACGCGCTCCCCCACGACAAGGCCAGCCGTGGTCTCCACGCGCTGGGTCTCCCCTGCCAGCCCGTTTTCAAAGCCGTAGCGGCAGATGCAGCGCGCGCCGTTGCCGCACATCTCACCGAGGCTTCCGTCCCTGTTGTAAAAGCGCATACCAAAATCCCCGCCGTTCTCCGCCGGGACGACGACCATCATGCCGTCCGCCCCGACGCCGGTGTGCGGGGCACAGAGCGTCCGCGCCAGTGCTGGGAACCGCTCCTCCGGGAGCTGCGCTTTCAGGTTGTTCAGGATCACGAAGTCGTTTCCGGCCCCGTGCATTTTGGTGATGCGCATGGTCTTACCCCCACAGCGCCGTGAGCGTCGGGATGAGCTGCTTCTTCCGGGACATCATGCCGGGGATGAAGAGATCGTTGTCCTTCGGCTCCTGATTGAAGGCCTGGCGCATAATGTCGTCGCTGCCCACATAGAGAAGATGCGAGCCCTCGGACAGCACGTCGGTGAGCATGAGGATGACAATATCGAATTCGCTGTTTTTGCGGATCTTTTCCATGACGTCCAAAAATTCTTTCTTGCGGGCGAGGTAGGCGTCCGCCCCCACGCAGGTGATCTGGCTGACGCCGAGATTCTTTTCCGCGATGTGGAACTGCTTGTAGTCGGTGCGGAAAAGCTCCTCCGCGCTCTTGTCGGTAACCCCGGCGGAGGTAAAGAGTTCCTTGCCCAGATCCTCGACGGATACGCGGGCGATGCGTGCGAGGCGCTCGGCCATGGCAATGTCCTTCTTGGTGCAGGTGGGAGATTTGAACATGACCGTGTCCGAAAGGATGGCGGCGCACATGAGCCCCGCCATGGCGGGGGACGGCATGACGCCGTGCTCCTGATACATGGCGGTCAGGATGGTGTTGGTGGAGCCGACCGGTTCGTTGCGGACGGCCACGGGCATCCTGGTCTGAATATCCGCGAGGCGGTGATGGTCGATGATGGCCATGATCTCCACCTGGTCAAGACCTGGGACAGACTGCGCCGCCTCGTTATGATCCACCAGCACAACGCGCTTGCTCCGCGGGCGCAGCATGTGATAACGCGAGAGCGTGCCGACCACATGCTCCTGCTCGTCCAGCACGGGGTAATAGTGGAAGCGGCTTTTGATCAGCGTCTCGCGCACATCGTCCACATAGTCCGAAAGGTGGAAGGAGATCAGATTCTCCGTCTGACAGAAGCGGGAAACAGGGATGCCCTGGAAAATCAAACGCGCGACCTGCCGGGCGTTGAGCGGCGTGGAGATGATGCAGGTGGGCGCGGCGCTCTCCGCCAGCTCCTGCGGCACCTCCGTCTGGCAGAGGATCAGGCAGCCGACCCCGGCCTCCAACGCTTTGCCGATGAGCTCCGGCTGATCGCCGCAGATGAGAATGCTGTCCTTGTCGGTAAAGCTTGCGTCCTCAAAGGCCTTGGGCAGCGCGATCGTCACCTTGCCGGAGATCGTCTCCGTGATGTTGGAAAACTCGTTGACAAGGCGCCCCTCCAGCACGCTGATGAGGTTGAACAGCGGCAGGGACTCCACATGGCAGTCAAAGACGTTGCTGAGCTCATAGGCGGCAATATCGCCGGTGGAAAGCATCCCGTAGAGCGTCCCGTCGTCGTTGAGGATCGGAATGGCCGAAACGCCGGAATCCTGCATGGTGCGCCAGGCGAGATCAAGCGGGACGGACTTGTTCAGCTCCGTGGGGTGGTCGAAGTCCAGGTCGGAGACCTGCGCCCGCATATTCTGGATATACATGGGGGGCTCGAAGCCGAAGCGGTCGAGCATGCGCTGGGTCTCGTCATTGATCGCGCCGATGCGCACAGCCTTGTATTCGCGGTCGCCCAGGGCGTTGCGCAGGTTGGCGTAGGCCATGGAGGCGACGATGGAGTCGGTATCCGGATTGCGGTGCCCGCAGACATATATATCGTTCATAAAGCTCCTCCTGAAAGCGTGTGCGTTCATTATACATAACAGGACAAAATCTTGCAAGGCCTGGCATTTGGATTGCACGAAGTTGTTAATGCGCGGCAGACCCGGTATTGTTCCGAATCTGCCGCGCGTGTATCAGGAATTACAGCACCTTGTTCAGGCCGACGAATTGATAGCCGCTGCCGTTGTTTTCATACTCCGTGAGAAGCATATCCACCGCCTCGGCCGTGTACTGCGCATTGTCGGAGAAATGCATGACCAGAATGGCGCCGGGCTTGATATTCTTTTTTACGTCCTCGGCAAGCGCCGCGGCACTCTCAGCTTCATAATCAGTGGTCGTGTAGTTGCCGGCGATCGCGTGCGTATAGCCGCAGTCGAAAACCGTCTCAAGTCCGTTCCTGCCGACGGCAAGCGTCGGCTGACGGAAGAGAAGGCTCAGGGAGGGTTTGCCGTCCGCGTCGGTCAGATCACCGATGATATACTGCATGGTGTCGTAGCATGTGACGATATCTTCCTCCAGCTCCATGCGCTGCTGTTCATCCAGTTCGACGAAATAGGTGGGCTGGACTTCATTGGAAAGCGGAATATGCTTGTGCGTATGCGCCCCGACGGTATGGCCCGCCTGGGCGATGGCCCGCAGAAGATTCGGGTTATACGGGACATACTGGGTTTTAACGAAGAAGGTTGCGGTCGCGTTATGCTTTTCAAGAACGCCGAGCAGTTTGTCCACGGTGCTGTCGGTTCCCCAGTCGTCAAACGTCAGGAAGACATAGTTCTCATCGTTTTTGATGATGCCGGTCTGATCCAGCCGGCGTGCCTGTTCATCGGTGAAGCCGGGCATGAAGTAGTGGGAGACGATCCACGGAATGCCGATATAGCCTTCGCGGATGATTTCAAAAATCTCCTCCGGTGTCTTTCCGGCAAGGTGACCGGGATAGATCTTGTCCCTCACCTCGCCGAGGATCTGATCCTTGGGCAGCGGGTACCGGTACAGACTTGCGGTATCTTCGGCGACCGCGTCTGCGGGAACCACCGGGTAACTGCATTTCTCGGCAATGACCCGTTCAACCAGATCGCCGAGCACGGTATCGCTGTACTGGAAGAGGCCCATCTGAAAATGGACGATCTCCCCGCGCTGGAGCGTGCCGTCGTTTTCCTTGAACGTTGCGGAAATGATCTCCTCCGCGTCGGTCATGCGGCTGACCTTTTCGGGTACGGCTTCCTTCAGCTCCGTCAGTACATGGAAGCCCCCCGCGGCGGCGGCCTGCTGCAGCGCGGCGTTGCCGGAGCCGAAGGTGGGCCGAACGAAGAGCTCGTAATAAGCCCGGTAATCACTGCGGAGCTTTTCCGCTTCCGATTGCATGGCGCTCCGAAGCTGGTTTACATTGGCGTTTTCGCCCAGCGCCACGCCGATGCCGAGGCTGTGCCCCGCACGGGTGATCTGCTCCACCTGATCGGCGCGTGTTTCCAGATCCTCCGGCGTGACAAAGAAGGTCGCGCGGCTGTCGCTCTTTTTCAGCGCGTCCAGGACGGACTGAAGCTCCCGCTCATTCCCGAGGCCGGAGAAGGTAAACACGGCCGCGCGCGCGGTGGTGTAAAAGCGGGATATGGGCGCGCCGTCTTTCGGCAGCGCAAGCGCCGCCGGAGCCGCGTCCGGTTCTGCATCGTAATACACGGCAGGCTCATAGGGCGCGTAGGTGGGCTCGGGCGCAGCGGGCTGATTTCTGCGCCGCAGTCCCTGCCCGGTAAAGAGCGGATTTCCGCGGAACCAGAGGCCCAGGCCTGTAAAGATGCAGATCAGGACGATGAAGATCACCGTCAGTCTCAGCTGTTTTCTCTTTTCAACCCCCATGATACTATTCACCTTTCTTGCGAGACGGCTTCAGCGCGCCCCCAAAAATGCCGTAAGGCTTTCGATCCTGTTGCCGCCCAGACGGAACAGGTCGAAATGCGTATAACCCATCGACCGAAGCGTGTCCCGCCAGATTTCCAGCGTCTCGCCGTCCGCATACCAGACGGTATATTTTTTGTCTCCGAAGACGACGGCTTTGAGAGCGCCGCTGTCGCCGTCGCGCTCCGGCTTCATGTTTTGCTGATCCAGCCATTCCTGCGCTTCCAGCTCGGTGAAGGCTCTTTCCACCGTTTTGCCCTCCCAGAGAAAGCCGCCGGTTGCGAAAGCCATATGCACCTCACCCGGAACGGCCTTCCAGCTCTCGCCGAGTTCCTTGAGAAAGGCAATATCCGCCTTTGGGCCCGGGCCGCTGTGATAGCCGTACAGGTTATAGCACATGCAGCTGTATGTCGGCCCTTCCGGGAATTCCGCATACTCCGGGGCGCCGCATTCCATCACCACGCGCAGGCTGACGCCGTTGTGGCTGAGAATCTGATAGAGCTGGTCGATAAACGCCGCGAAGGCCGCCCAGAGCTCCGTGTCTTTTTTGATGTTTTCGTAGTCGATTTCCAATCCCTTAACGCCCTGGGAACGGATCAGCTGCATAATTTTGACGATATGCGCGCTGCGCGCCGCGGGCGTCGAAAGCTGCCGCACGAGGAAGTCCTTAGACTTCTGCTCGAAGCTACCGTCCTCCTGCTGCACGTCGTTGACAAGGGAGAGATAGACAGGCGCGTCGAGCGCCTTCATCTCCTCCAGAAGCTGCTTTGATTCCGGCGGGAGAATCCAGTTTCCGTCCAGGTCAAAGTAGGCCTCAAAGCAGATCAGCGACTCAAAGGCGTCGGGCAGTTCTTCGACTTCCCGCAGCGCCGAATCCGCGTCCCAGTATGCCAGCCAGGCGGAGCCGCCGAATTTCTCGTCGGCGAAGGCGGCGGGCGCGATCTTCAAAAGGCCGAGGGCCGCTAAAAGCATGGCCAGAATTCTTTTCACGGTGCTTCCTCCCAGATCTTCACGCCGCAGGGGTCGTCCAGTGGAACAGCTCGCTCACCTTGTCAAAGAAACGTCCGACAGGGCCGCTCTCCTCTTCGATGACAGGCAGAGGCGGAGCGTAGGCATAAATCGTGCTGCCGTCCAGACCGGTGATGGTCAGTTCGGAGAAGATGCCGTCATAGACGTCGTCGCTGAGGTTTGTCTGGCTGAAGCGCTCGGTGCCGCGGGTCACGGCGGATTCGAGGCAGAATTCGCTTCCGGAGCCGGCAGAGACAGCCAGCTTGTCTGCCACGAGCTTATCGTCCAGCCAGACGGAAATCCGGCCGCCTTCGAGCCGGACGCGGAGGGTGCGGTCGCCCTCTTCGTCAATATCAAGCTCGGGGATAAAGGGCTCCGCGCCGTCGGCGATGGAGGGCGCGCGCATGGCGGTCAATCTCTCCAGCTCCCGGCTGGCTTCGCTGATGCGCTCTTCATCCTGATCGTTAATAATGATGGTCGCGGCCAGCGCGATTTTCCCGTTGAGCTCTTCCTCCGGTTCGGAGACAAAGGGGCCGCCGTCAAAGCGGAGCAGATCCAGGCGGAAGAGTTCCTCTTTGCCCTCGCCGTCCTCGATGATCAGGTTGTTGTCATAGAGGCGGACGGTAACGCCGCCCTTGCCGGTCTCATCCGTGCGGAATTTCAGCGCCTGCTGTCCGACGATGTTGCCCTGCAGACGGACAGAGAGCTCCAGATCCTGCGGGAGATTTCGCGCAAGGCAGATTTCCGCCTCGCCGTAGGGAAGCGTGGTCAGAATGATTTTCCGGTTTTTGTACTCCGCCACGCCGGTTTTGCGCACCCAGTCGATTGCCTTCGTCTCATCGCCGAGACGGAAGACGACGTTATGGCCTGTATCGTCCCAGATACGCATCATCAGATGGTTCGCGGCGAAATACTGGCGGGACTGTAGGCGGCTGAGATCATAGATAGAGGAATCGCGGGTGTTCAGGCAGGTGCCCTGCCGGTTGAAATTCATGGCAAAGACCTTTTCCATCATCTCGGCATTCTTCCTGCTGACCAGGGGATCGTTGCCGAAGGCGCCGGTGTTGGAGTGCATCAGGATATAGAGGCCGGGCACATAACCCAGATCTTCCCGGTAAAGCTCCTCCATTTTTTTGTAGTCCCACTCGATGCGCTCTTCCATCTCTTCGACGCTTTCCGTGCGCAGACGGTTCTCGTCGCGCAGGAAGTCCATCAGATAGTGGTTGTAGTCGCGCCGGAGGAATGTGTGAATATCCAGAAATTCCGCCGTGTTCAGATGGCCGAAGTAGTTTTCAAAGCGGTCGAAAACATTGATATAGCTCAGGCGGTAGCCGTTGGAGCCCGCCTCCCAGAAGGTGGTGCGCTTGAGCTCGTTCATCTCCTTCGCGGTGATATAGTTTCCCGTTTCATCGGAGATGTTCTCGGCGAAGGTGCAGGCCGTCGCAATATAGTTATTCTTCCACAGCATGGGGTAAGCCAGATGCGTCGTGTTCATAATGCCGTCCTCAAAGATGAGGAGCAGGGCTTTTTCCGGCAGCGAGGCGCCTTTGGTGTAGTAATCAATGACGTCCTGCTGCGTGATCGTCTGATAGCCGGAATCCTTGATGGCCTGCATCTGCTCGTCATAGGACGCCTTCGTCACGATCTTGCCGCCGGGGCGCACGATATCCGTCAGACCGTTGTAGGAGATGGCGATGAAGTGCGGCCCTGTGGCCTTGCCCGCGGAACTCAGGCCGCCGACGATCTCATCGCTCGGGATCATGGTGCATTCCATCTCGGCGTCCTTGCGCAGTGCGTTCTGCTTTGTCCGGTAACTGACAAGCGACCAGACAGCCCAGGTGATGACGGCCGCGATGATCAGAATTTCAAGAATCGTGCGCATGGTTTTGAAGATGTTTTTTCTGCGGAGTTTCCGCTCATCCATGCTCGGCCGCCTCCTTCTGTCCGGCATTTGCTGCCACATCCGAACGCTTCTTGCCCTTGCCGCGCGTACCCCAGTCGTTCACCCAGAAGGTCAGCCACGCCCAGATCATCTGCCAGAGGAGAATGACCTCATAGTACAGGCAGAAGAAGAAGCCGTAAATCCACAGGCTGCTCTTCTTCAGAATCAACTGGGCAAAGCACATCATCAGGGACATCATCAGCAGGCCGATCAGGAAGGCCGCCGGGAAGATATGTCTTACGAACGGAACATAAACCAGGTTGTAGAGAACGATGATCGGCGCAATCAGCGGAACCAGCACGCCGAGATAGAAAGACAGGGCCATAAAGGGCTGCTTTTTCCACATGAAGGTGCAGGCACGCAGCGATTCGCGCAGCCAGGAGCGTTTCCAGCGCATCTGCTGGCGCAGGAACTGGCGGTTCTGATTCGGCACGATGGTTGAGCAGATCGCGTGATCCTGATAGCCGGTGCGGTAGTGCTCGACCACGTAGTTTGTGAGGCTTCGGTCGTCGCCGAAGGTGGCCTTCTGCCCCATGAAGCGCTGGTTGATCCACTTGTCGAAGACCTCCTGCACCACCTCGAGACGGTAGCAGGACAGGGGGCCGCTCAGACACATGACGGAATCGAAATACGCTTCAGCGGCTTTCATGATGCGGAAAGAGATGTAATAGCGCACCGCCTGCATTTTGGTCAGCCAGTTGGTGTAGACGTTCGCGACGTCCGTCCGGCCGGCCACGCCGCCCATCTTCGGATCCTTCATCGGCTGGACGAGCGTGCGGATCGCGTTCGGATACAGGAAGCTGTCGGAGTCCACGAATACGATCAGCTCGGTCTTGGCGTTGCGGATGCCGATACCCATGGCCTCGCGCTTGCCCTGGTTGTAATTCTGGAAAAAGACGCGGACGCGGTTCTCAATATTATACTGCGGACCTTCAGCGCACATGTCTCTGACGGTCTGCTTGATGACCTCGACGGATTTGTCTGAGGAGCCGTCGTCCACGATGATGAGATCCAGCTTGTCGACCGGGTAGTCCTGGTCGGCGCATCGCAGGATCGTCTCCCGTATCCACTTTTCTTCATTGAAACAGGGAATGACGATCGTCACGCTCGGCGTATATTCCGGGTCGACGGGCGTCGGTCTGTAGAAGGAGCCGAAGAGATAGCGCGACAGCAGGAAGAGCGCCGTCATGATGCTGTAGCCGTAGAGCCAGGGATTTGTGGCAAAATAGCGGATACTCTCCACACGCATCGCCATAATGACCGACGTACACAGCGCAAGAAACAGGGTGGAAAGCAGGAACAGAAGACGATCCGTTTTTCTGCGCGCCTCATAGAGCGGCTGATCAAACTGGATGGCAATGCAGTGTTTGGCTTCCAGAACACGGACAATTTTGGCCTTCAGACGCCGATAATGCATCTCGGTTCCTTCCTGAAGGTCTCCTTCGTGCAGGCGGAAGTCCAGGGTGACTTCTTTCCCCTCAAAGCCGGAAATGTCCACTGGCGCCGGCATTTTCAGGAGCATGCCGGTCTGGGAGAGGTTTTCCGTTTTTCCGCGGATCACCCTTCTCCCGATCGAGACGGCGACGTCTACCGCGACCTCATAGCGCTGTCCGGCAAACTCCGCGTACTCAGGGCGCTGCTCTTCCTCGTGGTTGTTGCGGCGGCTGGTGTTGCTGCGCTTGCCGCTCGGGTCCGGCACGTTGGGGAAAAGTCGGCGATCTTTTGTCTCGTGAAGCAGAAGATCCGTCTCTGTTCTCTTCTTTTTTTCTTTTGTTTTCATACAGGATAATTCTCCCTGATATAGTCCACAACAGCGGCACAGCCTGCGTCGTTCAGATGGCAGCCGCGGGATGACAGATCCAGGCAGTAGTCCTCGCGGAGCTGGCCTTCTTCGTCACGCACCGCGCCGGCGATATCCACGAAGGGGAAACCGTACTCCCGGCACATGCCGCACAGCCTCAGATCCAGCTCAAAACGTCTGTCGTTCGAGACGCCCGCGTAGCCGTTCATCTTCGGGAGCACCGGCAGAATGACGATGCGGATATCCGGATTCTGATCCCGGATTTCCTTGATCAGCAGCCGGTATTTCGCAAGATAGGCCTCCCGGCGATAGGCGCCCTGGTTTGAGTAGCCGAGACAGAGCCATACGGACTTCGCGTCCATATCCTTCAGGCGCCTGGCGAGATTGCCGATCTCGCACTCCCCGTCGAGCAGCTTTTCGACGGAGAGCTGGTTTTCGGTCAGAAACTGCGCGTCATCCAGATAATCCCGCTCCGCCTCGCGCAGCCAGTCCACATAGGCGCCCAGCCCTTCAATCACCGCGTCGCCCACAAAGACCGCGCCGTTAAAGTCGCCGGGGGCGGCCTTGCGGGTCTCGCCCGCGCGCAGCGGCTCTTCGGTCACGGGCAGCTCATAGCGTTCCGGATTCAGCAGCTTCTCCTCATCGGGATCGAGCTCGCGTATCTTGGACAGGATCGTGCGCTTTTCAGACTGGAGCTTCATGGGATCCATGAAGCTGTAGCCGTTTGCCTTGAGCGCGTCCACCAGCCACATCACGATGTCCGGCAGAAGCGCAAAGCGCTCATCCTCGGTGCTCCACTCCCAGCGGATGCCGGGGCTCGGGTCGATCGCCGGACGTTCGTCCAGCTTTCTGCCGGGGTCGTCGTATTCGTTCTCGTCAAGCTCCTGTCCGAGCTTGACCGTGATGATGCTGCCGCGGAGGACATTCAGGACATAGGTCTCGGCGTCCTCCTGTGCGCGGAAGCTCTTGTGGTTCAAAAAAGCGGTCGGCTCAACCGCAGCCCGCAGTCCGGCGGCGGTGACCGCGCGCAGGACGTCATCGGTATGGATCGTGCCGTTGCAGCGGGCCAGCTCCGGCTCTTTGCCGCAGGCGGCCGCGATCTCCTTCTGCGCCATCTTGAAGCGGCGCATGTTCTCATACGCGGAGAGCGTCTCCAGATGCTTTCCCCCGCTCATGCCGTAATTGCCGATCGCAAAGCCCTGCTCGGCAAGCGTCTGCACGACCTGCGTGTTTTCATTTGCGGTAATGCCGGAGACAAAGAACGTGGAAGGTACGTCTCTGCCCTTCAGAACCCTGGCGATCGCCTCCATTGTCGCGGTATCCGTGTAGCCTTCGAAAACCAGGCTGACGACCTTGCGGTCTGTCTCAACGCCGGTCAGAAGCTGCGCAGGCTGCGCCGTGACCGCAGGCTCCGGCGACGGCGTTACGGTCGGCGTTTGCGTCTGACCCGCCGCGGTCTCGGTCTTTTTGCAGCCGGTCATGGACAGCAGCAGCGACAAGAGGAGGAGCAGAACAACAATTCTCTTCAAGGCCATCACCACTTTTCCAGGGCATTCTCCGGATCTTTGAAATCCTCTTCCGCCCCGATTCCGCGGAGCGTACGCAGGGACTGATCCAGCTCGTTTTGCAGATTGAAATAGCGGCTTTCCATCTCCTGACGAAAGCCCATCGTGTTAAAGTACGACGCGCGTACAGACGCGAGCGCGCGTGAGCGCATGTTTTCGGCGTCGTCGATCATTTTCTGGCTCATGGCTGTCGCGCTCTCAATGATCTGCTGGGCGCGCTTATTCGCTTCCCCGACAGGGTCTGCCAAAAGGAGCTTATCCTTTTCCTCCAGCTCCCGCCGCTGGCGGGCGACACGGCTGCCGAGAACCGCCGCCTGGGATTTTGCGAGATCCAGTTCCATCCGGAATTCGTTCATCTTCACATTAAAATCGTCCAGCTCCACGCGGAGGCTGTGCACTTCTTTTTCACGCGTCCGGCACTCCTCGCTGAGCATCCGGTTTCGCTCCGTCAGGCGTTCGTTTTCTTCCCGCAGACGTGCGGCGTCCGACTGAAGCTCCTGCAGCTCGGCGGCAATCCTCCGGGTATCCGCAAGCTCCTCTTTGACGCGCGCTTCGGCTGCGGCCTGTTCCTCATCCTTCTGCCGAAGGAGCTGTTCTGCCGTGTCGAGAAGGCGGTCGACATCCTCGGCCGGGTAGTTTCCGAAGATGCTTTTCTTTAATCCGTCTCTTTTAAATTCCATCGTTCCGTCCCTCACTGCAGCAGATATTGAAAGAATCCCGACTCATAGACACAGAAGACAAAGGAGCCCGCCGTAAGTACAAAAAGAATTGTATTGATAAAGGAAAGGATGACCGAACGTTCCTCTTCCTCCTCGTCCGGGATTTCGATCTCCTGAACGACATGTTCACTGCGCTCACTGTCGGGAGTCCAGTATGTCGTACGCACCGGATCCAGGAAGGTGTCCGGCTTCCTGTCCGCGGGCTTTGCCGGTGTTTGATCCGGGGCCGCGGGCTTTATCGGAGGCGCAGGCGCAGTCACGGGCTGCGCAGGCGCAGGTTCGTGAGGCGGCGATTCCGCCGGTACGGATACTGCGGGCTCCCCGGCAGGCTCGTCCGCCGGAGCGGCCGCCGGTTCCGGTTCGGAAGCGGCCGGTTCTTTGCGGAATGCAGCATACGCCGGTTCCGTCTGCGTTTCCTCCGACTCTTCCGGAACGGAATTCTCCGCGATATAGCCCACCAGCTTGTACGGGTTTTCCCCTGTCAAGCTGTATACAAGGCAGACCTGCGCCCTGATATAAAAATCCAGCTTCTCGGGCGGATCGGAATGCGCATATTTCTTTCTGAAATCCGTGAGAACGGCGTCTGCAAGAAGCTCCCTGGCTTCCTTGTCGTCGCACCATTTTTCCGCTTCCTTCAGCGCGGTATCCCGCCACTGACGCGAGAACGCCTCAAAACGCGCACGGTCAGCGAGACCTGCCATATTGCTCATTTGAAGTACCCCTTCGCTTTACAGTCTCCACCAGATGATGTCGCTCTTCTTAAGTTCGTTGATATCAAACATGCCCTTGATGTCAATCAGGATCTTCACGGCATTCCCGCCGTAAAGGCGCTGCAGACCTTTGATGCCGAGCTCACAGAACTCTTTGTGCGCCACTGCGGCAACCACGCAGTCCGCATCGCATATCTCGTCCATCGGCGTCAGCGTCAAACCGTAAACCTTTTTCGCGGCGTCGGGATCGGCCCAGGGATCAGCGATCACCGTTTCGATTCCGTATTTGCCCAGCCCGTTGATAATGTCGGCCACGCGGCTGTTGCGCACGTCCGGGCAGTTTTCCTTGAAGGTGAGGCCAAGCATGACGACCCTGCTCTTCTTCGGCGCAAGACCCGCCTGAACCATTTTTTCCACGGTCTTCTGCGCCACGAACGCCGCCATGCCGTCGTTTACGATGCGGCCGTTCAGAATGATCTGGCTGTGATAGCCCAGCTTCTCCGCCTCATAGGTAAAATAATACGGATCCACACCGATGCAGTGGCCGCCGACCAGACCTGGCTTAAAGCCGAGGGCGTTCCACTTCGTATTCATGCCGTCGATGACCTCATTGGTGTCGATGTTCATGCGGTCGAAAACCATGGCAAGCTCGTTCATGAAGGCAATGTTGATGTCCCGCTGGCTGTTCTCGACGACCTTTACCGCCTCCGCGGTCTTGATGCTGCTGACCGGGAAGGTGCCGGCCTCAATAATGATATCGTAGACTTGCCTGATGATGCGGCAGGTCTCCTCATCCATGCCGGAGACGATCTTCCGGATCTTCGTCAGCGTATGTACCTTATCGCCGGGATTGATGCGCTCCGGACTGTAGCCGATCTTGAAGTCAACTCCGCAGGTGAGGCCGGATTCTGCCTCCAGAATCGGGACGCAGATATCCTCTGTCACGCCGGGATAGACGGTGGATTCATAAACCACGACGGAGCCCGGCGTCAGGTTGCGCCCCACGATGCGGGAGGCGTTCTGCACCGGAAACAGATCGGGGGTATGGTCGGTATTGATGGGCGTAGGCACAGCGATGATATGAAACCTTGCCTCGCGCAGCCTTGTCTCGTCGGAGGTGAAATCCACCGTCGTGCTGCGGATCGCCTCGTCGCCGACCTCCTTGGTCGGGTCTATTCCGCATTTGTATTGCCGGATTCTCGCCTCGTGATGGTTAAAACCGATCACGCGCACATGCTTTGCAAATTCCACCGCCAGCGGCATGCCGACATAGCCCAGGCCAATTACGGAAAGGCACGCCTCCCCGCTGCAAAGCTGCTCATACAGTGTTCCAAAATCGCAATTTGCTTTCATACCTTACCACTTTCCGCCGAAGCCGCCAAAACCATACGGCAATCCGCATTAAATAATGACAAATCTGTAATATTTTATCTCTGTCCCCTCGCCTCTGTCAAGTCTGTTCTCGCTGTATTTCGCAAAACAGGCGCTTCTCCGGCGGCGGCACAGATAAACGTTTCAAAGCGGGACGCTTCGTCTCGCATTGGGGCGGATATAGTATACTCTATTTTCAAGGAAATTACAAGATAATGTAGGATTTTTGCCGTAATGCATCAAAAACGTCCTTTTTCCCTGCTTGTAAGAGGCACTTCATATGAAAAGAGCCCAAAAAACGCACGGCATACCGGCTTTCCCGGTGATGCCGTGCGTTTTTGCTGCGTATTAAGGTCTCTTCGGAAGCTCCGGCGCAGTGGTAAACTCCCGCAGGATCGCGTTTTTCAGCAGCAGAAGCTCCCCCTCCGGTTTTCCGGCTCCTTCGGCCAGGTAAACAAGTCCCACCGCATAGCGCGTCACCGCGGCCAGCATAATGTGAAACACCGAGGAAATCATCGCCGCCTCAGAGATGTCTGTACGCACTGTGCCGTCTGCCTTCGCCTTATCGTAGACGTTGTGAAAGCCTGCCATAACTCTTCCGACCATGTTCATATATGGGCTCATCTGCTTCTGAGAAGGTTTCTCGTTTCTTATATAGATGTTGAAAAACTGGTTGAACCGCAGGATATCCCGCTGATTGCGGTACAGATCCAGAAACATCTCCAGATAACGTTCAAGATGCTCGGCAGCGGTCAGATTTGCCAGCTCCGCTGCCGGGTTGGCAGCCTGCTGCGCCCGAACGTATTCCTCCCATTTCCAGGTGCTGACAGCGACAACCAAATCGGACTTGGCGGAGAAATAACGATAGAGCGAAGAGCGCCCTACCCCGGCGGCTTCCGCGATCTCAGGCATTGTAACGGTCTCGATCCCGCGCTGCGAAAAAAGGCGGAAGCTCTCCTCCAGAATACGTCTGCGCTTCTGTGCCATCTGTGCGGCGTCTTTCTCTTTGTCCCTCACGCAATCACTCCTTTGCCGCAAAGCCGTTCGGGCCGCTGCGCGCCCGTCTGGTGCGATTATACCCACCCCGGCAGAATAATGCAAGCGCTTTCCGCCGGCGGAATGGGGATTGACAAGCGGGCGGTTTCTTCATAAAATCCAAAGTGATTCAGATTGCAGCGCCCGTACCGGGAAAGGAGCGGCATATATGGCAGAGATCCGATATCGCGCCCACATTACTCACACCGAGAAGACCGTTGAGCGCCTGTATAAAACGCAGTACTATGTCTATGAAAAGCCGCGCATGATTCTGCGGGCGCTCGTCGGCTTCGGGCTGGTGGCGGCCGCCGTGGCGGCGTCGCTGCCGACCTGGGCCAGGGCACTGCTGCTCCTGCTGGGCGCGTGGCTGCTGGTGAGCCGGGATTTCCCCGCCGCAGTCAGGGCCGATAAGGCGCTGAGCGAGCGCAAAGCCAAGCTCCCCAATATGGACTACGCCTTCTATGAGGATCGGGTACACCTCAAGGGCGAGGGCAGCATGGATATCCCCTACAAGAAATTTACGCGGCTTGTGGAAGATTACGAATATCTGTATCTCTTTGTGTCGCGCAGCTCCGTCTGCATGATGGAGAAGGCGTCGATCAAGCCGCCGGAGATCATGGACTTCGCAAAATTTCTGGAAGAGAAAACCGGCCTGACCTGGCGCAGGGAGAAGTCCTTCCTGAGCATGAGCATCTACGATCTGCGGCAGGCTTTCCGCGATATGCGCGGGAAATAAGCAAATATGCTCACATAGAATTACCGCTTTCGGCAGGAAGTATCCTTTCCGAAAGCGGTAATTGTTTTCTCTTACTCCGACAGAAAGCGGGCGGAGATCTGCGGGTTTCTGTCGGAGTAACGGTATTTCGCCGCGCGATACTAAGTCGCAATAAGATGGTTTAGAAAGATTCCGAGGCAGATTTGCATCAGGCAAGGCAGCGGCTGCAGGGAATACTTTGTGTATTTCCAAAGCCGATAACGAAGCATGGCACAAATCTGACCGGAAGATTTCAAACCGTTCTATTGCGACTTCGTATGAAGCACTCAGGAAATCGCCTTGAACAGGAAGCCCATTCTGGCGGCATAAGACTCGGCATCCTTGCCGGGTACGCCGACGATTGTCAGCCATTTTATGTTTTCAAAGGCGTCGTCCGGAATTACTGTTACGCTCTCCGGAATGACAATATAGCGGAGGTTCCGGCTGTCTGCGAAGGCGCGTGCGCCAATCTCGGTTATGCCGTCGCTCAACATCACGCAGCTGAATTCGCAGCCCCGGAACGCCTCGTCGCCGATCTGCTGAAGATCCCGAGGCAGTATGCAGTCCGGCACGGGATAGCTTTGCGCCCAGAGCTGCACGGAAGCGTCATGGCAAAAGGACACGGAGACAGATTCCCCGCCTTCTCTCACAAAGGAACCGGAATACGTGCAGACGCCGTTCTTGATCGTCGGCGTATGCGTACGCACAAACTCCGCTATGGTATCGCAGTCTGTGATGCACAGTTCCTGCAGCGCCTCATTATGGGAACAATCCAGGCTTTCCAGCGCGTAATTGTTGGTAAACGAGGCCGCGATAAGGCTGTTATAGGAGCAGTTCAGCGTGAGCAATCCCGGGTTGTGACTGGTATCAAGGGAAGCCAGATTGTTGTATGAGCAGTTAAGGTCGGTCAGCGAAGCAAGGGCCGAGATATCCAACTGCGCCAGATCGTTGCCGCTGCAGTCCAGGCTGTTCAGATTGGAAAAATACGCAATGCCTGTGAGGTCGGAAATACTAAGTCCGGAGCAGTTGATTTCGCGCGCGGCTTCCATTTCCCAAGGTTGCAGCAAGCCGTCCTTGTCTCCCCCGGCCCCGTCGATGCTGTCCAGAATGTAATTGCGGAAAGCCGCATCAGGGAAGGCGTTCTCATCAATGGGAATGATTGTATACGCACTAAGCCCGCCATTTGTTACCAACGCCTCATCCACGCTCAGATCGCCGGTGCCTGATTTGTCATAGAAGCTGATATAAGCGGGATGGTATTCCTCGTGGTATTCCCCCATTTCATCGTAATATCCGTCAGTCCACTCGTCGTAACGCTCGGTCATACCAGAGACCACAAGATTTGCCAGCACCGGGCAGTTGGACAGATCGAGGCTTTCCAGCGGGTTGTACCAGCACCAGAGCACATGAAGCTGACTGTTTGTGCTCAAATCCAGTGAAGCAAGATTATTGCTGGTGACCCGCAGCGTTTTGAGAAGCGGATTCCCGCTGACGTCCAGAGAATGAATGCTGTTATAGCTGCAGTCCAAAAGCTCAAGTTTGGAAAGGCTGCTTACGTCCAGTTCTGCCAGGTAGTTAACACGGCAGATCAGATACTTGAGTTCCGTGAGGTAGTTCACACCTTCCAGAGAAGAGATCTGCCAACCGGTGCAGTCAAAATAATCCAGCGAAGCAATCTCGTCGAAATCAAGCACACCGTCGTAATTTGTGTCGGCAACAACGCGGAGAGCTGAACGGAAATCACGGTCAGGGAAGTAGTCGGCTGTGATGGGAATTCCGTCGGCCTCACTCTGTCCCCAATACAGCTCCAGGTCATAAGAAATGCTGATTTCCGCCTCATCATTAAAGAGGGAGACATGATTACTGAAGTTCTCCACGCTTCCGTTCGCCACAGCCGCCGCAAGCCTCGGGCAGGCAGAGACGTCCAAAGAAACCATAAGGTTGTTCCAGCACCACAGGTAGCTGAGCTCCGGATTGGCCCTGACATCAAGCTCGGTCAGATTATTGTCATGGCACATGAGCACCGAGAGATTGGGGAGACCGGACACATCCAGCGACGTGAGCATATTAAACGCGCAGTCCAGATTCTCAATCGTCGGGCAGGCGCTCAAATCCAGCGAGGACAAGCTGTTGTCATAGCACCAGAGAATCCTCAGCGGAGCGCTTCCAATTCTCAGAGAAGTTATTCCGCCATTTGTTACAGGCGCGTTGAACACCTCCGCTTCCTGCATGGCATAGTTTGGATCCCAGTTGGCCTGATCGACGATTGATTCTTCCCATTGGTCAACGCGCGCATAATCATCACGGTTATTCTGACAATACAAAACTTCCAGCTTCGGCAGCCCGCTCACATCCAGACTGCTCAGTCTGTTCCAGCTGCAGTTGAGCGAGGTCAGTTCCTGAAAGATTTCGATCCCTGTCAGATCCTGAATGCCGAACGCGCTGACATCAAGTGTCGTTACGCGGGCAATCTCCTCCGGGTCAAGGCCGCCGCTGCCATCGATATCAATATGTTCGCGGATATAAGCGCGAAAAGCATCGTCCCGGAAATTCTCCAATAGGAAAGAATCCGCTTTTTGCAGCAGGAGGCGCACTGTGCTGTCAACAATCAGCGTACCTGCATCTGTGTCATACCGGGTTATTCCGTCACTTGTGGAAGCATCGGCGGAAGTCACAACTGCATACAGGTGCGGGCAGAGCCGCAGATCCAGAAGATCAAGCCTGTTGTTGCTGCAATCCAGCACAAGCAGTTCCGGGAAGTATTCCAATCCCTCCAAAGACTGTATTTCTCTTCCACTGCAATTGATTTCTTTTACAGAGCGGCGTTCCTTCGCGCTGAGTCGGCCGTTGTGGTCAGCGTCAACAACTTCGCCGACAAAGATGCGAAACGCGTTATCCGGAATGATATCTTCCGCATTCAGGCTGTTATCTATATTCAGGCTGGCAGATTTGTCAAGCACGCACCCGCTGGATGTCCCCAGCTCAGAATCCACGAAGCTGTAGGCGACATAGTTCTCATTTGCGATCTGCCGCTCGCCGTTTCTGACAGCCCGGGTCAGCAGATGGCAATCTCCGATATAGACATCCCCCATGCTGTTTTCCGCGCAGTAAAGCGTCATCAACTCAGTATTATTGCTGAGATCCAGTTCCGTCAGTTGATTATGAATGCAGTTCAACTGCGACAGATCGCTGTTTTTGCTCAAATCCAGCACCGTCAATTGATTGTACGCACAGTTCAAACATATTAGCGCAGTGTTTGAGCTCAGATTCAAGCTTGTCAGTTGATTGTTTTCACATTGCAGATTATTCAGTGCGATGTTCGAACTCAAATCCAGTTCAGTCAGTATATTGTTTCCACAAAACAACGTCATCAGAGCAGTATTCGTGCTTAGATCCAGTTGTGTTAGCTGATTGTCGCTGACGTATAGGCTGGTTAGCGCAGTAAAGAATTCAATACCTTTGAGGGAGGATATATCGCATTTCTGCACATTGATGTAATTGACGTTGGATAGTTCCAAATTGCTGAGGTAGCCATTTTCGTTCCGGTCATACTGTCTGATGCAGTCTCGGAAGTTCTCGTCCGGGAAAGCTGTTTCATCATCAACGGCAACAATTTCGATCTCCTCCATGGCAGTAGAGGCTTTTTCGACGACAAATACGCCGTCCTTCTCTCCGAGATAGAGCGAGACCGATTCCAAAGTTGAGACGCTTACCTCAGATTCGCCATCGAAGAAGGCTGCGTGATAATAATAATCCTCCCTTATCCCGTTTATAACCACAGAAGCAAGTTTCGGACACCCTGAAAGATCTATCGAATCGATATTGTTGTATCCATGAATATTGCCGAACGGCTCGTTCCAGCACCAGAGAACGCACAGTTCCGGCGTGAAGTGCAGGTCCAACTTATGGAGGCTTGCGTTGTTGCAGCGCAGCTCTTTCAGGTGCGGCACAAGGGACAGATCAAGTTCGCCGATCGGGTTATTGCTGCAGTTGAGATATTCCAGGTCCGGGCACATCCCAAGGTTCAGTGCGCTCGAGTGCAGATTGTTGTTATAACACCACAGCACTTTTAGCGCGGCGTCCGGAATAAGCTCTGCGAGGCCAACGGGGATAGTTTCTTCCATCAATACTGACTCGCTGCGAAAATTATCCTGGCAATAGAGCTCTTCGAGATTTGCAAGATCGCTTACGTCCAGATATCTCAGATTGTTCTCGCTGCAGTTCAGCTTCCTGAGATAGAAAAACGCCGCAATACCGGTCAGATCGGAAATTCCGAGGCCGTGGACGTCCATCTCCGTGACCGCCGCGATCTCCATATCGTTGAGAACCAGATCTCCGTCGGTATCATAGTGTTCTTCCACAAACGCGCGGAATGTGGAATCCGGGAAATTGGACGCGTTTATGGCAAAGCCTCTGGCCGCGTCGAAGCTCTCGGCTTCAATCAGCGTGATCGTTTTTCCCTCATCGGCATCCGCTTCGGCAAAGGATATGGGGAACAGACCGATGCACAGGCCGATACAGATCAGCACGGCCAGTGTTTTTTGCAGCATCTTATTCATGGCTATACCTCCCTTATTTTAGAGCTGAAAACCTCTATAGAAAAGATAACATAGCGATCGGTAATTAGCAAGATTTTTCCATATCAATTTTCAGTTTTTAAGCTTTCTCCTCCGGGATGCGGTTCATGGCGTTTCGCAGCTGCTCGCGGTATTCCATGGGGGTGATGCCGCAGAGCTTGAGGAAGGTCTTGACAAAGCATGAGATGGCAAGGCCGCTTTCCAGGACGCCGTCAAGGACATCTATGAGAACCTCCGGAAGGACGCTCCCGAGACCTACGCTTTTGTCGAGCGCATCCAGGCCGCCGGCTGAAAACGGCGCTGTGAGAGCAATGCTGCGCAAGTACGTAAACGAGGAATAAACAAGCATTGCAAAACGGCGGTTCCGCGGGGAGCCGCCGCTTTTGCGCGCATTGTAGAAAAACGAGTGCCGTTTTTGTTTATAATGTCTAAAAATAGTTTCGAAAACTTTGAGAATATGGGTTAATCTATTGACAAAAGGACGGCGCAAAAGTAAAATAAGCTTGTCGCTTCGGTGACATATCTTATGATAAGGAGATTAGGAAAATGAAAAAGACGCTTGCCCTTCTGCTTGCGCTGACCATGGTGTTCGCGCTGCTTGTCTCGCCTGCCGCTTTCGCGGACGAGCCGATCACTCTTGACGTCATCATTTGCCAGTACGGCCCCAATACCAACGATTGGTTCCTCGGCAAAGGCATGAACGGCACGAACTTTGTAGAGAAGTTCGAGGCCGAGAACCCCGGCATCAAGCTGAATCTGGACGTCGTTTCCTGGAACGATGTGTACACCGAGGTCGATACCCGCATTGCCAACAACAATGCGCCCGACATTCTGAATATCGACGTGTTCGCAAACTACGCCAATGAGGGTCTGCTTCTGCCCGTCAAGGACTACTGCCCCGATGATCTGTTTGCCGACTTCTTCCCCCAGTTCATCGCCCAGTCCGTGATTGACGACACTGTGTGGGCCGTTCCCGATCTGGCCTCCGCCCGCGCCCTGTTTTACAATGTCGACATGCTCAAAGAAGTCGGCGTTGAGGTTCCGACCACCTGGGCCGAGCTGGAAGACGCCTCCCAGGCCATCATCGACTACTACAACGGCGAGGTCTACCCCTGGGGCATTGACCTGACCACCGACGAAGGCCAGGCCGCCTTCGCTTACTACACCTGGGGCAACGGCGGCGGCTTTGTCGACGCCGACGGCAACTGGGCTGTCAACTCCCCGGAGAACGTCGAGGGCATTAACTTTGCGCTCGGCCTGATCCAGAAGGGCTATACCAACCCCAACCCCGCCACCCAGACCCGTTACGACCTGCAGGATATGTTTGCGGCCGGCAAGATGGCCATGGTCATCGCCCCGAACCAGCTCCCCACCTACGTCTCCGATAAGGGCGGCAACATCAATATGGCGACCGCCGGCATCCCCGCCAACGCGGGCAAGACCGGCTCCTCCGTCGGTGTTATGGATCGCGTGATGGCCTTCAAGGACGACTCCGCTCCCGATCAGGCTGCCCGCAACGAGGCCATCGGCAAGTTCCTCAAGTTCTTCTACGATCCCGAAAACTATGTCGGCTGGGTCAGCATGGAAGGCTTCCTGCCCGCCGTCAACTCCGCCGTTGAAGCGCTTGTCGCCTCCGATCCCAGCTTCGCCGCGTGGCTCGACGTTCTCGGCACCTGCCAGTTCTATCCCGCCGCCAAGGCCGAGTGGGATCAGGTCAAGCAGGGCGTCATCGCTGCCGAACAGGCCGCGCTGACCGGCGCCGATATCCAGACCGAGCTTGATGCTCTCCAGGCCGCTCTCGTCGGCTAAACCAGCTTTTCGCGGAGCCGGCTGAAACCAGCCGGCTCCGTTTCGTATTCCTACAAAGGAGGCGTGATCCTTGAATTCACCTCTTAACCGGCATAAGTGGGAACCTTATCTCTGGCTGCTGCCCAGCATCCTTCTGATTGCGGTCTTTGTGGTCTTCCCCATCATTATCGTCTTTAAGCTTTCGTTCAGTGAAATTTCAAAAGCCGGCGTCATCGGCGGCTTTATCGGCTTCCAGAACTACAGGGACGCAGTGCATCTGCCCGCGTTCAAGACCGTCATGCTCAACACCTTCTGGTGGGTCATCTCGGTCGTCGGCATTTCCACGATCCTGGGCTTTATCGTGGCCATGGTCTTCAACCAGAAATTTCACGGCCGCAAGATCGCCCGCGCGATCCTGGTATTCCCCTGGGCCACCTCGCTGGTCATCCAGGCGTCGGTCTGGAATTACATCATCAAATACGAGTACGGCAGTCTCAACAGCGTGCTGCTGAATCTCGGCATCATCAAACAGGCTATCAACTGGCGCTCCAGCTATCAGATCGAATTCATCTGGGAGTGCGGCGTCGGCATTTTCGTGACGGTTCCCTTTGTCGCTTTCTGCGTGCTCTCAGGCCTGCAGTCCATCGACGAGTCCTACTATGAGGCCGCGACGGTGGACGGCGCGGGCTTCTGGGACAAGCTCTTTAAGATCACGCTGCCGATGGTGCGCCCCTCGCTGACGGTGAGCACCGTTTTGAATATCATTTACGTCTTCAATTCCTTCCCCATCGTGTTCACGATGACCAAGGGCGCGCCCGCCAACAAGACGGACACCATGATCACCTACCTGTATATGCTGTCGTTCTATGAGCGCAAGAAAGGCCCGGCGACGGCGCTTTCCGTCATCGGCTTTCTGATCCTGTGCGCCTGCGCCGGGTTCTATATGATGACGGTCATGCGGAAGGAGGAGGAACAGTGAAAAATTCTGATCTGGTCGGCTCCAACCGCCGCGCGCTGCTGCTGGTGATCCTGGGGATCGTGCTGAGCCTGGTTCTGTTAAGCATGCCTCTCTACAGCTTCAATGCCTGCGTGTATACGAAAAAATCCCCCAACACCTTTGTGGGGGATGAAAAGTATCAGACCGTCCGTGCGGAGGTCGAGCAGGCTGCCGACGACTACCGCGCCCAGGGCTTCGAGGTGGAGATCGGCGAGGATGTGCTGGAGCGCGTCAATTCCAAGGGCGAGACCACCTCGCTCATCACCTTCACGGTCAAGGAAAGCCTCAGCAAGAGCCCACTGTCGATGCTCGGCTGCGGCTTCCCCTCGTCGTATGTGCTGGCGGCGATGCTCTTCCTGATGGCGCTGGCGCTTGTCTGCGCGATTCTCGGCAGTGTCGGCACCATGGATCTTGTGCATTTTCACCTTGACAGACGCACGGCTTTGCTGCGCAATATGGCCGCTGTCGCTTTGCTGCTGGCACTGCTGCTGGTGCCGGTATTTATCCTGATGAACAATGTCACCTTCTCCCGTCGGATCGGGCTTTATAACGCCGGGCTTCTTGAGGAGGGGAAGGACGCGCTGTTCGCCAAAATGGACAAGCTGCTCTTTGACGGGCGCATGGGCGCTGACATCGGCAAGGCCCTGAGCGGCCTCACGATGGAGCACTCCGGGCTGATCTGGATGCTGCTGCCCGCGATCCTTATGTCGCTGCTGGCCGCAGTGCAGCTTCGCTATGGCAGCATCAAGAGCAGCGCCCTGAAAGCCTGCCTCTACTTCTTCGTGGTCATTGTCTGCGTCGTGACGCTCTATCCCTATTACGTCATGACCATCACGGCGTTCCGCTCCAACGCGGAGACGCTGGACATGTATTTCCTGCACCTCTTTCCGACCAAGTGGATCTGGAGCAATCTGTCCGATATCATCCACCGCGGCGTGCCGCGCTATCTGCTCAATTCCCTGATGGTTGCGGGCGGGGCGACGTGCCTTGCCATGCTCTGCGGCATTCCGGCAGCCTACGCCATGGCGCGCATGAACTTTAGGGGCAAAAAAGCCTTTCTCGGCTTTGTCATCATGAGTCAGATGTTCTCCCCGGTCGTGCTGCTGATCGGTATTTCCCAGCTCATGAACACCCTGCATCTCAACGACAGCGTGCTCGGCCTGATGCTCATTAACGCTGCCTTCAACCAGGCCTTCGCGATCTGGCTCCTGCGCGGCACCTTCGTTTCCATCTCGTCGGAGATGGAGCAGGCCGCGCTGATCGACGGCTGGGCCATGCCCGGCATCGTGACGGCGCTGATCTTCGTGTTCATCAATGCCTGGAACGAGTATACCATCGCGACGGTGCTGATCTCCACGGCCTCCAACCGCCCGATTACAGTCGGCATCACGCAGTTCTCGTCCTTCAACATGATCGAGTGGCAGTACCTCTTCGCCGCGTCCCTGGTGGCGACGCTCCCGGTCGTGGTACTCTTTATGAGCATCGAGAAGCATCTGACCTCCGGCCTCACCTCCGGCGGCGTCAAGGGATAACCTCTGTTTCATAGAAAAGCCTGCGGAATGCGCAAAGCGCTTGTTCCGCAGGCTTCTTTATTTCACTTCATTTGATATGTCACGGTGACATTGGCGCTGATTTCCGATTCGCCCGGCATGAGGGAAGGACCCTTCGCCATGGAATCCACCGCCATTTCCATGTAATAATTCCCCGCGCGGCCGTATCTGGCGGAGGTATCCTGCCAGCCCTCGGTGATGGAAACGGTCTCCCCCAGCGTCTTTCCGGC
>CADAPH010000012.1 GCA_902789745.1 Oscillospiraceae bacterium | reverse complement strand
CACCGCACAGAAAATAAGTAGTGCGGAAGCGGCCAAAACATGGTAAAATAACAGTATGAATAAACAGATAACGCTGTCCGCGTTCAACGATGAGTTGGCGAAAGTACGGACAAAGAAAAAAAAGAAAAAAGAATTTCTGGCACAGATGGATCGCATCATCCCGTGGGGCGAGTGGAAAGCACTCATACAGCCGTACTACTATAAAGGAGAGCGCGGCAACAAGCCCTATGAGTTGGAATTGATGCTTCGGTTATTCATACTACAGAACCTCTACAACCTGTCAGATGAAGGTACGGTTGGGGAGGTCATAGACAGTCGCGCATTTTCTGAGTTTGGCGGGGTAGATTCCAGTAACCAAGTACCCGACGGGGATACCCTGGGACGCTTTCGGAATCTCTTTCGGAATCTGCTGATGAAGCATGGACTGCAACAGCAGTTGTTTGCACAAGTGGTCACTATGTTGACGGAGCGCGGTCTCATTCTGAAAAAGGGAACAATCGTAGATTCTACGATTATAGCAGCTCCATCTTCCACGAAAAACGAGGAAAAGAAGCGCGATCCCGACGCCCATCAAGTGAAGAAGGGCAACACGTGGCATTTCGGGTATAAGGCGCATATTGGTGTGGACTGCACGGAGAGGAAGATACACTCAACGGAGACAGCGGGTACCTCGGCGCAGAGAAGCGAGAAGATGCCAAAGTACGAAACAAATCCGGCAAGAAGATTCAGTATGAGATCAACCGTCGCCCCAGCCAAATGCGCAAGCTCAGCAAAAGCGGTCAGTACAAGGCAAAGAAACGGGAACACGCAAAGTCTTCCGTGCGTGCCAAAGTCGAACATGTTTTCGGCGTTGTAAAGGGACTTCTTAAATTCAAGAAAACCCGATACCGAGGGTTTGCGCTGGCAAATCTGATTCTGGCTGACAGGCCCTGCCTGGCAGTCTGATTCGGTTTGCCTCCGCGCAAAAAATACAGGGGTATCATCGGCATTTTGACACTATACAGAGAGTTCGGTTCTTGCTTTGTGAATTGTGCGGTGTTGCCTTAAAGTAGGGGACTTTTTTCGCTTTTGGAGTGAACGCAATCGCTAAAAGCCTTGCGCTGTGCGGGTTTTGACGATATTTGTCGGCCAAATTTTTGTCATCATTTTTGTCATCACTCGGCCATTTGCAGGCGCAAAAAAGGCTTTGCGGACGCAATTTTTCGAGCTACGGCTCTTGAAAAAGTCAGGACAATAAATGATATAATACCGGCGAATACCGCAAGAAATCGACAAAATACGGCACTAAAACGGAGAAGTTGTGATGACAAAAGTGACAAAAGGCGAGTTCAAAAAGCAAAGGAAAAAGCCTCAAATCCATTGGATTTGAGGCTTTTCAGTGGCAGCGGGAGAAGGATTCGAACCCTCACATACGGAGTCAGAGTCCGCTGTGCTACCTTTACACAATCCCGCTAAACGCAAGGGTTATTATACATGTTTTTTACGATTTGTCAAGGATTTATTTCACGATATTGTCATTTCTTTTTGGATACCTCAATCATCTTCATTGGCTGCTGCGGACGCGAAGCGGGCGCGGGCCGCGTCGGCATAGTAATTGACCAGCAGATCGACGCACGCGCCATAGCTGCGCAGGCCGAGCGTTTGCTCGTAGCTCTGCAAAAAGCCTTCGTACACCGTGTTCGTCACCGTTTGAACAGGCGTCTCGAAGCGTTCCCAATAGGCGTTGTGCTCCGTCAGATCCGCCTTCACCGATGCATCAAGCCCATGGGAAATCATCTGCAGCGCCGTCGGATCGACGTCGGCCAGGGCATTGCCCAGATGAATATAGGCCAGCATACAGGCCGAGTAGCAATAGTCCGCATCCCCGTCCGCAAGCGAGGCCAGCACCGCAACGAAGTTTGCCTCCTGCTCCTTGGCCACACCCCGCTGGTGCGACAGCTCATGCGCAACGGTGGCGGCAAAAAGGGCTTCCGGGAAATCCACGTTAACATTGGCCTCGGCAGTAAAAGGGCAGAAAAATCCCGTAAAGTCAATGATGCTCATGACGCGGGAAAAGAACATGGCCTTGGCCGGAACATCCGGGCCGTCGAGGCAGGGATAGTCGCGTACAAGCGCGCGAAAGAACTGCGGCGAATACGCCAGCACTGCTTGCCTGTCCGTGCGGCAGAGCCCCGCTTCATCCCGCGGCACCTGCGTGCTGTATTCGTTCAGGAGATCTGCGAAATAGAGCGTGACGAGCTCCAGCTCCTCCGACGTGATCGCGCCGGACGGCAGACCGCTGCGGACGATAAAATCGTCCCCATAGTAATAAACGCCCCATAACAGGCAGAAAAGCGCGTAGATGCTGAGCACCAGCGCAGCAAGCCGCATGCACAGCCGATAGAACCGCCGCAGCCGTTCGGGGCGAGTAATCAGCATTGTGATCTCATATATTATGTAAACTATTGTCCCGCCGATCGCAAACGCGTACAGCCATTCGGCCAGGGAAAAAGGCAGATGCGCCGTGACCCGTGCGAGGGCGTGATGCAGCGGCTGCACAAAGCGGGCGGAGAGCGTCTGCATCAGCGCTCCGTCATGACGCAGGGCCAAAAAGAGCGCAATCAGCCCCCCGCCGAGCAGCGCAATGACATGTGCCGCGGGGCAGAGGGCAAAGATGGCGGTGAGCCCGCGTTTTTTGACAGCCGTTTTTTCCATGCGCATATTTTAGCGCAGTTCGGCGAAACTTGCAATGGATTTGAGAGGAAACACAGGATAAGTGAAGGCCATTTTCCTGTAGCCTTTTGCACTGTGCCGTGCTATAATGACACGCGATTATGAATACAAGGAGCTGTTGACGATGGCTGTTTTTCAGGCGGCAGAGCTGCTTGTCCCACACAGGGAATTGCTGAATAACTGGGCGGTGATCGCCTGTGACCAGTTTACCTCTCAGCCGGAATACTGGCGCGCGGTGCGTGAGCAGGCGGGAGAAGAGCCCTCCGCTTATCACATCATCTTCCCGGAAGCGGAGCTGGGCCGCGACGAGGACGCGCGCATCAAGTCCATCAACGCCAAGATGCGCCGCTATCTGAACGAAGATGTCTTTGACGTCTTTCCCGCTTCCTATATCTATATAGAACGCACGCTTTTGGATGGCACGGTTCGCCGGGGCGTTGTGGGTGTGATCGACCTGGAGGAATACGACTACCGCAGCGACGCGGCCTCCGCTGTCCGCGCCACGGAACAGACCGTGGTGGAGCGGATTCCCCCGCGCGTCAGAATACGGAGCGGGGCGTGCCTGGAGGCGAGTCATGTGATGCTCCTGATGGATGACGCCAAAGGCCGTGTGCTGGACAGTCTGGAGGCGAAAAAAGCCGCGCTGCCGATCGTATATGACTTTAAGCTTATGCAGGGCGGCGGGCATATTGTGGGGCATCTTGTGCAGGGCGCTGACGCCGCGGCGCTGGACGATGCGCTGAAGCAATATGAAGCGTCAACAAGGGAACGCTTCGCGGAGACCGGCAGGGCTCCCCTGCTCTATGCCGTGGGAGACGGGAACCATTCCCTTGCCACGGCGAAGACCTGCTGGGAAGCGCTCAAGGCGGCGCGGCCCGAGCTTGCGGGGACGCGGCACCCGGCGCGCTTCGCGATGGCAGAGCTGCAGAACATCCGTGACGTCTCGCAAAAGTTTGAACCCATCCACCGTCTTCTGACGGAGGTATCGCCCGGCAAAATTCTTCACGAGGCGGAATCGCTCTGCAAGCCCGACGGTCTGACCGTGGACTGGTGCGCCGGGGAACAGGAGGGAACGCTGTCTCTCGACCCCGCGCGCGGGGAGCTGCCGGTTGCGATCCTGCAGCCCTTCCTCGACCGTTATCTGAAAGAGTGCGGTGGAAAGATCGATTATATCCACGGTGACGATACGGCGGCCCGGCTTGCGCAGTGCGAGAATGCGCTGGCCTTCCTGCTGCCGAAGATTTCAAAGGAGGATTTCTTCCGCGGCATCGTCATGGACGGCGTACTGCCGCGCAAAACCTTCTCCATGGGTCACGCGCAGGAGAAACGCTATTATCTCGAATGCCGCCGGATAACGGAAGAATGATGAACGCCCCTGAAAACACGTGTTTGCGTATTTTCAGGGGCAAATCGTTTCTCTGTGTATTACCAGCTTGTGCCTTCGGGGAGCTCTCTCCCGTCGGCGGTGATGCTGCCGCAGTTAAAGAGCTGATAGGTATAGTTCGGGATATCGTGGACGTTGCATTCGCTGATCCGGATATCCAGGCTGTCGAAGAAGCAGAACGCGCCGTCCGAGCAGTCGTGGATCTCCGTGTGCTGTATCTCACCGTCCCCGCTGCTCATGCAGGTGACGCCCACAATGCCGCAGCCGTAGAGCGAGCAGTCCTCGATCCGGAAGCCGCGGCTCTCCATAAAGCTCAGCACGCCGCCCGCGCAGGCGCCCGGCTCCTGGGTGTGGCCCGCGGTAAAGCCGCTGAGACTGACGTTCCTGCAGCCCTCAAAGCTCAGCACCTCGCAGTAGCGCGGCACGGCCACGATCCGCGCCCGGTGCGGCCCGGCGGCCGCGATGCTCAGATTCTCCACGTTGCGGATCACAAGTCCAGGCCCGTCATAGCAGTCCATCCAGTACCAGTACTCGCCGCCGTCGTACCCGTAGCCCATGGCCTCGCTGAGATCATAGACGCCGTCCTCCAGATAGATATTCGCATCCGGCGCGATGGCAGCAAGGAGCTCGTCCACATTACGGACGTGAATTCGACCGTCCTCGCTCGCTTCCGGTGCGATCTGTACCGGCTCCGCCGCTTCGGGCGCAGTCCAGCTTACATTCCCTATCAGCGTGAGCGCAGCAAGCTCTTCGTCGCTGTAAGCCGTGCCGTCAGGCATGACGACACGCTCGCTTGTTTTCCAGTTCTCCTGATACCAATTGCTGCAGTTGTTGTCCGCAAAGACGCAGCCCTCGATCACCGCCGGATAGGGCGTGCAGCAGAACATGCCCTCAAAGGTGTTTTTGCTGACTTCACAGCCGGCCATATAGAAATTCTTCACAGAATTGAGCGCGAGAAGACTTGAGGCGCTGTTGCTGCGCACGACGGAATTGATGAGCGCACAGTCGCGGCAGGCGCTCAGCGTAAAAATGCCGTCGAAGCCCTCGATCCCGTAGATCGAGCAGCCGTCCAGAAGCACGTCCCGGCAATTGCTTGCGGAGATCGCGCCGTAGCTGCAGTCGCGGATGGTGCTGTCTGTCGTATGTACCCCCTGGCAGTGCTCCAGCTCCAGGCCGTAGGTGCCGCAGCCGTACAGATCGCAGCGAGAAACGGACATATTACGGCAGTCCTGCATATGGAGAACTGCCCCCGTGCAGTAGCCGGGCCCGTCGCTGTGGCCGGCCGTAAAGCCCTCCAGCGCCACGTCCGCGCAGTTGACGAATTTCATCACGCAGGCATAGCGCGGCACGGTGATGATCTCCGTCCCCGGACGCGAGGCCCGAATCGTGAGGCCCTCGACGTTGTCGATCTCCAGCTCCCAGCCGTCGTCGTAAATGTCGTTCCAGCCGTACCATTGGCTGCCATAGACGCCGTAGCCCTGTGCGCGGGTGAGATCATAGCTGCGCCCGGTGAGCGTGATGACCGTGTTCGGCGCAATGGCTTTTAGAAGCTCATCCACCGTGGCCGCTTCGACCTGCTGCTTCTCGGCAGGGGCCGCTTCCGGCTCATCCGCGGCGGCGTCATTCTGACTTACGTCTGCCGTTTTTGGCGCGGCGCCGCTGACAATGCCCTCCCCTTTTGCCTGCGCGGGTGCGGCGGCAAACATGCTGACGAGCAGCATCACCGCCAGCAGCAATGCGACCAGGCCGCCTCTTTTCATTCCGATGTTCATATCCGGTTCTCCTTTCGAATATGGGATCAAATAATATGAAATACTTTTCACGCTCAGCTTATCTGACGCAGAAAAAGGGAAAAAGTTCCGAATGAAAACAGCTTTTTTCGCAAAGCCAACATTCTGTGTTGATTCGCCATGTCGAAAAAGCGCCGACGCTTTTCTCTCCCGAATGCAAGAAATGCTTTGACAAATTCCATAACATGGTTTACAATAATCTTCGTATACAGATCGCTGTGTATAATACATGAACGAAAGAGGAAGCAAATATGAAAAACAGGATCATTGCGCTGGCCCTTGTTATAGTCATGCTGTTCGCCCTGTCCGCCTGCGGCAAGAAGCAAGAAGCCGCGTCCACGTCCGCTCCGACTGAGACCCCCGCGCCGACCGAAGCCCCCGTTGTTGAGGCTACGCCGGAACCGACTCCGGAGCCCACGCCCGAACCTTCGCCCGAACCCACCTCCAAGGCTGTCGAGCCTGATTCCGGCATCCACACCTTTGTCAGCGACGCCAACGGCATCAGCTTCGACTACGACAGCAAGTATGTCGCCATGCAGAACCCCACCGGCAACGCGATCATTTTTGCCGGTACGGACGAGGGTATCCCCTACTGCACCGTCTCCCTGATGGACGTTGAGACCGTCAACGACGCCGTCACATATCTCAATGAGCTGGCCGCCGGCGCTGTCGAAGAACTGGGCGACTCGATCATCACCCCGCCTTCGGAGCCTGTCACGCTGATTGACGGTCGTGATCTCTACTGCATCTACTACACCTACAACGATGAGGAAGCCGGCGGCACCGTCTGCTGCGCCTACTACGCTGAGAATATTGGGGACGGGCAGGTCATCGCCTATCATTCCCGCGCCCTTGAGCCGGACATCAACACCGTCAACGGCATTCTCCAGACGGCAGTCAACACCTTTAAGATGACGAAGTGATTTCCCGCACTGACAGCAGCGCCGCCCGTTTGGGCGGCGCTGTTTTTATCCTCTGACGCTCTGCTCCAGATCGCTGACGTGCATATACTCGTCGTAGGTGCAGCGGCGGTCAATGATCCCGTCGTCGGTGATCTCGATGATGCGGTTGGCCACAGTCTGCGTGAGCTGGTGGTCGTGGCAAGAGAAGATAATATTGTATTTGAACGCCTCCAGGCCGTTGTTGAGCGCGGCAATGCTCTCCAGATCCAGATGGTTCGTCGGCTGGTCGAGCAGGAGGAAGTTCGCGCCGGAGAGCATCATGCGGCTGAGCATGCAGCGCACCTTCTCTCCGCCGGAGAGGACGCGCACCTTTTTATACACATCATCCCCGGAGAACAGCATACGTCCCAGGAACGTGCGCAGATAGCTCTCGCGCTTGTCCTCGGAGAATTGGCGCATCCAGTCGATGAGGTCATAATCGCAGTCCTCAAAATAGCTGTTGTGATCCTTGGGGAAATAGCTGGGCTCAATGCTGGCGCCCCACTTGACCGTACCGGAGTCCGGCTCCTCCTCCCCCATGAGGATTTTGTAGAGCATGGTCACGGCAAGCTCGTTCTTTCCGACGAGGGCGATCTTGTCGTCCTTGCCGACGATGAAGCTCACATTATTTAAAAGCTTTACGCCGTCCACGGTTTTGGAGACTTCGGTGACAAAGAGGCGATCCTTGCCCGGTTCCCGGTTGGCCTTAAAGCCCACCCAGGGGTAACGCCGGTTGGACGCAGGCAGCTCCTCCACGGTGATCTTGTCCAGGAGCTTGCGGCGGGAGGTCGCCTGTCGGGACTTGGATTTGTTGGCGGAGAAGCGGGCGATGAAGGTCTGCAGCTCCTGAATCTTCTGCTCGGCCTTCTTGTTCTGATCCTTGATGAGCTTCTGGATGAGCTGGCTGGACTCATACCAGAAATCGTAGTTGCCGACGTACATCTTGATCTTGCCGTAGTCGATGTCGACAATATGCGTGCAGACATTGTTGAGGAAGTAGCGGTCATGGCTCACCACGAGGACGGTGCCCTCGTAGTCCATAAGGAAGTCCTCCAGCCATACGACGCTGGCAAGGTCGAGGTTGTTGGTCGGCTCGTCCAGCAATATCACGTCCGGGTGGCCGAAAAGCGCCTGGGCCAGCAGCACCTTGACCTTGATGCGCGGATCGGTGTCGCGCATGAGGTTTTGGTGCAGCGCCACGTCCACGCCGAGGCCCTGGAGAATACGGCTTGCGTCGCTCTCAGCTTCCCAGCCGCCGAGTTCGGCAAATTCCTCCTCCAGCTCCGCAGCGCGGATGCCGTCCTCGTCGTTGAAGTCGGGCTTTTCGTAGATGGCGTCCTTTTCTTTCCCGCACTCATAGAGGCGGGGGTTGCCCATGATGACGGTATCGAGCACGGTATAATCGTCGTAGAGGCTCTGGTTCTGCTTGAGGACGGACATGCGCCGCTTGGGGTCGAGCACCACGCTGCCGCTGGTCGGTTCCAATTCCCCGGAGAGGATCTTGATAAAGGTGGACTTGCCCGCGCCGTTTGCGCCGATGATGCCGTAGCAGTTGCCCGCCGTAAATTGGAGATCCACGCGGGAAAAAAGCACCGTCGGCCCGAACTGGATGGAAAGATCATTGACTGTCAGCATAATAAGCTCCCTGATCGTTATTATTTTTGTTTTCAGTATACGTGGAACCGCCGCCGCTGTCAATGGCGAAAGGGGCCTCTCATCCTTCCGCTTCGCAAAAGCCGGGAAAAATTTTTATGTTAGCCAGAATTTGTATTTCCCTCTTGTCTGCATGGTCTCGTCATGATATAATTCACATAATATATTTAGCGCTTGCTTTTCAGCTAAAGGAGGATTATTCGATGAAAGCTCTGAGAACCGCGATTGCGCTGCTGCTGTGTGCCGCGCTTTGCGCGTGCATGTTCCCCGCCGCTTTTGCCGAGGGTGAAGACGACTCGTTGGCGCTTCTTTTCCCCGAGCCGGAGGATATCGACTCGTCCGATTCCGAAGAGATTTCCTTTGCCGATCTGGATAAGATCGCCAGTTCAGAGATCGCCTTTCCCGATCCGGATGTCGCCGCGATCATGGATGAGGTATCCTTTGGCGCCGAGACGGGCTTGACACTTTTTGAAGCAGAAACCTTTGACGCCCCCGTGGACGGAGCCTTTTACATTCCGGCAAATACCACCACCATCGGAAAGGAAGCTTTCGCCAATTGCATCAGCATGGTGTATGCGGTCATCCCGGCGACCGTGACGAGCATCGAAGAGGGCGCCTTTTCCGGATGCAGCAATCTGATCGGCATAAACTTCGGCGGTAGCGAAGCACAGTGGCAGAATATTATCAACAATCTCGGCGAGTACAACGGGCCGCTGCGGGACGCCCTGGTATATTTCAATCAGGGCGGGTACTGGATTCCGATTACCCCGACCTATTTCCCTGACGAGTTCTTCCGCAGTTTTGTTAAATCTCACTTTGACAATGATAACAACGGCTTCCTGAGCGACAGCGAAAGCCTCCCCGTGCAGACAATCAACTGCTCCGGAAGCGCAGAAAATCCCGGACACATCCGCTCTCTCGCAGGCATCAAGTGGTTTCGCAATTTGAAAGCGCTGGGCTGCGCCTATAACGAGCTGACTGAACTGGACGTCACCGGAAACAAGTTGCTTGATACTCTGTATTGCTCCAACAACCCTCTGACCACCGGCCTCGATTTGAGCAAAAACCATCAGCTCAAGCAGCTTTATTGCAGCAACAACGGTCTGAGCTCGCTTGATCTCACCCAGAACACGGCGCTGCAAACCGTCTTTGCCCATAATAATAACCTGACCCAGCTCAATGTCTCCCAAAACCGTGAGCTTACCGGTCTCTATGCGGCGTTTAATCTTCTGGAAACACTCGATCTCAGCAACAACTCGAAGCTGCAGGGTCTGGAGTTCACCGGAAACAAGCTGGTTTCCCTTGATCTCAGATATAACAGTCTCCTGCAGGTGCTTTATTGTGGGAAAAACCTGCTGAGTTCGCTGATTGTCACCAGTTCCAATCTGAAAACGCTCGACTGCCACGTCAATCTGCTGACCAGTCTCAACCTCAGCAAAACAACCGCGCTTGCGCAGCTGAACTGCTCAGGCAACAGAAATCTGGCTTTTACGATCAACACAATCAGCAATTGTCCTACGCTGCTGCAGGTCAGTCGCACAGTGTCGCCGCGTACGTATGACGGAGTCATTTATTATTATACCGATTCGGATTCCGCCTATCTTATCTATGACGATCTCAGCTGGAACGCTTCAGGCGGTATTCCCATCAACGCCACGAACTTCCCCGACCCCATTTTCCGCAGAGGCGTGTCTGAGTTTTATGACAAGCGGCGGGACGGCATACTCTACGACTGGGAGATCAAGCAGGTAAAACTGATAGACTGCAACAATCTGGGAATCCGGAATCTGAAGGGGATTGAATACTTCACCTATTTGGAGACGCTGCGCATCTACGGCAACCCGCTGTATTCAATAGACCTCAGCACGCTCACAGATTTGCAGGAGTTCGTATGCTACAATACGTACATCAGCACGCTGAATATTCGTAACAACATCTACCTGATCGCGCTTGTAAATAGAGTTACGCCTTACATAGACTATTCCATTAACAGTTATGTCTATGAATATGGGACATCCTACAAGCTCGTACTCGAAAGAGGGATCCGCCTCTACAGCTAAACGGCAAACCCGGCTCTGCGCGCTCTTCCCCTGCAAATACACGATGTATTTGCAGGGGATTTCTTTTTCTGACCGACTCTCTTCGGGTTGACTTTTCCTCTTTCCAAGGGTAAACTGATACGGTAATTTTTGTTTTGGGGAAGCTAAGCATGCCTGACAGACAGCGGAAAACCGAATATCTCTTGACAATGCTCCCTGCACTGCTGATTCTCGCCTATCTCGCCGTGTTTACAGTGATCGACTTCCGGGGCTTTGCGCGGCTGTGTACCTCCGACATGTATGAGGACACGCTGGTCGCCCGCCTGATGTGGGAGCAGAAGACGCTTTTTCCGAAGAATTATCTCTTCGGCAATCAGTTCTACGTCGCAGCGACGCCGGTGCTGTCCGCCCTGTTCTACGGCCTCACCGGAAGCATGAACCGCGCCATGGCCTGGGCGACGCTCTGTATGTCGGTCTTTCTGCTGCTGAGCATGGAATGGATGCTGCGCCCGTACATCCGCCGCCCCTCTGTCCGCGCGGCGGCGCTGCTGGTATTTCTGGCCTCGATCTTCGGCCCCTATTCCGTCTTCCGCGAGGACGGGCAGCAGCTCTTTTTCGCCATGTGCAGCTTCTACGCCTGTTATCTGATCTGCTTCTTCGTTGTGCTCGGCGACTATGCCCGCGCGCGGGAATCGGAAGCCCTGCGCCTGCCCGTGCTGTTGCTGTCGCTGCTTCTGTGCTTCTGTACCGGGATGCAGAGCCTGCGCCAGACCTGCGTGCTGATCCTGCCGCTTTTGTGCTATGAGGCTCTTGCCGCCCTGTACCGGCTCATCAAAAAGCAGCCGCTCTATCCGACAAGACATCGGATGCGTCTGCGGCGCGTGCTGGGCTATACCGCCGCGAATCTTGCGGGGCTGGTGTTCATCCGGCTTCTGCCCGTGAGGAGACATGAGATCTACGGCGGCGCGTCTGTCTTCTCGGGCGCTTCGCTGTCGGACAAGCTTCGGGATCTGCATACGGCGCTCATTACCGTGACCGGCTACGAGGCCACGCGGAATGGGGAAAGCCGCCTCTTCTTCATTCTCATGTTCCTCGCGCTGACGCTGCTTGTGCTGGGCGCGGTATATCTGTTCCTGCGAAAAAAGCGCGGGGCGAAGGGCGTCGGCTGCTTCTGGCTTGTCGCCGCGCTGGGCTGTTTGTCGGTGATCGCGGCCTCCTTTTTTACCTCCGTCCAGCTCCGGCCCATCTACCTGTTTCTGTATTACACGCTCCCGGCTCTGTCCTTCGCGCTGATCGCGGAGAGGGCGAAACCGAAACAGCTTGCATGCCTGGCGGCCTTCTTCTGTATGCTCTCCGCTGTGAATCTGTTTTTCAGCTACAAGGACGATCTGCGCGTCGCCCTCTCGGATGAGCCCACGCCCGCCCGGCAGATCGCGGACTGGGCGGTGGAAAACGGCTACGAGCTTGTATACGGCAACCAGTCCATGTGCGCGCCGGACGTCGCGGCCTATTCCGACGGAAAGCTCATCGCCGGGTGCTGGCAGGATGATTTTCTGTTCAAGATCTCCCCGCACATCAACATCCGCGACGTATACCATATCGCGGATTACGAGCGCGCCGTCTTCGTTTTCTTTGAAAAGGAAGTTCCCGGCATGCTGGCGGAAACCTCCGCCAACGGGACGGAGATGACCCTGCAGGGGCAGTATGACTACTACTCTGTCTACACCGCCTCTCAACAATGCCTCTGGCCGGTCACGGAGCTGATCGACTACGCGGAGCGATTCCCGGAATATAATTGATTTTTCCCATCAAAAAACTCCCACTTTCGTGGGAGTTTTTTTGATGGTTTGTTATTTTACTTCGTAAAGTCTACGATGATGTGCCGCGGGCAGACCTCGGCGCATTTGCCGCAGCCGATGCACTTTTCGGGGTCGACCTCGGCGAGGAACTGATTGACGACAATCGCACCCGCGGGGCATTCGCGCTGGCACTTCATGCAGCCGATACAGCCGGCGGTGCAGACCTTCATGACCGCCGCGCCCTTGTCGTGGCTGGAGCAGGCCGGCATGATACGCTGACTCTCGGGGATGAGCTTGACGATGCTCTTCGGGCAGGTATCCACGCACGCGCCGCAGCCTACACAGTGGGAGCGGTCAACCTGGGCAATGCCGTTTACGATGTGCATGGCGTCAAACTGGCAGGCGCGGACGCAGTTGCCGAGACCGATGCAGGCAAAGGTGCAGAGCTTGTTGCTCTTGCCGCCGAAGAGCATGGCGGCCTGGCAGTCCTCGGGGCCGGTGTAGTTGAAGCGCTTTTCCGCCACGCCCTCACAGCCGGAGCAGGGGACGAAGGCAACCATTTTTTCACTGGCGTCATTGGCAGCGCCCATGATCTCGGCAACCTTTGCGGCGGTTTCCGCGCCGCCCGCAACGCAGCGGTTGCATGGGGCTTCGCCCTTCGCCACCGCGGCGGCGTAGCCGTCGCAGCCGGGGTAGCCGCAGCCGCCGCAGTTGGCGCCGGCAAGAGCCTCACGCACCGCGGCCTGCTTGGGGTCGACCTCCACATGGAAGATCTGGGAGGCAAAGGCAAGCAGCCCGCCGAAGATCCCGCCCAGGACGCCGAGGACGAGCATAGCAAGAAGAATCGTTGTCATATTCTCTTACCTCCTCATACCGGGATCGCCATACCGCTGAAGCCCATGAAGGCCAGGGCCACCAGCGCGGCGGAGACAAGGCAGATGGAGAAGCCCTTGAAGCACTCGGGGTAATCGGCAAACTCCACGCGCTCACGCACGCTGGCGAAGAGCACGATGGCGAGCAGGAAGCCGATGCCGCCGGTGATGCCGTAGACGAGGGACTCGATGAAATTGTAATTGTTCTGGACGTTGAGCAGAACCACGCCGAGCACCGCGCAGTTGGTGGTGATCAGGGGCAGGAAAATGCCCAGCGCGGAGTACAGCGACGGAACCATCTTCTTCAGGAACATCTCAACAAACTGAACCAGCGCCGCGATGACCAGAATGAAGGCCAGGGTCTGGAGAAATTCCAGATGCAGGGCGACCAGGATGTACTCATTGATGACCCAGCAGATCGCCGAGGCAAGTCCCATGACGAACACGACCGCAAGGCCCATGCCGACGGCAGTGTCCACCTTGTTGGAGCAGCCCAGGAAGGGACAGCAGCCGAGGAACTGGGAGAAGATGAAGTTGTTGATCAAAATAGCTCCCAGCGAGATCTGAATGATACTGCTAAGCATTACTTCTCAACCTCCTTCTCTTCTTTCGCTTTCTTTGCCTTTTTCTCCTCGGACTTCTTGAGGGCGTACTGCATGGCGGCGATCAGGAAGCCCAGCGTCAGGAAGCCGCCGAAGGGCAGGGACAGGATGGACGCGCCGTAGCTCTCGGGGAAGATCTGGATGCCCGCGCCCGTGCCGTCGAGCGTGAAGCGGAAGCCGTTGGCCACGTCGATGAGGCCGCCGCCGAAGCGTCCGGAGCCAAGGAATTCACGGATCACGCACATCGCGATCAGCACGCAGGTGTAGCCGATGCCCTGGAAGATACCGTCGAAGAAGGAGTCCTTGACGGGCATTTTCTGGCAGAAGGCCTCCGCGCGGCCGATGATGATGCAGTTGACGACGATCAGCGGGATAAAGACGCCGAGCGCCTCGCTCAGTGCAGGGACAAAGGCCTTCAAAAGCATGTCCACGATGGTGACGAAGCCCGCGATGACGACGACGAAGATCGCCAGACGGATCTCACCGGGGATCAATTTGCGGATGGCGGAGATAACCACGTTGCAGCAGGTAAGGATAATGAGAACCGACAGGCCCATGCCGACGCCGTTGAAGAGCGTCGTGGTGATGGCCATGGTGGCGCACATGCCGATCTGCTGGACAAGTACGGGGTTATTGGTAATCAGGCCTTCGCTAAACTGTTTTTTACGATTCATTCACGCAGCCCTCCTTAATCCAGAGATTTGACGGCCTGGATGGACGTGGCGACGGCCTCGGTAATGGCACGCGAGGTGATCGTCGCGCCGGTCAGGGCGTCGATGCTGCCGCCGGCGTTGGAGAGCGCGATGCTCTCATCCTGACCGACAAACTGTGCGCGGAAGTTCACGCCGACCTCACCGGTGCTGGCGGCGTTCGCGCCGAGGCCGGAGGTTTCGGCATGCTCGATGACGGAGATGCCGGTGCACTTGCCGTCCGGATCCACGCCGACGGCGAGGGTGATGTTGCCCTGTGCGCCGGAGAACTTGGAGGTCACAACGTAACCGGCGTCCCCGGCCTGATGTACGGTGAGCACGGTCGGGAAATTGGGGTCGGCAAATTCGATCTCGTCGTAGCGCTCTGCCGCAAGGATCGAAGAAAAGGCGGCGGCGGTTTTGGCCTGCTTCTGCGCGTCGATGACAGGGGCGGTCATCGCGTTGACGATGCCGAGCACGCCCGCGACGATCGCGCTGACAGCGAAGAGAACGAGGGCAAGTTTCACAATTTTATTCATGACGCAGCCTCCTTCTTCGCGTTCTTTTTGGCGCGCTTCTGCGCGAAGAACTCTTCCCTGGAGACGCCGAACTGGCGGCGGTGGCAGCCCTTGTCGATGGCCCAGGTGCAGAGGTTCATGATCAGGATCGCGTAGGAGCAGCCCTCGGCATAGCCGCCGAAGTAGCGGATCAGCATGGTCAAAAGGCCGATGCCGATGCCGTAGATGATCTGGCCGTTGATGGTGACAGGGGAGGTCGCGTAGTCGGTCGCCATGAAGATGCCGGTGAACATCACGCCGCCGGCAAAGACGTTGTGCAGTGCCCACTCAAAATTGCCGTAGCCGCTGTGCCCAAAAATCAGGCTCACAAAGAACACGGTTCCGATCACGGACAGCGGGATGCGCCAGCGGATGACCTTGCGGGCGATCAGGTAGGCCGCGCCCGCGAGGATGCAGAAGGAGCTGATCTCGCCGACGCTGCCGGGAATCGCGCCGAAGAAGTTCTGAGCGAGGGTGAAGGGGATCGGCGTGTCGCTGTACATGTAGCCCAGCGGGGTGGCGGCGGTCACGCCGTCGATCATAACGACGGTCAGCACGCCCGAATAGGATGCCGTGAGGAAGGCGCGGCCCGCGAGGGCGGGGTTGAGGAAGTTCTTGCCGATGCCGCCGTAGAGCTGCTTGACGATGACGATGGCGAAGAAATCGCCGATGACAGCCATCCAGACCGGCGTCTGCGGGGGCAGAACCATGACCAGCAGCAGGCCGGTCACGGCGGCAGAGAGATCGTCGATGGTGATGGATTTCTTCAGGAGGCGGCGGTAGGCCCACTCAAAGAAGACAGCGGCCGCCATGCTCGACACCACGAGCAGGAGCGCATGCCAGCCGTAGCGGTACACGCCGAAGCCCACGATGGGCAGCGTCGCGATGATCACGTCCAGCATGATGCGCTGGGTGTCGCGCACGGTGCGTACCTGCGGCTGGTATGTAACGTCAAAGATCATGCGTTCTTTCTTCTCGTTCATTTCTTTGCCTCCTTTGCGGCGGCTTCCGCCTTGGCCTTTTCCTTGGCGGCCTTGGCCTGGAGCAAGAGCTTTGCGGTCTTGAAGGCATGGGTCAGCGGCATTCTCGCCGGGCAGCGGAAGGTGCAGCTGCCGCACTCGATGCAGTCGGTCACATGGTATTTCTCCAGCATCTCAAAGTCGCGCTTTCTGTAGTACTGGTACATATAGGTCGGCTCGAGGCGCATGGGACATACGTTGATGCACTTGCCGCAGCGGATGCACACGGGCTCTTCCACGGTGCGGTCTTCGTCCTCGGTGAAGAAGAGAAGACCGGCGGTGCCCTTGACGGTGACGGCCTCCAGCGTGGTGGCGCAGATGCCCATCATCGGGCCGCCGAGGACGATCTTGCGCGGGGTGCGCACGAAGCCGCCCACCTGCTCGGCGATGTACGCGAAGCTGGTACCGACGCGGATCAGCGCGTTGACCGGGGCCGCGATGGCGCTGCCGTCGACGGTGACGATGCGCTCCACGACGCTCTTGCCCTCACAGCAGGCCTGATAGATGGCGAAGGCGGTGCGGGTGGAGATCACGCAGCAGCCGACGCCCGCGGGCAGCCCGCCGGGCTTGACCTCCCGGTTGGTGATGGTCTTGATCTGCATTTTCTCGCCGCCCTGGGGGTACAGGGTGCTCTCGGGTACGATCTCAATGTTGTACTTGCCGGCAATTTTGGAGTTGAGCAGGTCGATCGCGTCCTGCTTGTTCTTCTCGATGCCGTAGTAAACCTTGTCCACGCCCTGGGCGATGCGGGCAAGCTCGATGCCCTTCAGAAGCTCGTCCGGGTGCTGGAGCATGGTCAGATGGTCGCCGTTGATGTATGGCTCGCATTCGGCGCCGTTGATGATCAGGGTGTCGACCTTGCCGCGGCCGCTCTGGATCTTGAACGCCGTGGGGAACATTGCGCCGCCCATGCCGACGACGCCGGCCTCACGGATGCGCTGGAGGATGGCTTCGGGATCCTTGAGCTGCTCTTCCGTCAGCGGCTCCATCAGCTCGGGCGTGTCCTGAAAGTCGTTCTCGATGACGACGGACATGATCATATCGCCGAGGGGGTGGGGTCTGGGCTCGACCGCCACGACCGTACCGGAGACGGAGGCGTGGACGGGCGCGGAGACGGGCGCGGGATTGTCGCCGATCTTCTGGTACATCTTCACGACGTCGCCCTTTTTCACCAGCGGTGTGCAGAGTGCGCCGATGTGCTGTGCCATGGGGATGACGACTTGCGGCGGCGGCGCGATCACGGTCACGGGAATCTCAGGGTGTTTCCGGTAATCGGGATGGACGCCGCCCTTAAATTTAAATGCCATAAGCTTCACCTCGTTACATTTTACATGGTACGGAGTTTACTGGTATATCATATCATACGGGCACGAGTTGTGTCTACTTTTTTCCGCGGAAAATTTCGTAGTTTTTCATGACAACTTTCAAACAGGCTCTCCGTATTCTTGTAAGAATGTTACAAGACTGGACGTATTTTTCTGTCCGTGCTGCCATGCTTTCGCCTGCTGAACAAGTCATCTTGAGCGGAGTCGGGAGATCCGGCAACGCAGAGACGCGCAAGCAACAGATCTCTCCGCTCATTTCGTTCGGTCGAGATGACACATAGCGTTCAATATATACACCGAGGCGGAGATGGCCGTCCCTCACCCCAGCGCCACGTCCAGCGCCATCATCAGCGCAAAGCCTCCGATATAACCGAGACTCCCGGCCTTTCCCCTCGCCGCGGGGCAGAGCTCGTGCGCGGTGACGCAGAGCATGGCCCCGGCGGAGAAGCTTAAAAGCCAGGGCATGGCGGGGCGCGCAAGCTCCGCCGTGAAGACCGCGAGCATGCCGAACACAGGCTCCACCGCGCCGGAGGCCGCGCCCCAGAGAAAGGCGCGGGCGCGGCTCATGCCACCGCTTCGCAGGGGAAGCGATACCGCCGCGCCCTCCGGGAAGTTCTGCACCCCGATGCCGAGGGCGAGAGCCAGCGCCGCGGCAAGCCCTTCCCCATCCGCCGCCAGCGCGAACGCGAGACCGACCGCCATGCCCTCCGGGATGTTGTGGAGCGTGATGGCTGTAAAGAGCATGCGCTCCTTTCCGGCCGCGCCGCCCTGCACCGCGTCCGCCGCCGTGATGAAGAGCGCGCCGAGCAGCAGCCCCGCCGCCGCGGGCAGCCATGGGGGCAGCGTCCCCTCCCCCGCCGTCTGCTCAATGGCGGGCAGCAGCAGGCTCCAGACCGAGGCCGCCGTCATTACCCCGCCCGCGAAGCCGGGAAGGAGATTCTGAAAACGCGGCGCGGATGCGCGCACAAAGAAGACCAGCGACGCGCCCAGCGCCGTCATAAGAAAAATAAACTGCGTGCCCCCGAGGGCCCACAGGATGGTTGAGATATTCATAAGCGCCTCCCGCTTTTCCTGTTAACAGGTTATGCGGAAGGCGCGCAGTTTGTTACCCGGCATGGTTAGCATACTGCATTGTTCACGCGATATTACTTGCTTTATTTCAGTGTTTATGTTATATTTTTTAAAAGAGCATACATTTTTTATTCTCATGTGAGGTGAATTATCATGAAAACACATTTCTGTCTGAGAGCGTCCCTGTTTCTCGCGCTCCTGCTGGCGCTGGTGCTGTGCTTCTCCGCTTCCGCTTATGCTGCTCTACCACCGCCGAGTACCTCCGGAAATGGATTTTGGGCTGAGGCGAACGGCCCAACAGCGTTTACCGTCTCGTATGGCAGCCAAGTGACGCTCCGTGTAAATGCCGGTTGCAATCAGGGCAGTCTGCACTACCACTGGGTAAGCGAAATGCGGCCGGAACTCCCGGATGTGGATTCCTCGTCTTTCACGTTTTCTGTGACCACGAGAGACTGGATTGGATGCCAGGTAAGCGATGACTTTGACAACTCGGAATGGATCTTTTTTGATGTCACCGTTGACAACGGGCTTGCGGTTGATACCGGTGGATATAAGTATATCCCCGTCAAAGTTCCATATGGCGAGACGACAGTCCTTGAGGCAAAGGCAAGCTGCAGGAATGGAACATTAAATTATTATTGGCGGAGCGATAATTACTATGATTTGCAGTCTGTGAATTCTCCCCGCTTTACGACCTTGCCCGTCACCGGAAAAACTTACTATTTCTGCGACATATCTGACGAATACGGCAATACCGTCGTTGCACCCTTTGAAGTTTTGGTTGACAACCAATTGACGGTGAACCCGTCCGACGATGTTGAAGTAACCGTTCCGCCCGGCAAAAACACCTTTTCCGTGGAGGCAGCCTGTCTGCGCGGCGAGCTCCACTATTACTGGAACGGCAATGAAACGGGTTCTAACAGCTATACGTTTGAGAACCTTACGGCCAACACGTCGCTTCGCTGCATAGTAGAGGATGACTACGGCAACTGGGAATCAGTCCTGTTTACAATTGTCGTTGATGAGCATTTTGACAATCACTTTGAAGTTGAAGCCGTTGGCCGCACAAGTGTTTCGGTCGCGCCATACGGTTCCGTTATCCTTCAGGTACAGGCTTCCTGCCTGCGGGGAAACCTGCACTATCAATGGAGAACCTGGGACGGCATCATTGAAAATGAAACCTCGGATACCTACCAGATCACCAACATCACAAGCTTCCAGCACCCGTTTTGTACCGTCGAGGATGACTATGGCAATTCAGCAAATATTTATTTTTATGTCAGCGTAGACAACAACTTCTCTGTCAGGTCACTCAGCAGTACAAACGTTATGACCGCGCCGAACAGTTCCGCCAGCTTTCAGGTGAGCGCTTCCTGCTCTATAGGGGAGCTCCATTATCAATGGTACGGACCGAACGGCATGATTCCCGGCGCCGAATCGGACAGCTATACAGTAAACAATGTTCTGACTTATCAATCCTTTTACTGTTCTGTCAACGATGATTTCGGCAACGCTGAAAACATCTATTATTATGTGAGCGTAGACAATCAGTTCACCGTCAAAGCGGTCGGCACAGGTATCATCTATGTCGCTCCCAATGATTCCGCCACCCTTCAGGTGCGTGCGTCCTGCACAAGCGGCCAACTGCACTATCAATGGTATAAATCGGGCCATATTATTACTGACGCTGTATCGGACAACCTCCTTGTAACCAATATCCAGTCGTCCAAAGAGTATTATTACTGCCGCGTCAATGATGATTATGGGAACTCAGATAACATCTACTTCACAATATATGTTGACAATGCATTTTCCGCAAGCGCGAGCGGAAACCGCGAAATCCATACCGCGCTGCATTCTTCCGTGACGCTTCAGGTACGTGCTTCCTGCAGTCAAGGAGATCTCCACTTTTATTGGTATGGGCCAAACGGCAGGATTGCCGGTGCTGAATCTGAAAGCTACACAATAGCCGATGTCACGCGCTCCGGAAGCTATGAATGCAGTGTCAGTGATGATTACGGGAACAGCTATTACATCTATTTCCGGGTTTACGTCGAAAACCAGTTCACTGCTGAAGCGGTTGGCAGCCAGAATATTTATGCCGCGCTGAATTCCTCAGTTGCGCTTCAGGTGCGCGCTTTCTGTGACCAAGGTGAGCTCCATTATCAATGGAGTGGGCCGAACGGCGTGATCAGCTATGCCAACGGTGACAGCTATACTGTGCCCAGAGTTACCACAAATCAGTATTATTATTGCAATGTCAGCGATGATTACGGTAACGCAAAGACACTCAGTTTCAGTATATTTGTCGACAATCAGTTTACTGCCGTCGTGGATGGCCCCTCCCGGATTGTCGTCCCGCTGAACGGTTCTGCGGTACTGCGCGTAAAGGCCTCCTGTGCGCAAGGCGATCTGCATTATCACTGGTATGGACTTAACGACACCTTTGGCAACGATACGAATACTTTACACATACCCAATGTTATGAATACGCAGGTTTACTATTGCTGCGTCAGCGATGATTATGACAATTCAACCACGCTCTTATTCTCTGTGTATGTAGAAAACGGCTTTTCCGCCTATGCTGTCAGTGATGAGGATCTGTATGTCCCAAAGAATTCTTCTGTCCAGCTGCAAGTGAGCGCCTCCTGCACGGAGGGCGCGATTCACTATAACTGGAGTAATTCAAACCTCAATCCGGTCGGTGATACGCAATCAGACAGCTATACCGTAACCGGGATTACAAGATCCCAGACTTACTACTGCGATGTCTGCGACGATTACGGAAACACCCGATCCTTCCGTTTCAATATTCATGTGGGCGGTCTCAAAGTGATGCCTGTCGGGAGCAGGGTGATTCCCGCACAGTATGGCGATACAGTGCGGCTTCAGGTCGATGTGCAGTACGAAGAAGATGTGCCTGTAATCCAATGGTACAGGCGTATGGAAGCTTACGGTGATATGTGGTACGAACCGGTTGAAGGCGAAGCAGATACCGTGTTGACCGTTGACGTGGAGGAGAAGCTGGCGATATACTCCTGCGAAGTATCTGACGACAAGGATTATTTTGAGATCAGCTTCATGGTGCTCGTTCCCGACTTCACGCTTCCTTTCGGGCTGACTGCGATAGAATCCGAGGCCTTTGCCGGAATCTATAATGCCATTGTCTGGGTGCCGTCGTCTGTTACCGAGATTGCCGATAATGCTTTTGAGAAATCGGTATATGTCTTCGGCGAACCTGGCAGCTATGCGGAACAGTACGCCGGACAGCATAATTGCAATTCTTATGATGGTCTGCAGGAATACTGATTATTCCGGTTCCCAAAGCTGAAATACAGCACGTTGGATGCCCGAAAGCATCCAACGTGCTGCTCGTATTTTGGCCGGATTTACCCTCTCCCGGGGTCGATGATGCCGATGGATTCGACCGCGCTGTCCTCGCCGGAAAAGGCGGGCTCGCCGCTGTCGCGGATCTCCAGCTCCCGCGCGATATGCTCCAGCGTGTCCAGATCGTCGGTGCCGCTGACCGTGACCAGCCAGCCCTCTTCGCTGTTGAAGAGCAGGACGTAATTGGCCCGCTCATACGTCCAATGCATGGTGCAGTTGGTATAGTCGCTGGTCAGCTCCGTGACGTGCCAGTCGCCCCAGTCCTCTTCCTTTATAAGCGTGACCTCGCCGTTGATGATGCGCTTGTGATTTCCGGCACGGACATTGCCCGCGCCGACGATATAGGGAATGTCCGGCCCCTCGCCCTGATCGGAGATATAGATCGTCCAGCCCTCCTCGTCGGTATAACCGAAGTTTGCCTCCGAAGGCAGATAGAAGCAGCGAAACTCCGGCTGGTTTTTGCGCTCTTCCGGCCCCTCGAACGTGAGAACCATCCCGGCGTCAGGGAAGCTGACTCTGTGCTCGTTGAGGATTTTCCCCTGCTCGTCCAGCTCGCGCCAGTAGCCGGCCTCGCCTGTTTCGGTCTTGCGCAGATTCATGAACCAGCCGCTCACCGCATAGGCGGCGGAGCCCATCAGCGTCGCGAGCACCGCGACGAGCAGCAGCGTGCGCAGGGGCTTCTTCGCCGCGCGACGCGGCTTCGGCTGTTCGGCGTCGATTTTTGCCATCACGGCGTCGTTGATGCGCCGCGCCATGGCCTTGTCCTCCGCCCCGAGCGCGACGTTCTCCGGGCAGCATTCGTCCATAAGATCAGAAACGCAAATCCGCACAGCGATACCCCCTCTCACTGAAATAGTCGCGCAGACGTTCCCGCCCGCGCCGAAGCCGGGTTCGCACCGTGGCGGCGTTCATATCCAGCACGGCGGCGATCTCGTCGGTCTTTTGATACAGAAAATAGTGGCGCTTGAAAATCTCGCTGTCAGGCTCTCCCAGCGTTTCCATCGCCTCGCGGGCAAGCTCCGTGAGCTCCGCGCGCAGGACGCTCTCTTCCATGTCGTCGGGCACGGCGATCTCCAGGAAATCATCCTCCAGCGGCTCATGGAGATGCGCCTGACGAAGCATGTCCTTTGCCAGATTGCGGCAGACCGCGGCGAGCCACGGCTTCAGCTTGCCCGGCGTCACCGCGTCCCGGTGCGTCCAGAGCCGGACGAAGGCGTCGGACACGGCCTCCTCGACGTCCTCGCGGGCAAGCGGCGGATCCATGATATTGCAGGCGACGGTGAAGAGATATGGCGTGTAGAAGGCGATGATCTCGCTGAGCGCCCCGGTATCGCCGTCTTTGAGCCGACGGAGCACGGCGCGTTCGTTCATTCTTCGAACACCTCCCCATCAGGCGTGAAGCGGATAAACCCGTCATAGGGCGCAAGCTCCGCCTCATCCGCAAGACGCACGAGATAGCGCCCCGGAAGCACGTCGCTGAGGACGGACAGGCGCGAGGGCGTCATGGAGGCAACGCACAGGCTCTCCGGCTCATCGGTCTTGTAATACATTGAAAACTCTACTACGCTGCGCTTGCGCAGGACGCTGAGCATACTGTTGGCATCCTCGTTCCAGCCGCTCGGGGTATACTCTCGCAGCGAGAACGCGCAGACCTCGTCCCGATCCAGCTTTTCGAGGTTCTCAAGGGTCTCGTCCTCAAAATAGAAGCAGCCGCGTACCTTGTAGTCCTTCAGCGCCTCCGCGCTCTCGGCATAGAGCCCGTCCGGCCAATACGGGATATCGAAGCGCTCGCGCACCGCGTCGTAGAATCTCTCAAACATGAACGTTTCGTCCATCTCCTCACTCAGCTCAAAAAGCCGGGCCGGGGTTGTCTCGATGACGCAGAGGAAACTCCAGTCGTCCAGGCCGCTCGATATACTATGCATGGCAAGCACCCGCGCTTCGACGCCCTCTTGTCTGTCGAAGAGCTGCGCCATGCGCATGGTCTCCCCCTCGTCGAGGCCGGAGCGCTCGCTGTGCGGGACGAAGGAATACGGCTCGTCCGGCGGGAGGGAACGAAACAGTTCATATTCTTCCTCCCGGGAATAGAAGCGTCCGAACTTCGTGTAAAAGTGCGCCCACATGTCGTCGATGCTTTCAAAGCTCGCCGGTTCAGCTTCCGCAGCCGGAGGAGCGCTCTTGGCGTCGTACACCCGCACATAGGGCGTCGCGTCCGGCGCGTGGGTCGGCCAGGGCTTCGCCTCCGGCGCGGCCTCCGCGTCTGTGCCGATGAGGACGAGGAACAACAGCAACAGCAGGACAGCGCCATTCCATTTCTTTCTCTTCATGGCTTTCTCCTTTTCGCGTTCGATTGAGTACTCATCTATAAGAACGAACGCGGAGGGAAAAATGTTTCACTTGATGGAAAAATTTGCAGAAACAAATATCATCCTGAGCGCGGCGAAGGTTCTTCTCGCCCGTGAACGGGCACAAAAGATCCTTCGCTGCGCTCAGGATGACACATAAAACAAAACCGAATTATTGCGGCGTCGCCGCGCTTCTTGCCTCAATGGTTTTCAAAATGCGGATGATATCCGGATCAAAATGCGTACCGGCTTCCCCGTAGATGATCTCCAGCGCCTGATCCTTCGGGATCGCTTTTTTGTAGACGCGATCCGAGACCAGCGCGTCATAGACGTCCGCCACCGCCATGATCCTGGCCGCCAGCGGGATCTCCCGCCCGCTCCTGCCCTCCGGATAGCCGCTGCCGTCCCACCACTCATGGTGATAGACGGCAATATCCTCCGCAAGACTCAGGAACAGGGGATCGTCCAGATTGGAAAACAGATTACGGATCATGGCCCCGCCCTTTGTCGTGTGCTGCTTGATGATCTCGAACTCCTCCGGCGTCAGCTTCCCCGGCTTTAAGAGGATCGTATCGGAGACGGCGATTTTCCCGATGTCGTGCAGCGGCGCCGCGTTTTCGATCTCCGCGACCAGATCGTCCGTCAGCTGATCCCGAAACGCCTCGTCAGCCTCCATCTCATGCGCCAGCTGACTCACATAGTTTCTGGTTCTGACCACATGCTCGCCTGTGTTTTCATCGCGGGATTCGATCAGTGAGGAAAGATTCTGAATGACCAGGCTCTGGAGCTCGTTCCGCTTGCGCATTTCCTCGTTGGCCTTTTCCGAAAGCTCCATCTGCTTTGCGACCATGACCGTGTTCCGCCTCCCGATTCCTGACAGCAGGATATCAATAATGACGATCGAGAGGAAGCGCGGCATCACATAATGGAAGAAAAGATCCACATAGCGTCTGGGCGGGCAGACCGCAATTCTCTCTTCCAGCGTCAGGTTCTCTTTCCCCACGACGCCCCCGAAGAAGTTCCTGTCCACCAGGCCGAAGAAAAAGCCGCCATAGACGCTGACCGGGACAAGGATGACAGACGCGATCAGCATCCACCGCAAAAGCCGTCTCTGATCCGAATACTGCGCGGCAAAAATTCCGGGCAGCGCCAGCAGCAGGATCGCGTGAAACGTCAGCGCGACGCTGGTAACCGTAACGCCGAAAAAGACGGACATGACGATCACGAACTTAAACCCGCTCCACGTAAGGACAGACGGCGTTTTTTTCAGCAGTTTATCATGGATCAGCCAAACAACAATCGGAAGGGAGAACGACAGCATCGCGGTAGCCGCGGCAATGTTCATGATTTTCGCATCAACGGTGAAAACGCCGATGCGGTTGCAAAACTCGCAGAGAACGGTAAAACCGCAGAGAACCGCCAGGCATTTGAGGTTAAACCTGTTCGCGTTCTCTTCCATTGTGAACATCCATTTTTCGTTGCCGCTCAGTCTGCTGTTCACGTTCATCCGCCGCCACCCCATCGCATTTCGCTCTCTGCCGCAGTGATGCCTTTGTATCGCAAAGCAAAATCTTCCATTACTTTGTTTTTATTATAGTAGCATAGCACCGCTTTGTCAAACGCGAAAAACCGTCCGAATAGGATGACGGAAAATGAAAAAAGGGGATCGATCGCTCGATCCCCTTCCCTGTTTCGTTGTTTTACGCCTCGGGCGTGAACTCGTCCTTGCCGACGCCGCAGAGCTCGCAGGTGAAATCGTCGGGCAGGTCTTCCCACTTCACGCCGGCCTCGTCCTCATCATAGACCCAGCCGCAGAC
>CADAPH010000011.1 GCA_902789745.1 Oscillospiraceae bacterium | reverse complement strand
CTGCTGCGCGCTCCTTTGCGCCTGCGGGGATAAGCAGGCGGAGACGGTGAATCTGCCCACGCCCACAGCGGCGGCCACCGCCTCGCCCGCGCCGACTCCTACGGCCCCGGTTCTGCCGGAGAGTGACCAGCGCGCCCTGATTGAACGCAGCCGCAGCGTCTGGCTTCCGCAGGGCCTTGAATACGACCCCTGGTATTACGCCGTTACGGATCTCGACCGAAACGGCAGACTTGAGGTGCTGACCGCGTCCATCCAGGGCACGGGCTTCTTTACCTACGTCAACTGCTGGGAGGTCAACGAACAGGGAACCGCGCTTGTTCGCTGCCCGGACAATACGAGCGAGGGACAGGCCTGGCCGGATATCATCAGAGAAAAGCTGACCGGCTACCGCGACCCGGTGAGCGGGCGCATGACCTATGTCTGCGAGGATATGACGCGCGACGGCGCGGCCCACTATGTCACCGCGAAAGAGAGCTTCTGCCTCGACCACGGACAGATCACGATCCGCGTACTCGCCGTGATGGATGAGGTCTATACCACCGAGACCGTCTCCATGAAAAACTACTATGACGGAAGCGATGCGCCCATCACCGAGCAGGAATACAACAGCGCGGAGGAGCGGGCCTTCGCCGGACAGGAGCAGGGAGAGATCTCCCTGAACTGGACGCAGCTTGAGGCGCAGCCCACGCCGCAGCCGCAGATCACCGCGGCGCCGCAGTACGCCCAGCCGCAGATCACCGCGGCGCCGCAGTATGCCCTCGCGGCGGGCGGCAAGACCTGGTTCATCGCCCACGCCGACAACGCCAACAGCCTCACCTGGCTTTTCACCAGCCCGCAGGGGCAGCTCTATGATCTCCGGCAGGCCATGCAGGCAAATCCCGGTCTCCAGCTTCAGGAGCTGGAGCAGGACACCCTGGCTGTGAGCAACGTACCGGTCTCCTTTGACGGCTGGAGCATCCAGGCGCGCTTCGACGGCCCCGGCGGCAGCGCCACCACCTCGCCGGCCATGATCTATGTGGACGACTATGTGACCGCATACGGCCCTGTGCTGTCCAACTACTACTATGCTTACACAAACGGGATCGTCGACCCGGCCTTCGCGTATGACAGGGGCATTTCCGAATACTATACCTACAGCAATCACGCGGGCTATGCCCTGCAGGATCTCAACGGCGACGGCACGCCCGAGCTCATCATCGCGGGCATGGGGGACAACAACAACTCCAACGGCGTGATCTATGAGATCGACACGCTCGTAAACGGCCAGCCCGTGCAGATCGCGTGTTCTTCCGCGCGTGACCGCTATCTGCTGCGCACGGACGGCACCGTCCTCAACGAGGGCTCCGGCGGCGCGGGGCACTCCGCGTATGTCCTCAACAGCGTCACAGGGGATGGACTCGTCCCCTCCGAATCCGTCTTCACCTTCTTTGACGGTCAGCCGAACGACGGCTATTACCACGCGCGCGACGGCTACCGCTATGAGCCGACCTCCTACGACGAGTATCTGACGGAAGAACAGTTCAACTACTTCGTCGGCGCATGGGAGGACGGCGTCTATGTCCCGCAGCTGACGATGATCGCGTGAACCGATCAGACTTGATGAAAAATGAAAAACTGTAAAGATAATGGGCCGGATGGTGTTTGTACACCCGGCCCTTTTTCCTTATTAAAACCATACAAATGCCTGCTGTTTCGATTGTGAAACATCCCCATTTTCCCGGGGGCTCTTGTCGGGAGATTGACAATTCAGGCGTTTTTTCTTAAAATAAAACTATTCTCAGGCGGAGCGATCCGCCTTTTCTTGCTGAATGCTGTGACCGACTGAAAGTGAGGGAGAGAACGTTATTTATGAGAGATCTGAAGTATCTGAACTATTTTGAAAAGCTCCTGCAGGAGGCCAACAATGAGCTGGTTGCCAAGGCCAAAGAGGACGGAAAAATCTGTGTCTCCTACACCTGTGAGAACGTGCCGGAGCCGCTTTTGAATCTGGGCGACTGCGTGTCCATCCGCCTCTCCGCGCCGAACACCGGCTCTCTCGACATTGCCACCTATTACATGACAGCCCTGCTGTGCGAGCCCAGCCGCGCCCTTTTGGAGCGCGCCATCGAGGGCGGCTTCAACTTCTCCGACTGCGTCATCACGCCGGACGGCTGCACCATGATGAACCGTGCCGTGGAGAATATGGAGCTGCTGCAAACCATGGGCAAGGACAACCCGAAGTTCTTCCATGAGTACATGGAGATCGCCTTCAAGAACACCGAGAACGACGTAAACCTGGCCGTGCTCCAGTGCACCAACCACATCCTCAAGCCCCTGCATGAAAATTACGGCGTGGACGTGTCCGACGCTGCCATCCGCGAATCGGTGGAGCGGCACAACCGCCTCTGCCGCGTTATCCGCGCGATCGGCGAGTTCCGCAAGGGGGACAAGCCCCGCATCACGGGCTATGAGTTCCATGTGCTGTGTCTTGCGACCTACGTCTGTCCCAAGTACCTCATCCTCGACAAGCTGGAGGAGACGCTGGAAGAGCTCAAGACCCGCGAGCCGGACGACAGGCCCTGGCGCGCCCGGGTGCTGCTGGTCGGTTCCGAGGTGGACGATCCCGGCTTTGTCAAGCTCATCGAGGAGCAGGGCGCCTTCGTCTGCTGCGATCGCTTCTGCTTCGGCTCCTACCCCGGCCGCACGGAGATCGTCCTCAACGACGAGGAGGACGCGCTGCGCCAGGTCTGCCGCCATTACGTGCAGAACTGCCAGTGCCCGCGCATGATGAACCAGGAGAAGGTCTACAGCCGCAAGCAGTATGTGGCGGATCTGGCGAAGGAGTACAGCGCCGACGGCGTGATCTACGAGCAGGTCAAGTTCTGCGATCCCTGGGCGTACGAGCGCACGCTCGGCTCGTCCATGCTGAATCTCGACTACGGCTATCCGGTACTGTCCGTTGACCGCCCCTACAACATCGCCTCCTCCACCGGCCAGATGCGCACGCGTGTCCAGGCCTTCGTGGAGAGCATTGAGATCAAGAATATTCAGAGAGGTGGGAAGGCATGAAGACTGTCGAAAAAGTCGTCAATCCCGTCCGCCGCGCGGGCGAACAGTCCCCCGGCAAGATTTATGACGAGAAGCTGAAGGTTCGCGCCCGCCGTGAATGGCGCGGTGTGAAGGATACCTTCTACGATTACACCCGCTGGCTCTATCTGATGAGCGTGCTGGGCCGCTTCATCATGGTTCCGCGCAACGTCAAGGGCTTCTTCCGCTACCGCTGGATGATGAGCTATCTCTTCGTCCCCCACGGCATGGACAAGTTCACCATCGGCCTGCGTGACGAGGCGCTGCGCATCGCCCATACCTCCTTCAACTTCGTTATCGCCGACGTGACACAGGCCATCGCCAACTGCTTCCGCGGCGACCGGAGAATCGGCAACGACAAGGCATACTCCGACAAGTGCGTCATCACTGATGAGAACTCCATGGTCACCTTCATGATGGGCTTTGACCGCGACAAGGTGCACACCATCCTGCGCGAGGTGCCCACCATGTTCGCGTCCAACATCTTCCACCAGTTCAACGTCATGCATTATCTGGACATTGCCCAGCAGTACGGCATCCCCGGCGACGTCTGCCCCATGCCCGAGGCCGAGGCCGGCATTTCCATCGAGGACGACTTTTGTGTGCTCGGCTGCTGCGCGGTGCAGAACAACACCACCTGCGACGGCTCCCTCATGGGCAACGGCATTATCGCCAAGCGCCTTGACCGCGAGTACGGCATCCCGACCTTCCAGCTTGCCACGCCCCTGCGCCACAAGGAGCCGGATGTGCTGGAGTACGCCGCGCAGGAGATCAAAAACGCCATCGCCTTTGTTGAGGAGCACACCGGCGAGAAGTGGGACTGGAAGCTCTACTTCGACGCCGCCAAGCGCGTCAACTACGCCACAAAGTGCCGCATCGCGCAACTGGAGATCAACTCCACGCCGTACCCCCAGTTTTTCGGCGCGGCCTTCTCCCTGTATAACGACACCAACTACATGGGCAACTCCGGCCGCGATCCCGCGTTTGTCGACGTCGACCGCAAGCTCCTGGAGCTGGCCGAGCGGGGCTACAAGGCCAAGCGCATGTACGCGAAGGAGTATCGCCACCGCGCCATCGTCTGGGGCGTGCAGCCGCAGTACGTCATCGACATGCTCTACTGGATGGTGCAATGCTGGGGCGTCGTGCCGCTGGCGGACATGCTCTCCATTATCAACACCGACATGATCGCCGAGGACGACACGCCCGAGAACCGCGACACGGCGGCTACAAGGTGCTGCTGGACGATCTGTGGGATCTGTGCGAAAAGATGAACGCCGACGTCGTCATGATGTGGGAGCATATGTCCTGCAAGGCGCTCACCGGCATGCACGGCATGTTTGAGGAACAGGGCCGTGCCCGCGGCATCCACGTCATGTGGGTCTCCCACGACCTGTGCGATCCGCGCGTCTTCACCCGTCAGGCCATCCGCGACCAGGTCAACAACTATATGCGCACCGTCATGCGCGAGGAACCGCTCGATCCCTCGCTGGAGAACATCCCCGACAACGAAGCATACTAATTTTCGGAGGAAAGCAATATGAAAAATCTCTGGAAAATCCCGCTGTATCTGCTGCTCGTCGTCCTCGGCTTTTTCGTGGTCACCTTCACGGTCTACTTCTTCAATCTCGACATGAAGGCCACCGCCATGCTCGCGCCCTGGTTTGAGAAGTGGTACAACCACCTCGAGAGAAAGCAGTATATATAAAAAATCGGCCCGGCGGATTTGCGAATCCGCCGGGCTCCTCTTTTATCGGATAGCGCGATCAACTACGTCGAGGACCTTGTTTACAGTTTCTTTTTTTCCGGCGGCTTTTGACAGGTACAGGGCCCCGATCCCCACTGCCGCGCCGAACAGAATGAGCGGAACGTCCTCCCACGGAGAGTTCTCCCAGCCCTCTATATACTTCTCGGACAGATCGGCGGGATTGTAAAAGACCTTTACCTTGTCGCCCTTCTTCCAGCCGGTGCCGTGCATCGTCACATACCATGTTTCCCCCTCGCCGGGGAGCTCATAGTAAATGTGTATGTCCTCGCCCTCCACGGACACAACTTCGCCCGTGACCCAGGCCGTGCAGTACTTCTTTTCATGGATGGCCATACGCGGACTGACAATCAGAAGAGAGACGGAAAAGAAGAGCATGACAAATCCAAAGATGCGCAGCGCGCGGGCACGTTTATTGCGGTATTCGGCGACTGTCAATTCCGATCAACTCCTTTGCGCGAAATAACGATTGTTCGAGTATACTATACTATAGCGGACGTTCCCGCGCAAGTCCTCCCGCCGCAAATCGCGCCCGGTTTGTTACACTTTTGGCTTTCCTTGACAAGCGGGAGCGGGACAGTTATCATACAGGTATCATTTATTCGGGAGTGGGGATTTTATGGAAAAAATCCGCGCCTTTCTCAGACATAAAAACATTATATTCTCCGGCAGACGCTATGGGATCGTCGCGCTGAGCGCGATGGCGCAGGGCCTGTTCTGCTCGCTGCTCATCGGCACGATCATCAAGACCCTCGGCACGCAGTTCGGCGTCCAAATGCTCATTGATATCGGCACTTACGCGATGGCCGTCTCCGGACCCGCGATGGCTATCGCGATCGGCTATGCGCTCCAGGCGCCGCCGATGGTGCTCTTCTCCCTCGCGGCGGTTGGCTGGGCTGCCAATGCCGAGGGCGGCGCCGGCGGACCGCTGGCGGTGCTTGTCATCGCCATCATCGCCGCCGAGTGCGGCAAGGCCGTCAGCAAGGAGACCAAGATCGATCTGCTGGTGACGCCCGCCGTGACCATCATCGTGGGCGTGGCGCTTGCCAAGCTCATTGCGCCGCCTATCGGCACGGCTGCTTCCGCCTTCGGCGTCATGATCGACCGCGCCACCAGGCTCCGTCCCTTCTGGATGGGCATTGCGGTGTCGGTGCTGGTGGGCGTGGCGCTCACGCTGCCGATCTCCTCGGCGGCGATCTGCTCGGTTCTGCAGCTCACCGGCCTTGCGGGCGGCGCGGCGGTAGCCGGCTGCTGCGCGCAGATGGTGGGCTTTGCGGTCATGAGCTTCAAGGAAAACCGCTGGGGCGGGCTTGTGTCCCAGGGGCTCGGTACCTCCATGCTGCAGATGCCGAACATCATCCGCAACCCCCGCATCTGGATCGCGCCCATCGTCTGCTCTGCGATCACAGGGCCGCTTGCGACCTGCCTGTTTCATCTGGAGATGAACGGCGCGCCCATCAACTCCGGCATGGGCACCTGCGGACTCTGCGGGCAGATCGGCGTGTGGACAGGCTGGGTCTCGCCGAGCGCCGAGGCCGCCGCCAAGGGCGCTGCCGCCATTCAGCCGACCGGTTTCGACTGGCTCGGCCTCGTGCTCATCAGCTTCGTCCTGCCCGCGATTTTGTGCCCGCTGCTCAATGCGGTGTGCAGAAAGCTCGGCTGGGTAAAGGACGGAGATCTGACCCTGAACTGATACCGGAATAACAAAACCCGCGCCGGAACAGGCGCGGGGAGCCCGGTGAAAACGGCGATGAAGAGCGCGTAAAAGCGGCGTTCAGATGAATATGCAAACCCCCGCAGCCTGATTCCGGCTGCGGGGTTTGCATACAGGGAACTTTCCGGCGCAAAAACAGTCCTATTGTGCGACAGCGGAGAAATATGATCATAAACTTTACAGGGATTCTATAACTTCTTTACAGAATCCAGCAAAATCCGCTTGTCATGGGGAGAGGCTTATGGTAAAATATCTTGGTACTTTGGGCAGTTATGTATATAAGACAAACACTATATTGTGAAGGTGCAGAAGTGAAGAAAAATAATTTCGACGAAATGGAAAACAGGCAGGAAGCTGTCTGCGAAAAGAAAAAGCTGATCCACCGTCTGAAAACCCGGCGCTTCTGGGACAGGCTGGCCGGATTCGCCATTGTCCTGGTGCTCGTGGTCGGCTGCGGTTTGCTGGGGCTGGAGTATGTGATCCTGAAGGGCCCCTCGCCCGCGCTGCGCGATCTGTTCATCAGCACCATGGACGAGACACGCCGCTTCCGCTTTGTCCCGCAGATTTTCATGACCGCGGATGAGCTTGAAGTGCTGCGGACGAAAAAGAAGATGGAGACCGATATCGCGACGGACAAGAACCTGATCACCATCGCCGCCAATCAGGAGCGCACGGTGACGCAGATCGGCTCCGCCGGCGGAAACGGCGGAGCTTCGGGAACCGACGCCTACGGTCTGGTGGATGAGGACGGCGACGGTATCATCTTTACCGAGGTCAAGGGCAACGGTTACCTCGGCTATATGACCGTGATCCTCGACCCCAAGCGCGTCTTTGTCGGCATGCCCGACAACTATGGCGGTGTGGGTCTCACGCTTGAACAGATGGTGCAGAAGTACGGGGCTATCGGCGGCATCAACGCCGGCGGCTTCAAGGATGACGGCGGCGGCGGTCTCGGCGGCATGCCCGAGGGCCTGACCATTATCGACGGCGTCTGCTATAACCAGAATTCGGACGTGACGGAGGGCTTTGCCGGCCTGGATACGGACGGTATTCTGCATGTCGGCTTCTATACTTATGAGGACTGCCTGGCGAACAACATCGTCCATGCCGTGTCCTTCGGCCCGATCCTCATCTCCAACGGCGTTCCCACCGATCCCGAATATCTCACCAGCAGCGTTAACCCCCGCACCGCCATTGCCCAGCGCGCGGACGGCGCGATCATCATGCTGGTCATCGACGGCCGACAGGTGCATTCCATCGGCGCGACCTATCAGGATATGGTGGATCTGCTCTTAAGCTACGGCGCGGTCAACGCCTGCAACATGGACGGCGGTTCCTCCACCGTCATGTACTACGATGGACGCTATGTCAACAGCTGCTCTGCCGAGGGCGGCAACCCGCGTCCGCTGCCCAACGCATTTTTGTTCAGGTAAGGATAAGGAATACACTCTATGAGACAAAAGCAAAGGCGCCTGGGGAAACTCCTGTATGCCCTCTTCCTGTGCCTGTGGGGGCTGCTTCTCAGCTATGCCGTATACTACGGTCTGGGCAGGGTATGGGAGTACGCCGGGGAATATGAGGCGTCCCGCCCCAATCACACCATGGATGCCTATATTCATGGGCTCAGCCAGAACCTCTGGGACGAGGGGATCGAGGAAACCGTCAAGGCTATGCCGCATGAGGTCCAGTCCGACGACGAGGTGGCGGAACATGTGCGCGAGATGCTCTCCGGCGGTATCAGCTATATCCGCAAGGGCGGCGGGGGCAACGGCAGGGCGGTCTACGGCCTGCGCTGCAACGGCCATGAGTTCGGCACCGTCACCATCACGGAGGTGGACGACTACGTCAGCGCTTTCGACACGTCGAAATTCCCGTGGAGTCTGCTCCCGTGGAGCATCCGCCCCTGGAAGGTAGAGAGCGAGACCTTTGATTTCAACGGGCTCTACAGCTCGATCGAAATCGTGATTCCCCGCAGCTATTCGGTTCTGCTCAACGGCGTCAAGCTGAGCCAGGACTATATTGTAGAACAGAATATCCCCTATGACGTGCTGCGAAAGTACTATGAGCGCTATGACGGATTGCCTACAAAGGTGCGCTATCGCTTCGACAATGTGATCGGCAGCATCAACCCCGAGATCCAGAACGAGAAAGGCGAGGTTTTTATCATCGACCCCACAAGGGACGATTCGCAGTTTATCAAACCCGTCGCCCCGGAGAAGATGGAGCGGCTTGCGGGCTTCACGGCCGCCTTTGTCGACCGCTATCTCAAGTTTACCTCGGGCGCGATCGACCCGCAGTACGGGTATCAGCGGCTGCTGCCGTATATGTTGAAGGGCTCCGATCTGGAGGGGCGCATGTTTGACGCAATGGACGGACTGAGCTGGGCCCATACCTCGTCCATTACGATTGACTCTACGCAGCTCAACGGCGCGCTCGACCTCGGAGAGGGCTTTTATATCCTGGACATCAGCACCATCGCCACGACCTACGAAAAAGGCAAGGGCGAGGTGGAAAGTGTCAGCAATATGCGTGTGATCGTCCGCGAGAGAAACGACGATATCAGGGCAATATCCCTGGAACTGTATTGACAAGAGTGCTTGAAACAGAAGAGAGAGGACAGAGAGATGGCCGGAAAGAGTAAAAAGAGAAGGCGCATACTGGGAAGATTTATCTATACCATGCTGCTGTTGGCCTTTATGGCGGTACTGACCTATGGAGCCTATACCTGGCTGACAAGGGTGTACGATTATGCTGAGCAGTATGAGCTTTCAAGACCGCAGAAGGCCGTTGACGCTTATCTGGAGACGCTTAACCGCGACAAGTGGAACGATGGACTGGAGCGGGCAATTTCGCAAATGCCCCATGAGACGCAGAGCGATGAAGAGATCAAGGCTTTTGTCCAGTCTAAGCTCACCGATAACATCACCGCCGTGCGCAAGAGCGGCGCGACAGATTCCGGAACACTTGCCTACAGCCTGCGCTGCGGCAACCGCGAGATCGGCAGTATGACCATTACGGAGGATCAGAACTATCGCGGCAAGGTGAACCTGAACGACATGCCCTGGCCGCTGGTCAGCCGCTTTCTCCCCGGCATCCTCGAATGGGGGCTCAAGCCCTGGGTGGTGAGCGGGGACAGCTTTGACTTCACCAACCTCTACAACTCCATGGAGATCACCGTGCCGAGCACATACAGCGTCTACCTCAACGGCACGCTCCTCGGCGAGGAGTATATCATGGCAGACGGCATCCACTATGATGTTTATGAGGACTATTATTACGATCTGCCCAACCTGCCCACAAAGGTCACCTATCGCTTTGACAACGTGATCGGCAATGTGGATGTGGAGATCCGGGACGAGGACGGCAATGTCGTCACCATCGACCCGAGCAAGGGCGACGTCCAGTTCATCAAGCCTGTGGACGAGGAGACGCAGCAGCGCCTCATGGCTCTGATGGAGCCCTTTACCGAGAAATATCTGGTCTTCCGCTCCGGCGCTACCGACAGCGGCCTGGCGCTTGCCAATCTCAAGCCCTATATCATTCCGGGCTCCGATATCGACAAGCGCGCGCAGAACGCATTGGACGGCCTGAGCTGGGCGCACACCAACTCCTTCAAGCTGACCGATTACAAGTTCAACGGCGTCCTGCCGCTGATGAACGGCTGCTATGTCTGCAATGTCACTGCCACGACGGATACCTATACCTACGGCAAGGGCGAGGTCACCGACATCATGGAACTGAACGTGATCGTCTATGACGACGGGTATACCACGCTGGCCTTCCAGGTCAACTAACAGGGAGGGCGAATCCCTTGGACGAAAAAAATAAAGCGGACTGCCGGAGCTGTACGGCCATTGTGCTGCCGTCTCTGGATCCGGATATCAAGTTTATAAAAGTGCTCGAAGACCTCCTGCGGGAGGGCTTCGAGCATATCGTCGTTGTGGACGACGGAAGCTGCGCAGAGCGCAGGCACTTTTTTGAAGAGGCCGCCGCGATGCCTGGCTGCACGGTTCTGACGCACGAGGTCAACAAGGGCAAGGGCCGGGCGCTGAAAACAGCCTTCGGCTACGTGAGGGAAGCGCTGCCGGAGCTTCAGGGCGTTATCACCATCGACGGTGACGGCCAGCATCTGACCAAGGACATTTACGCCTGTGGGCAAAAAATGCTGGCCAACAAAGACAGCGTCGTTCTCGGCTGCCGCGACTTCAGCCTGCCCGGCATCCCGCCGCGCTCCGTTGCGGGGAACCGTACGACCTCCCGTTTTTTCCGCCTGATCTTCGGTATCCGCCTTTCCGACACGCAGACAGGACTGCGCGCGATCCCGGCGCAGTATCTGAAAACCTTCTGCGAAATCGAGGGGGAGCGCTTCGAGTACGAGACCAACATGCTCCTGTATATGAAACGCCTCGGAATCCCCTTTCTGGAGCAGCCCATTGAGACGGTCTACGATCCGGACGATTACAGCTCTCACTACAATGCGGTCAAGGACTCCTGGCGCATCTCAAAGGTGATGGCCCGCTTTTTTGCCACGGGCTCGGGATTTCGCTACGCGATGAGCTCGCTGCTGTCCTTCCTGCTGGACAATGGGTTGTATCGGCTCCTGTTCTCCTCGCTTCTCGGCACAGTCGCGTTTGAGCTTGTCTCCCCGCTTGCACAGGGCCTTGCCCGCGCGCTGTCCTCGCTCTTCAACTTTACGCTGAATGACCGCTGGGTTTTCCAAAACAAGGTCGATCACGGAAAAGCATTTGTCAAGTATTACTGCCTCTGCATCCCGCAGACGCTGATTTCCATGGTCTGCCTGACGGCTCTGGTTCAGCGGCTGGAAATCGCCTCGCCGGATCTTGCGACTTTCGTCAAGATTCTGGTTGAAACCGCGCTCTTTTTCATCAGCTATTTTATCCAGAAAAAATGGGTGTTCAGGAAGAAGTAAGCCGGTCTGTCAGACGAAGGCACTCGCCGTTTTTACGGCGGGCCTTTTTGTTTATCTTCAAGCGGTTGAACTGCGCGAAGGACTGTGATATAATACTCAAACTGTCTGCATAACAGGGCGGATGAAGGATCTGAGGTGTTTTGCCGTTGTCCCGACAACGCGGTTTTTTCAAAGAAAGGGAGCTTCTGATGTGGCTCATGATCATGCTGGTTCTCCTGGGGCTCACGCTGCTGGCTGTGTATTATCTGCTGACGCGTTTCCACCGTTTTTCCTTTGTGCAGGAGCTGGCGGCCGGGCACCGCGCGCTGTCCTGGCTTGTGGCTTTTCTGCCGCTTGCGCTGCTGGGGCTCTTTGCGGCGAAAAACGTGACGACGCTCATCATCGTGCTGCTGCACCTGACGGCGGGTTTCCTGCTGTGCGGTCTGATCGCGTCCCTGGTCAAAAGGATTGCGGGGGTTGAAATCCCGTATGATGTGCAGGGCGTGGCTGCAATCGTTCTCACGGCGGTCTACCTCTCTATAGGCTGGTACATGGCGCATCACGTTTTTGAAACCGACTATCGCTTTGAGACGACCAAGCCACTCAAGCAGGATTTTCGCATCGCGGCTCTTGCGGACTCCCATCTCGGCGTCACCCTCGACGGCGAGGCGTTTGCCCGTGAGATGCAGCGCATTCAGGCGCTGGAGCCGGACGCGGTGATGATCGTGGGCGACTTTGTAGACGACAGCAGCAAGGCGGAGGATATGATCGCCGCCTGCAAAGCGCTCGGTGAACTGAACACCCCATACGGCATCTTCTATGTATACGGCAATCACGACAAGGGCTATTACCACAACCGGGATTTCAGCCCTGCCGAGCTGCGGGAGAATCTGGAAAACAACGGCGTCGTCATTCTGGAGGATGAGAGCATCCTGCTGGGCGACAGCCTGGTTCTCATTGGCCGCAAGGATCGCTCCGACCCGACCCGGGAGAATATGGCGGAGCTGACGGCCGGGCTTGATTCAGACAAGGTCTCGGTGGTTCTGGATCATCAGCCCAACGACTATGACGCGGAGGCTGCGGCGGGCGTCGATTATGTTCTGTCCGGCCATACCCACGGCGGACACATTTTCCCCGCCGGGATCATCGGCCTGCTCATGGGCGCGAACGACGCAAACTATGGCCTCGAGCGCCGGGGAAACACCACCTTTGTGGTCACCTCCGGCATCTCCGGCTGGGCCATCCCCTTTAAAACCGGCGCAAAGTCCGAATTTGTGGTAATGGATATCGCCGCACCCTGAAGCTGAAGGAGAAATCATCTTGAAAATCAAGACCGAAAAACAGAATATTCTAAGTTGGACAATACGTGTTGAAGGCAGGCTGGATATCGACAGCGCCGAAGCTGTCCGCGCAGCCCTTGCCGCGATCCCGGACAACGCGGAGCGTATCGTGATAGACTGCGGCGCGCTGGAATATGCCTCCCTCGCCGGACTGCGCGAGCTGCTGATCGCCCGCCGCCGCTTTGCCGACGGGGTGCTGCGCCTTGAAAATGTGCACCCCCGCGTGATGGAGGCGCTGGAGACCACCGGCTTCCGGGACTTCTATGGGATCACCACGGCGGAGGAAAAGCCGTCCTATATGCGCCTCAGCTTCAGGGACTTCCTGAACCAAAAACGCTGTGAGGCGGGCGAGCGCGTTGCCATTGTTACAGAGAACGGGAGTCACACCTGGCGAGAGATCGACGCCTGCGCGGAAACTATCGCGGCGGATCTGGCAAAGCACGGCGTGCGGCGGGGAAGCCATGTCGCCATTTGCGGCAGAAACAGCATCAACTGGGTCTATGCCTTCTTTGCCGTCCAGAAGCTCGGCGCGGTGGCGGCGCTCATCAATCCCTCGCTCAAGGCCAATGAGATCGCGGCCGTCGCCTGCGGCGGGGACGCGGAGTTCCTCTGCTACGGCGAGATCATGGAGATGAAGGATGAGGCTGCCTTCCTCGCACAGATCGAGAGCGCCTCCGGCGGGCGGCTCAGGGATTTCTATTCCGTCCGAAGCACGATCGACTTTCGCGCGCGGACAGGGGAGCGGGTCTGTTATCCCGCCGCCGCGGTCGAGGCGGACGATCCCGCCGTCATGATTTTCACCTCCGGTTACACCGGTACCCCGAAGGGCGTGCTGCTGTCGTCCTACGGCGTGCTCAACGCGTCCCGCGGCAGCGCCGGAAACCAGCGCCTGACGGACACGGACAAGATCTGCCTGATCCTGCCCATGTTCCATATCTTCGGCCTGGTCGCAGGCCTCGTCGCCGGGGCCTGCGCAAACGCGGTGCTGTACATCCCGAAGGATATCCGCACGGACACGATTCTGGAGCTCATCCGGCGCGAGCGCTGCACGGTGTTCCATTCAGTGCCCGCGATGCTCGTCGCGCTGATCAACAACAAGAACTTTACCCCAGAGAAGCTGGCAAGCCTCCGCTGTACCATCATCTCCGCCTCCGCGGCGACGCACGCGCAGATGGCGCGCTTTCAGGCCGCCATGCCGAACAACCATTTCCTCTCCTCCTACGGTCTGAGCGAGATGGCCCCCGTCAGCATCACCGAGTACGAGGACACGGACGAACATGTGATGTTCACGGTCGGCAAGCCCTGGCCGGATGTCGAGGTGAAAATCGTCGACCGGGATACCGGGGCGGAACTCCCGACCGGCGCAGACGGTGAGATCCTCGTTCGGGGCTTCAGCCTGATGGGCGGCTATTACCGCATTGGGATCGAGGATCAGGCCATCGACGCGGAGGGCTGGCTGCATACCGGCGACCGCGGCCTTCTGGACGATGAGGGTTATCTTCGTCTGCTCGGGCGCTACAAGGAACTCATCATCCGAGGCGGAGAGAACGTCATGCCCGGCGAGATCGAATACGCCCTGACGGAACTGGATGCGGTCGCCAACGTCAAGGTCGTCGGCGTGCCGAGCGAGTTCTTCGGCGAGGAGGTCTGCGCCTGCGTGATATGCAAACCCGGCGCTGCCTTCGATGAGGCGGAAGCCCGCGCGGCGCTCTCGGCGCGCCTCGCAAAATACAAGGTGCCGTCCTTCTTCCTGGTATATGAGGAGCTCCCGCTTCTCGGCAGCGGCAAGATCGACATCGCGGCGCTGAAAAAGGACGCGATTGCGCGTATCCGGGCGCTTCGGAAAGAGAGCAAGGGCTAAACACGGGCAGAAACCCTACTGCTGCCTCTCGGCTTCGCTTCGTTTTGCCCGCGATAACAATCATACGCTGTTACAGCCCGCCGGAAAAAGCTTGCGTTTTCCGGCGGGCTGTGTTATGATGCACAGGCTTCGTCAAATCGGAGCATTGAATAAAGGTGTCTCTTGAAAACCACCTTAAAAAAAACAAGGAGAATCGAATCATGAAAAAAGCAATGTCCGATTTCCGCGATCTGCTGCAAAGCGTTCCGCCGCTGGTTGTTTCGATGCTGTTTCTCTCCATCGTGGGGATGAATCTGCTGGCAAACAAGAGTATTGACACCGGCGTGGAATGGCTGGCGCTGGATTGCGGCATTTTGTTTTCCTGGATGACCTTCCTCGCCATGGATATCCTCACCCAGGGTTACGGCCCGCACGCGGCGACGCAGCTTTCCGTGCTGGCCCTCGCGATGAATCTGCTGATGGCGCTGGTCTTCTTCGTCGCCAGCCGCATCCCCGGCGTCTGGAGCGAGAGCTTTGTGGAGGGGAGCGAGGCGATCCTGAACACTGCGCTGAATAACACCTTCGGCGGTACCTGGTTCATCATCCTCGGAAGCTCGATCGCGTTTCTCACCTCCGCCCTGGTCAACAACTTCCTCAACTACGGCGTCGGCAGACTGCTCAAAGGCAAGCGCGGCTTCGGCAGCTTTGCTGTGCGCGCCTATGTCTCCACCTTTATCGCCCAGTTTGTGGACAATCTGGTTTTTGCGCTGCTGGTCAGCAAGATCTTTTTCGGATGGACGTTTGTTCAGTGCTTCACCTGCGCCCTGACCGGCGCGGTGCTGGAGCTGCTGTTTGAGGTCTTCTTCTCTCCGCTGGGCTACGGCCTCGCAAAAAATATCCTCTCCGGCCGTGAAGTGCCGGCGGCCGCCTGAAGCCATGACCGTATTTGTCAGCGGCAGCGCCAGCGGGATCGGCAAGGCCATTGCCGGGAAATTCCTGCTTGAAGGCGCGGAGGTCTGGGGCTTTGACATCAACGGGGGCGCGATCAGCCATCCGAACTATCACCATGTGATCCACGATGTCCGCGACGGAGAACTGTCGGGGCTGCCCGCGCCGGAGATCGTGATCGGCAACGCGGGAACCATTGAAGAGGCGGACGCCATCGACGTAAACTTAAAAGGCAATATCCGCTTCGTGGGGCATTTTCTGGAGAGCCCGAAGCTGCGTTCGGTACTCTTCATTGCTTCCGCCTCTGCCCGAAACGGCGCGGAATTCCCTCTCTATGTGGCGAGCAAGGCCGGGCTTGTGGGATATATGAAAAACCTTGCGCTGACGCTGGGAAAGCGCGGTGTCACCTGCAACAGCATCTCACCCGGCGGCGTCGTCACCCCCATGAACCGCCACATTCTCGACAGTGAAACACTGTATAGGGCGGTGAAAGCCGAAACACTTCTGGGCAAGTGGGCGGAGCCGGAGGAGATCGCGGATCTCGCCTGGTATCTCACGGTGATCAATCGCTCCATCACCGGGGAAGATATCCTGATTGACAACGGGGAAATGCTCAAGTCCAATTTCATATGGTAATACTTCAGGGACGGTCACGTGACCGTCCCTGGTTTTATCTCTTTTTCCGCCGTGCTTCCTTATCCTCCCGCAGACGCTGCCGGACATAGGCGAAGGCCGCGTCCTCTCCCTCGTCCCGCAGGACGAGCAGCATCTTTTCCAGCTCTGCCCCGGTCTCGGGGTGGATCATGAGGGAACCTTTTGAGCTTACATAATAATTGTACGGCGAGGCGTCGGTATATTTGTCGCCGAGATAGACCTGGCTTGCCGCGATGCGGTCGCAAAACATCTCTGCCACATAGCGCAGCGGCATTTTATTCCCGCCGAAGCCGACGCTGCCGTCGGGGTTGATGACGTAATCGACCCAGTATTCCAGGTGATGGCGGTTTTTGCCCTTGTGGTGCAGCCAGGCGAGGGAGACCCCGGTGGCCTTGCGCTCGGCGTCGTTGGGACTGCGGCTGCCCTGGTAGTATTTCGCGCCGGTGAAGAATTCGACCGGGGAATATTTGCTCAGGTCATGCCCCAGACCCTGCATAATGAGCCCGAGCCGGAAGCAGTATTGACAGACCAGATGGCGATGTCTGGTGATGGTTTTGAAATGGGCGATGGGATGCATGGGGACGCCTCCTGTTGTGGAATCCTGCCTATTGTAACAGAAGCGGCGCAAGCTTTCAAGACGGCGTTTGCGTGGTTGAAAAAAAGCGAGGAATCAGGTAGAATACAAATAAGGGAGGGAGAGCGATGAAAAAGCCCGTACTGCTGTGCCTGATACTGACGCTTTTCCTCTGCGCCGCGCCGTCTGCCTGCGCGGAGGACGGATTCAGCCTGATCGTCGCGACGGATCTGCACTATATTGCGCCCGCGCTTACGGATCACGGCAGCTTTTTTACAGCCCTTACCGAGGGCGGCGACGGCAAGCTCATGCGGTATATCGAAGAAATCACCGACGCCTTTCTGGACGAGGCCGCAGCGCAAAAGCCGGAAGCCGTGCTTTTGACCGGTGATCTGACCTTCAACGGCGCCCTTCTGAGCCATGCGGCCCTTGCGGAAAAGCTGCGGGCTTTGGAAACGGCGGGCACGCGGGTGCTGGTGCTGCCGGGCAATCACGATCTGGAAAATCCGAGCGCGGCGTCCTTTTCCGGCGACGGCTACACGCATGTCCCCTCGGCGACGGCGGCGGATTTTCGACAAATCTACGCGGATTTCGGCTATGACGAGGCGCTGAGTCCGGACACGGATTCCCTCAGCTATGTGGTGGAACTCGGCGACGGGACGCGGCTTTTGATGCTGGACTTCAACACCCCGCATGAACCCTGCGGCGTCTCGGACAAGACGCTGAAATGGATTGAAGATCAGCTTGCGGACGCAAAGCGGGCCGGACAACGCATCCTCGCGGCGGGACACCAGAACCTCTTTCAGCAGTCCATGTTTCGCGACGGCTATGTGATTCAAAACGCGGAGCGCCTTGCCGGGCTGTTCCGGGAATATGGCGTACCGCTCTATCTCAGCGGACACCTGCATATTCAGCACTGGAAGACGGAGCAGGGACTCACTGAAATCGCGACCTCAGCCCTGTCCGTCTCACCGTGCCAGTACGGGATTCTGGACGTGCGCGGGGATAAGCTCCGTTATGAAACGAAGGTGACCGACGTCACAGAATGGGCGATCGGTCAGGGAAGCGAGAACCCGGATCTGCTCAGCTTCCGGGCTTATGCTTCGGACTGCTTTGACACACGCAACCGCCAGCAGACGCCGGAGGCGCTCGGCTGGTTTGCCTATACGGAGGACGAGATCGCGCGCATGACGGCGTATATCGTCGATCTCAATCGCGCTTATTTTACCGGTGATCTGCGCGATGTTGCCGCGCTTGACGAAAGCGGAGAACTCGAAGCGCTGTTCGCGCGATACCCTTCCCTCTATACGGCCTATCTGGTCTCCATCCGGCCGGATTTCGGGAATGACTATCGCAAGTGGGCAAGCTGAAAAGTTATGAAAACAAAATTCTGTAAATAAAATTATGTTAACATGAATAGAGGAGGCGCGAGAATGGACAGAAAGCTCTTGCGGCAGGCGCTGGGAAAGCTGCTGCTTGGTGTGCTGCTGACAGCGCTCCTGTTGTTTCTCCCCGCCGGGACGCTGTATTGGTGGAACGCATGGCTGCTGATGGCGGTGCTGTTTATTCCGATGGTGATCGCGGGCTTGCTCATGTACTTCAAAGCGCCGGAGCTTCTGCGCCGACGCCTGAACGCGAAGGAGCGGCAAACGGAACAGAAGGGCGTGATTGCCTGGAGCGGGCTGCTGTTTATCGCGTCTTTCCTTCTCGCGGGTTTCGGTTTTCGTTTCGGCTGGCCGATGCTGCCGCGCGGGGTCTGCCTGCTGTTTGCCTGCTTTTTCCTGCTGGGCTACGCGCTTTTTGGCGAGGTGCTGCGGGAAAACGAATATCTTTCCCGCACGGTTGAGGTGACGGAGGGACAGCGGGTGGTATCCACGGGACTCTACGGTGTTGTGCGCCACGCCATGTATCTCGCGACGCTGGTGATGTTCCTCTCCATGCCGCTGATCCTCGGCTCGCCCTTCTCCTTCGCGGTGATGCTGGGCTATGTGCCAATCCTTGTGATACGCATCCGCGGGGAGGAGGCCCTGCTTGAGCGGGAGCTTGCGGGATACCGGGAATACGAACAGAAGGTCAGGTATCGCCTGATTCCGTATATATGGTGAAAGGAGAAAGACCATGAGACTGTTTGGCAAAAAGAGAGAGCCGGAACCGGAGTCGACGTACTTCGATCCGGCGCAGTATGAACCGGTCATCCGTTCCAGCATTTGCACAGGGGAGAGAGTGGCCTGTATGCGGGAGCGCGACACCGGCAAGCTGCATGAACTGATGCTGATCCGCACGGACGAAGATCTTGCCGCGTTTTGTCGCCGCTACCATGTGGAGCAGAGGGATGTGAAGACGGTGTATTGATTAACATAATATAGTTAACATAAACAGGAGAAGAGCCATGGAACAGAACAACAAAGAACCCCGGCAATACACCGGCACCAAGGGCCTGAGCTGGGCGATCGTGATCGGCGTCGCCATCGGCACGGTGATCGGCAAGCTCATGGACAACATGAACACAGGGCTCATGATCGGCCTCATCCTCGGCGTGATGGGCTGGGTGCTGGTTTTCAACCGCAGGCCGCAGAAAAGCGAGGCAGAAGCGGAGACGAAGCCGGAGGAAACCCAGAAAAAAGACGATAGCAATAACGAAACCCCTTCCGAATGAGCGGAAGGGGTTTCACATATATCTCAGTGCCTGAAAAAGCGCAGGGTGCCGAGAAGCCCTTTGAGGGGCGCGTAATCCGGCAGCGTGGTGAGCTCATCGTCGTAATCGGACGTTTTCTGTACGGTGATGAGCAAATAGCTGTGCTGATCATCCGGGATGGGGAGGTGTATGAGGATGTTGTCGCCGTCCTGCACCCAGATGCCCGTGAGATCGCCGCAGGTAAAATCGCCGTGCGTCTGATATTTCTCGAGGAGGGCGGCCTTGTGCGCCGCGAAGTCCTCGCCGCTGTAATAGCCCGCGTACTCCAACTGGAGATTGAAGTCCTTGCCATAGACGATGGCGGCGTGCGATGCGCTGGAATAGTTCAGGAACTCGTCCTCTACCACGACAAAGCTGAACGCCTCCGGATCGTAGTCAAGGCAGACCTCCACCGTGGCGGCGTCCTGAAAACCGGAGATAAAGCTGTAGGAGCCGGTAACGAGGTTTTTGGGCTTACCCTTTGTATCTCCGGCCGGGGCCGCTTCCTCCGGCGGCAGCTTCTGCAGCAGCACCGCGATACCCGAAGCCACGGCGCCCGCGGCGGTCAGACCCAGCGCGGCGATGATTTTCCATTTTGCGAACATGACAGATGACCTCCTGTATGAGATGTTTTTTACTTGCCTTCCAGGCCTTCACGGTATACGCGGCGGAGATAGTCGAAATCATCGTAATAAATCAGCACATTTTCCCCGTCGGTGTTTTGGATACGCACCGTATCGTTGACACGCTGAATGAGCCGGAACATCTCTTCCGCGTCATCGGTGGTGAAGAGAATGCAGCCCACCGGCCCATAGGGGCGGATGGGATCGCCCACGCAGGCGAGGGAATCGACCGTCACGCCGGGCCAGCTCTTTACCTCGTCCAGCCCTTCGATGGAGGCGATGGTGCCGCCTTTCTCGTTGCACCAGAGCATGTAGCTGGTGGCGCAGCGCGTGAAGGCCTTCTCCTGGGACTTGGGGAGCTGCGCCGGATCGTTGCGCTTGCCGAGGGCGTAGTCCACGATCCATGCGATCGTATCAAAGCCCAGCAGATCCTTGAAGGGGACGAACATCATGTCGCCGTCGAGGCGGTAGCCCATCTCAATGATATAGAAGTGTCCGTCCTCGTCCAGCATGGCCTGGGTCCAGGCGTAGCCCTCCCGGCAGCCGACAGCCTTGAGGACGTTTTCGATGTGGGGATTGATGTCGCGGCAAAAGTCCTCCACATGGTTGGAGAGCGTGGAGGTGATGGAATAGCAGAACTTGGGATAGCCCGGCTGCGCGTACATGGCGCATAGCCCCAGGAGGCTGACCTCGCCCTCGGCCAGGGCGTAGACGCCGTACCACTCCTCGCCGTGGAGCATACGCTCGATAACGAGCTTGCGGCTCTTGGACATGGAGCGGGCATAGTCGCAGGCCTCCAGCAGCTCCTTCTCGTCGTGGACATAGCTGATGCCGCGGTTGCAGCTCAGGTCCACGGGCTTGACGACGACGGGATATCGGATCGCGTCCAGCTCTTCCCGCGTGGGGGGATCGGAGAGAAAGTAGTCTGTCGCAAGCGGCGCGCCGAGGGAGGTGGCGAGCTTTTTATAATCCACCTTGTCGCGGGAATAGTGCCAGGCTTCGGGCGTGCAGTAGCAGGGGAGCCCCAGCCGTTTGCACAGGGCCATGCACATCTCAAGGTTAAACTCGCTGATGCCGCAGACAACGGCGTTTACGTTTTCCGCGCGGCATTTGGCTTCCAGCGCGTCGAGATCGCCGGTGTTGATCATCCAGTACTCGTCTGCGATCAGCTTGCCGGGGGAATGCTCCGGCTCCAGATAGTCGGTGACGATGGTATGGACGCCCTGACTTTTCGCGTAGTCCAGCATGAGACCGGTGCCGTAGCTGGTGCCGAGCATTAGAAGCTTTTTCATCTGTAAATCTTCTCCATTCTGTTTGGAATTTCGTTTTGTATGGTGACAGCCTGACAGGCTTATTGGCGGTGAAGCAGTTTCCTGACGCTATCCCAGATATATTGAAAGCTGTCCAGCCGGAACAGTACAGATCCGCCCACATAGACGAGCGCGCCGGCCGGAACCATGATCAGGAGCTTGACGAGATCGGACAATCCCGTCCAGGTTACGGGCAGGATCAGCGCGGCCATTGCCAGAGACAGAAGCAGCGCGGGCGCGGTATCGCGAAGCTGCTGCGGGATGCTGTAGTTGAGAAGCTTTTTGTTCGGCCATGCGTTGATGATCACGGAGGCAAAGCCGGAGAAGAGAAGCCCCAGCGTGATCGCCATGACGCTGTAGCGCATGGTGATGAGCAGCACCGCCGTCTCCAGAACCTTCTTGATGATTTCAAGATACAGGAAGATACCGCTGTGGCCGGTGGCCTTGATGGCGTTGAGATTTGCGGTATGCAGGGGCCAGAAGGCATAGTAGAGGCAAAACAGCTGCATATACGGTACGCAGGGCAGCCACTTTTCGGTAAGCAGCAGACGCACCAGCGGCTCGGCGCAGACGGCGAGACCCGCCATCAGCGGCATCAGCACATAGGTGCTCACCCGGATGGCGCGGCGAGTCATCTCCCGCACACGATCCCTGTCGTCCTGCTCGGAAGACAGCACCGGCAGCAGCACGCTGTCGAGCGAGGCGTTGGTGTTCTCCATGATAAGGTTGGGGAACTGGTCGCCCCTGTTGAAGAAAGCGAGATCGTCCGTAGAATAGCGCAGGCCGATGATGAACTGATAGAGCTTGAGATACGCCGTGTCCAGAAGCTGGGAGACCAGCAGCTTCCAGCCGTAGGAGATGAGCCCACGGAGGCGCTCCCAGGAGAACATGCGCTTCGGCCGCCAACCGACCGTGAGCCACAGGATCGCCGTGTTCACCGTGACATTCAGAAGCTGCTGGAACACCAGCGCCCACACGCCGTAGCCCAGATAGGCGAGCGTGATGCCGACAATGGCAGAGAAGATCGTCCCGCCCAAAGTGGCGAAGAAGAAGCGGCGAAACTGCATCGTCTTGGCGACATAGGCCTGCTGCACGTTCTTGACGCCGGACACCACGATCGTAAGGCCCAATACCCGGATCACGGGGACAAGCGACTCGTCGTGATAGATCCGCCCGATCATGGGCGCGGCGAGGAACAGACCCAGGTACAGCACCAGGCAGAAAACCAGATTGAAGTAGAAGACGGAGGAGTAGTCCAGATCGTCCGTGTCCTTCTTCTGGATCAGGGAATTGGCCATGCCGCTGTCCACAAAGACCTGCAGGATGGTCGTGATCGCGGTGACCAGGGCGATGCTGCCGTAGAGCGACGGCTCCAGCAGACGGGCGAGCACGATGGAGACGATGAAATTCATCACATAGGTGCCGCCGCGCTCCATCAGCCGCCAGATGAAATTGGTGATAACGGATTGCTTTTTATCCATAAGAGAGAAAACTCCCGATGATTACTTGGTTGTATAACTGCGTCAGTTTCTGTGTTGCCTTTTTCGTGTCAGAAGCGAAGGCTGAATTAACTGTCGTACCCGCGCATGCGGCGATACGCGCGCTGCACGCCGGGGAAGCTGCACTTGACCCAGTTTTTGAGGCGGTAGCCCAGAGGCATTGCCTTGAGAAGCTTGCTGTACGGGGGCTTGCGCTGCTCATTGTCGCGGCCCTCGATATACATGAGCTCAAATTCGCGCTCGAGGATGGTGCGGTCGACCAGCACCTGTACCTCCTCCGGCGCGTGGGGGCGGAAGGCGCGCAGCATTTCCACCTTGCCGATGATGAAGCGGCGCAGCTTGACATATTGCCGGTCGACGCCCGAGCTCCAGGCGCTGGCGTTGGAGTTGATGCGATAGACGGACATGCAGCGGTCAATATAATGGATTTTGCCGTTCAGGCGCAGCCAAAGGGCGTCGGGATAGTCGCCGAAGTCATATTCGCAGGCGACCTCGTAGAAGTCCGGCGGATCGGCAAGGATCTCGCGCTTGCCCACAAGCGAGCTGGTATGATAGGCGCCGGACATGCCGGGCACGATATGCTCAAAGCCGACGCCGCCCTCGTAGCGGTCGAGCAGCAGCTCATTGTGCCCGTCCTCACAGAAATGAAGCACCGTATTGTGCACGCAGGCGGAGTAATCCGGATGTTCCTCGAGATAGTCCACCTGCCGCTGGAGCTTCGTGGGATCGGTCCAGTAGTCGTCCCCCTCGCAGAAGGCGACGTATTTGCCGCGGGCGTTGGGGTAGAAGACGACCTGATAGATGTCGATATGCTGGGAATAGAGATTCTTTTCCTGATAGAAGGGACGGATGATGCCGGGGTATTTTGCGGCATATTCGCGGATGATGTCGCGCGTGGAGTCGGTCGAGACGTCGTCGTTGACCAGCACCTCAAAGGGGAAACGGGTGCGCTGATTCACAAAGCCGTCGAGAGCGTCCCGCAGAAAGGCCTCGTGATTGTATGCCGTACAGAGTATAGACACAAGGCATTGATCCGAGACGGTTTTCCCGATATAAGCCTCCTGATCCTGCGTTTTCGCAAGGTTTTCGGGAGACAGCGGCAGAACCGGCAGACTGCTCTCTTTCACGGACACATAGCCGCGCTGCCTGCGGTATACGCGCTGAACGCCAGGAAAGAGGCATTTGAGCCTGTTTTTGAACCGGTAGGAGAAGGGCTTTTGGGCGAGGATCTCATCGTAGGGCGGCTTGCGCTGATCCGCGTCGCGCCCCTCAATATACATGAGCTCAAATTCCTTTTCGAGGATCGCCTGATCCACCACGTCGAGCTGATCCTTCGGCGCCCAGGGGCGGAAGGCGCGCAGCAGCTCACACTTGCCGATGATGAACTCGCGCAGCTTGTCGTACTGCCCGTCGACGGCGGCACTCCAGGAGGCGCTGCCCGAGTGGATGCGGTAGACCGACATGCACTCCTTCAGACAGCGGATCGGGCCGTTCACATACATCCAGAGGGCATCCGGATGGTCGCCGAAGCCGTAGCTCAGGCCGACGTAAAAGAAGTCCTGGGGATTTGCGATGATGGATTTTTTCGCGACGATGGAGCTTGTGTGGAAGGAGAAGGACATGCCGTTGCAGATATCCTCAAAGCGCACGTCGCAGTCCTCCGTGTGCGGAAGCAGCGGCCTGTCCTTCCCGTTCCCGCTGCAGTAGTGCAGCATGGTGTTGTGCACGCAGGCGGAGTATTCCGGATGGGCCTCCAGAAAGTCCACCTGCCGCTGGAGCTTTATGGGATCGGTCCAATAGTCGTCCCCCTCGCACAGGGCGATGTACTTGCCGCGCGCCTGAGGATACAGCACCTCCAGGCACAGATCCTTCCCCTGGGAATAGAGATTCACGGGCTGATAGAAGGGACGGATCAGCTCGGGGTATTTATCCGCGTATTCGCGCACGATTTCCGCCGTCGAGTCGGTCGAGGCGTCGTCGTTGATCAGAATCTCAATGGGGAAGTTCACCTTCTGCATGAGAAAGCCCTCCAGCGTGTCGCGGAGGTAATCCTCATGATTATAGGTCAGGCAGCAGATTGAGACGAGGATGTTGTTTTCCATGATATGCTCCAAATCATAATACTGCTGTCATCCTGAGCGCCGGCGAAGGATCTTGATATGAAAGATCCTTCGCTTTGCTCAGAATGACACGCGGGGATTTACCCGCACAGCGCCTTCGCGGTCTGTGCGGCGACCTTGGCGTTATTGAGTACCAGCTTGATGTTGGATTCGAGACTGTCGCCGCCGGTGAGCTCCACGACCTTCGCCAGCAGGAAGGGGGTGGTCTCCTTGCCGTGGATACCCTGCGCTTTTGCCTCCTTCAGCGCCTGCTCAATGGCGGCGTCAATGATCTGCTTATCCATGGCATACTCTTCGGGGATGGGATTGGTGACCAGCATGCCGCCCTTGTAGTCGAGCTCCCGCTGGGCGCGGAACATGGCGGCAAGCTCCGCCGGGGAATCCACGCGGTAGTCCACGCCGAAGCCGGACTGACGGGTATAGAAGGCGGGCAGCTCCTCCGTGCCGTAGCCGATCACGGGCACGCCCTTGGTCTCCAGGTATTCCAGCGTGAGGCCGAGATCGAGGATGGACTTCGCGCCCGCGCAGACGACCATGACCGGGGTCTGGGCAAGCTCCTCCAGGTCGGCGGAGATGTCCATGGTGACCTCCGCGCCCCGGTGCACGCCGCCGATGCCGCCGGTGGCGAAGATTTTGATGCCCGCCATATGGGCGATGATCATGGTGGTGGCGACGGTGGTTGCGCCGTCGGCCTTTCTCGCAACCAGCGCGGGCAGATCGCGCCGGCTGGCCTTGGCGACGCTGCGCCCGGTTTTGCCGAGGTATTCGATCTCTTCACGGCTCAGACCTGCCTTGAGCCTGCCGCCGATGACGGCGATGGTGGCAGGCGTCGCGCCATTGTCGCGGATGGTCTGCTCGACCAGCAGCGCGGTTTCCACGTTTTTGGGATAGGGCATGCCGTGGGAGATGATGGTGCTCTCCAGCGCGACGACGGGCTTGCCCGCCTCCAGCGCGGCCTTTACTTCGGGGGAAATATCAAGATGCTGATTCATAGTGTACTCCTGAACAATAAAGTATTGACGCGAAACAAAGGATATGGAAAACCCATACCCTTTGCTTCAGCAAAAAACTGAGCTTACTTGGCCTTGATGTAAGGCTTGCCGTTGGCAGCGGGGACGCGGGACTTGCCGACGAAGAGCACCAGCACGATGACCGTGACCACATAGGGGATCATGGAGATCAGGTGCATGTTGACGCCGGAGGAGCCGCCGAGCACCACCTTGAGGCCCGAGCAGAAGCCGAACAGCAGACAGCCGATCAGCGCGCCCTGCGGACGGAACTTGCCGAAGATGACCGCCGCGATGGCGATAAAGCCCTGGCCCACGATGGAGATGGGACGGAACTGCGTGGAGATGGTCATGGTGACGCAGGCACCACCCAGACCGGCGAGGAAGCCGGAGATGCACACGCAGGCAAAGCGCATGGCGATGACGTTGATGCCCAGCGTCTCACAGGCCTGGGGATGCTCACCGCAGGCGCGCAGACGCAGGCCGAAGCGGGTCTTGTAGAACACGAACCAGACGATCACAACCGCGACGAACACCAGATAGGTGGAGACGTAGTTGGCGAAGACGTTGTCCATAAAGCGGCCGAATACCGTGGAGGTATCGAAGACGCCCGCAAAGAGCTTCGGGATCTTCTGGGAAGCAGTCAGCGGGATGGTATCGGTAGAGTCGAAGAGCACTTTGGCCAGCATGATCACGATGCCGGGGCCGAGCATGTTGATGGCGGTGCCGGCGATGGTCTGATCCGCGCCGAGGTTGACGGTGGCGACGGCATGGAGCATGCCGAAGAAGGCGCCCGCGAGACCGCCGCAGAGGAAACCGATCCAGGGATTGCCGGTGAAGTAGGCGACGACGGTGCCGGTAAAGGCACCGGCGGTCATCATACCCTCAATGCCGATGTTGACCACGCCCGAGACCTCCGAGAAGCAGGAGCCGAGCGCACCGTAGAGCAGCGGGGTCGCGTAGACCAGCGTGGCAAAGAGGATGATGCCGAGACTGTTCACAAAGTTTGTCATTTCTGCTCCTCCTTCTTCTGCTGCTTCAGTTCTTGTGCCTTCCTGTCAGCCGCGGCCTCTGCGTTGCGGTTGGCGCGGGCGCTGAGGCGGCCGAGGTTTTCAAAGATCACGGAGATGGCAATGAAGAAGACGACTGTGCCGACAATGACGCTGATGAGCTGGGTGGGCACGCCCTCCAGATTGAGCTTGCTGCCGCCGTACATCAGCGCGCCGTAAAACATGCCCGCAACCAATACGCCGAAGGGATTGGAGCAGCCGATCAGCGCAACCACGATGCCGGCAAAGCCGAAGCCCTCCTGGCTGGAGAAGATGGAGATGCGCTTGCCCATGCCCATGAGCTGCAGCGCGCCCGCGAGACCTGCCAGCGCGCCGGAGATGGCCAGCGCTGTGAGGATGGAGCGGTTGACGTTGATGCCGCCGTACTCGGCCGCAAACTTGTTGGAGCCGACCGCCTTCAGCTCATAGCCGAGGGTGGTCTTCTCAATGACAAACCATACGATCAGCGTCACCAGTATGGCGACCAGAAAGCCCCAGTTGGCCGTCGGGGCGAGACCCATGCTCTTGATGAACTCCTTGGAGAAAAGGAGGCTGGCGTTGTCCGAAATGTTCTTGGTCGCCTCGGCGGTGCCGGTGTTCTTGATCGCGGGGATGCCGGCGATGAAGTTGGAGAGATAGAAGGCAATCCAGTTGAACATGATCATGGAAAGCACCTCGTTGATGCCCCATTTGGTTTTCAGCACGCCGACGATAATGCCCCAGACAGCGCCCGCGGCCATTGCCGCGAGGAAGCATAGCGGGATCAGGATGGGTTTGGGAAGATTGCCCGCGAGAATGCCGACGCAGGCGGCCGCCATGGAGCCGACCACAAACTGGCCTTCCGCGCCGATGTTGAAAACGCCGGTCTTAAAGGAGAAGGCCACCGACAGGCCCGCCACAATGTAGGGTACGGAGTAAACGATCACATAGGAGAAGCCCTTGAGACTGGTAACGCTGGAAATCAGACGCCCGTAGGCGGCGCTCACGGACAGACCCATGATCGAGAGGAAAATCGCACCCACGAGGAAGCCCAGAAAGATGGACAGCAGAATGTGGATAAAGCGGTTTTCCGAAACGACGTCGAGGAAGCCTTTTTTCTTTGTCATGCCTTTTTCCCTCCTCCCGCCATCATCAGGCCGAGATCGTTCTCATTCGCATCCTTGCCGGGGATGGAGGCGACGATCTTGCCGTCAAAGATGACGTCGATGATATCCGAAAGACTCATGATCTCGTCAAGCTCGAAGCTCACAAGGAGAACCGCCTTGCCCTTGTTGCGCTGCTCGACAATGTACTTGTGCACGTACTCGATCGCGCCGACGTCGAGACCGCGGGTGGGGTTGACGGCGATGAGCAGATCCTTGTCGTTCTGCACCTCGCGGGCAATGATGACCTTCTGCTGGTTGCCGCCGGAGAGCGTACCCGCCGGGCGCTTTTCGCTGTCGCCCGGGCGGATGTCGTATTTCTCGATCGACTGGGTGGCATGGGCGAAGATAGGATCGCGCTGGAGAACGCTTTTCTGGGAGAAGGGCTCTTTCTCATAATTCTGCAGGATCAGGTTGTCCTCTATGGAGAAGTCCAGCACCAGGCCGTGCTTCTGGCGGTCGGCGGGAATGGAGGAGACGCCGTGCTGAAAGCCGTAGGCCGGGGACTTGTTGAACACGTCGACCCCGTTGACCAGCACCTGACCCTTCGTTCCCTTGCGCAGGCCGGTGATGACCTCGACCAGCTCGGTCTGACCGTTGCCGTCGATACCGGCGATGCCGACGATCTCTCCCCGGCGAACCTGAAGATTGAGCCCCTTGACGATCTCAATCCCGCGGTAGTCCAGGCAGTGCAGATCCTTCACGTCCAGCACGACCTCGCCCGGTTCCTGCTCGGGCTTGTCGACCTTGAAGGTGACCTTGCGGCCGACCATCATGGAGGCCAGATCGTTCTCGTCCACCTTCTCCACATCGACGGTGTCAATGTACTTGCCCATGCGGATGATGGTGCAGAAGTCGGCGGATTCCTTGATCTCCTTGAGCTTGTGGGTGATGATGATAATGCTCTTGCCGTCCTTGACA
>CADAPH010000010.1 GCA_902789745.1 Oscillospiraceae bacterium | reverse complement strand
ACACGGATCCGCGCCGGGGCGACACCCAAAACGACGGCGGAGCTGTGTCTTGTGAGCCTCTGCGACAACACCCTGGAAGACAGTATTGCGGCTCTCCGGGCGAGAATATCGAGACTGGAAGAACAGATAAAGAACGGGATAACCGCTCATGCCGCTCCTTCGCCGCGGTATGAGGAAGAGCTTCCGCCTCCGCCGGAGGAGGAATACCCGGAGCCCGCGTCTTATGAGCCGCCGGCGGTCATCCCAATGGATTATGAGCCGGCGTTAACGCGGACGGAAGCGGCTCCGCCGCCTGTGGAGGCGGCGCAGACGTCGGAACCGGCGGAGACGCCGCCCGAAGAGGCCAGCGCCATCAGCGTGAGCTGGAAGGAAATTGCCGCGCAAACGGCGCCGCTTCTGCCCAAGGATATCAGCACCAGGCTCGACGATGAGAAAAGCGTGCGCGGTACGCTGGAAGGATCTCTTCTGCGGCTGGAGGTAGTTCCCGGATTCCTGTACGGGAGGTTTAACCGTCAGGAAGTGCTGGCAAAGTTTTCGGAGACGGCGTGCAGGCTCGCAGGACACGAGGTTCGCGCGCAGCTGTCGGAATTGTCGGATGATCCCGGCAGCTCGAAGCGCAGCCTTGAAGATCTCAAGGCCTTCAAAGAAGTCAGATTTGTTTGATAAGAAATATATACAATCACAATCAGGAGGAACAGAAAATGGCGAAAGGCGGATTTCGCGGGGGCTTCCCCGGCAACCAGGCGAACATGATGAAACAGGCCCAGAAGATGCAGCAGGATTTCCTGAAGATGCAGGAGGAGCTGGAGAGCAAGGAATTTGAATTTACCGCCGGGGGCGGCGCAGTCAAGGCGACCATGGTCGGCACCCGCAAGCTTCAGAGCGTTACGATCGACCCCGAGGTTCTGGATCCCGACGACGTTGACATGCTGCAGGATATGATCGTCGCGGCGGTCAACGGCGCCATGCAGCTTGCCGATGAGGAGACCAACAAGGCCATGGCCAAGCTCCAGGGCGGTCTCGGCGGGCTGGGCGGTCTCGGCGGACTGTTCTGATCACAGGACATGAAAACACCCTGGGGAGAGCGGCTTGATCCCAAACGGCCGCTCCCGGAATACCCGCGCCCGCAGATGCGGAGAGGCAGCTGGCTGAATCTGAACGGCCCCTGGGACTATGCGATCACGCGGGACGGCATCCGCCCCGATGCTTTTGAGGGGGAGATCATCGTCCCCTTTTCTCCGGAGGCGGAGCTCTCCGGCGTCGGACGGACACTCAAGCCATCCGAGTACCTCTGGTACAGGCGCGAGGTGACCATACCGCCCGCCATGCGCGGAAAACGCCTGCTCCTGCACTTCGGCGCCGTGGATCAGGAGGCGAGCGTCTGGATCGACGGGCGTCTCATGCTGTCGCACTGCGGGGGCTATCTGCCGTTCTCGGCGGATATCAGCGAAGCGGTCTCGGGCGAGCGCTTTGAGATCCTTGTCCGGGTACACGACGAGACGGATAAAGGCGAGCGCTGCCGCGGAAAACAGAGCGGCACACGCGGCGGCATCTGGTATACCCCGCAGAGCGGGATCTGGCAGACGGTATGGCTGGAGGCCGTACCGGCGGCGTATATCAAGGCCCTGCGCATTACGCCGGATTTCGACAGGGGAGAGGTCGTGATCGGCGCCGACCTGGTCGGGAAGGGAACAGGCAGCGTTCACTTTGCCGGTGCGAACTATGTCCTGCCCGCGCGGATTCCGGTGCCGGATTTTGAAGCCTGGTCACCGGAGAACCCGAAGCTCTACGAATTCAGCGTCAGCTTTGGCGAAGACCGCGTGCAGAGCTATTTTGCGATGCGGAAATTCTCCGTTGAAAAGGACGCCGTGGGCGTGCCGCGGCTGTTTCTGAACAACAAGCCGTATTTTCACAACGGCCTGCTCGATCAGGGCTACTGGCCGGACGGGCTGTATACGGCGCCCTCGGATATGGCCTATGTCTATGATATCCGCAAGGCAAAGGACATGGGCTTCAATATGCTGCGCAAGCATATGAAGGTAGAGCCCCTGCGTTTTTACTATCACTGCGACCGAATGGGCATGCTCGTCTGGCAGGATATGCCGTGCGGCGGCGGACACTATTGTCCGCTTGTGGTCTCGGCCCCGCTTATCACGGGGAAGAGCCTGCGCGACAATCAATACAGGCTGTTTGCAAGGCAAGACGCCGCCTGCCGGGAGAGCTTCCGGCGGGAGCTGGAGGAGATGGTTCGGCATCTCTGCAACTGTCCCTGCATCTGCATGTGGGTGCCCTTCAACGAGGGCTGGGGACAGTTCGACGCGGCAAAGATCCACGACTTCATCCGCGCGATCGATCCCACGCGCACCGTCGATCACGCCTCCGGCTGGCACGATCAGGGCGTCGGATCGGTGAGAAGCCTGCACGTCTATTTCAGGCGCTATATCTTCCGCCCGGACGAAAAGGAACGCGCCGTGCTGCTCAGTGAATTCGGCGGATACAGCCACCGGGTGGAGGATCACTGCTTTAGCGAACGGTATTTCGGCTATAAGAAGTTCAAAACGCCGGAGGCGTTCGAGAAGGCGCTCAAGGCCCTTTACCGGGACGAGATCGCCCCGGCAAAAAAGTACGGGCTTGCCGCAGCGGTGTACACCCAGTTGAGCGATGTGGAGGACGAGCTGAACGGTCTTGTCACCTATGACCGCAGGGTTGTAAAAATACAGCCCGAGAAGATGAAGGAAATCGTTTCCGTCATAAAATAAAAAAACGTCACGGCGGAGGCAGCTCTGCCGTGACAGCTTTATCATGCCTATGCTGAAAAAGGTCTATCTGGAAATCACCAATATCTGCAATCTGGCCTGTGCCTTCTGTCCCGGTACAAAGCGGGAGAAGCGTATGCTGAGCCGGGAAGAGTTTGCGATCCTGGCCGCGAAAATACGCCCGTATGCGGAATATCTCTACTTTCACCTGATGGGCGAGCCGCTTTTGCACCCCGATCTGGCGGCGTTTCTCGCAGCAGCGGGGGAACTCGGCTTCAAGGTCATGATTACCACCAACGGCACGCTCCTGCGGGAAAAGGGAGAAATCCTGTGCAAAAGCCCGGCGCTTATCAAGGTCAACATCTCCCTCCAGTCCTTTGAGGCAAACGAAAGGGGAGAGCTGGCAGATTATCTGGACGGCTGCATCGCTTTTGCCCAGCAGGCCAACGCGGCGGGAAAACGCTGCGAGTTCCGGCTGTGGAACCGGAACGGGCTTGAGAAGCTGAACCCCGCGATCGAGGCCAGGCTGGAATCTGCCTTTCCGAAGCCGTGGAAGCAGAGCCGCGAGGGCTGGCGGCTGCGCGAAAACCTGTGGCTGGAGCCGGGAGATCGCTTTGACTGGCCCGATCTGAAATCCGCGGACAGGGGAGAGGACTGCTTTTGCTACGGTCTGCGCGATCAGATCGGCGTTTTGTGCGACGGTACGGTCGTACCCTGCTGCCTTGATCATGAGGGCGACATCCCGCTCGGAAACCTCTTCACGCAGGAACTGGACGAGATTTTGGACAGTCCGCGCGCAAAGGCCATACGCGGCGGATTTTCCAATCGGCGCGCCGTGGAGGAGCTCTGCCGGCGCTGCGGCTACGCGAGAAGGTTTTGAGCTTGAGCTGCAAATTTACAAAGCGCTCATATCTTTTCACGCGGGATGTGCTAACGTATACACGGCCCAAAGGAGCGGGAACAATTCTGTTTTCATCCCGTCCCATATCTGTCCGAAAGGGGAGATTATATGAAGAAAAGAACCATCAGTATCTTATTATGCACGATTCTGCTGCTGACCCTTTCTGCCCCCGCATGGGCGATCAACCAGAGCAGAACGGTGATCGGTGCGGATCTGAATCCGATGCAGGTGGACATGGTTTATGCAAGCTTCGGCATGAGGCGCGGCGACGTCATTGAGCTTACCCTCACCAACGCCGAGGAGCGGCGCTATCTGGAGGGCTTTGTGGATGACCGGATGATCGGCACACGCTCGATCTCCTGCGTGTACGTTGAGCTTCTGCCGCCCGACAGCGGCATGTCCGTTTTTACGAACAACGTCACCTGGTGCACCGGGGATATGTATGTCAACGCCCTTGCCACCGCGGGCATTACGGATGCCCGCATCCTGGTATCCGCCCCCTTTGAGGTCAGCGGCACGGCCGCGCTTGCGGGCGTCTACAAGGCGTATGAGGATATGACCGGCACCAGCCTGGACGATACGGCAAAGCTCGTGGGCACGCAGGAGCTCACCGTCACCGGCGACCTCGCCCAGCAGATCGGCAGCATGGATTCCACCTCCATCGTGGGAGAGCTCAAGCTGATGCTCGATCAGACCAAATATATGAGCGACGAGGAGATACGCGGGGTTATCATTGATATTGCTGGCCGCTACAACGTTCGGCTGACAGAAACGCAGATCAAACAGCTTATTTCACTCTGCCGCTCTCTCGAAGGGCTGAATCCCGACCAGCTCAAGCAGAAGGTGGAGGATGTGCAGGGGACGCTGCAAAAGATGTCCGACGCAAAAGACAAGATCGCGTTCTACGCGGAATCGGTAAAGCAGTTTTTGGACTCCGCCAGCGACTTTTTTAACAAGGTCCGCGATTTTTTGAGCAGATTTCAGAAATAACGGTTTTGGTGGCTGCAGCAAAATAGCAGAAACAGCCGCAACAGAGTAAAAATACCGGTTTCACCGTAGGGGCCGACGCCCTCGGCGGCCCGGCGGTATCAAGCAGATGTTTGTGATGACAATGGGCGAATACGCACATTTTTCTGTGCATATTCGCCCGTCATTGTTCACTATTTGCATTTCCGCATGCGGGCCGCCGAGGGCGTCGGCCCCTACATGGGCTGCTGCTTGGAAGCGAATAATCCTATTTTGCTGCAGCCCCAAAGCTTTATCGCGGGATCGGAGAGAAAGCAGGACACATTTTTGCATTTTGGGGTAGCAAAAAACGACAGAAGATGATATAATAATTTAATAAATGGCCGGTTGGGTTTTTATGGTTATCCGTAAACGGATGCGCATCATTCATGAAAGCCCCAAAAAGCATCATCATATGTCTTTTCTGCGCCATGACTGTAAGAATAGCAAATAGGGGATTGAGCGATGAAGACGAATCCAAATCAAGGCGAAGGCATCTCCCTTCGGACGATACATCTGTGGCTGATCATCGGGGCGGCGATCATCTCCTGCCTGATGTTTTATTCGACCTATCAATTGTCCACCAGCTTCCGGCAGCTGACCGAGACCTCCGAGCAGCAGATCGAGCTGCGCAAGGCCGCCCGTGAGCTGATGGACGCCTCGGATTATCTGACCGAGAAGGTGCAGCGCTTTGCTGTCCTCGGCGATATGCGCTATCTCGAAGAATACTTCAAAGAGGCGTTTGAGGCCAATCACCGGGAAGAGGCGATTGCGAGAATGGAGGCCGGAGTCGGCGCGGATACCGCTTTGGAAAAGCTGAAGGCCGCGATGACGGGTTCGGTCGGCCTGATGAACCGGGAATACTATGCCATGCGGCTGGTGATCGAGGCGCAGGGATATACCGACTATCCGGATCTGCTTCATGCGGTTTCTCTTTCGGATGAAGATATGGCCCTCAACCGGGAAGAAAAAATGCTTCGTGCCGCGGTGATGGTTCACGACGACGAATATTATGCACAAAAGGAGCAAATTCGGGAAAATATGAGGGCCAGCCTGGACGAGCTGGAGCAGATGGCCTATGACACGGACGCTTCGGCGCTGGAATCGCTCCGCGATGAGATGCGTCTTGTGCGTTTTGTCATCATTCTTCAGATTCTCGTCATGTTCTTTATGGTATGGCTGACCTCCCGCCTCGGTATCCATCCCGTTTTGAACGCCGTGGAGCGCATCAAGGCGGACAGCCCGATTCCGGAGGTCGGGGCTAATGAATTCAGATATCTGGCGCGCGCCTATAACAAAATGTACGATGTGTACAGAAGCAGCCTTGAGCACCTGAATTTCAAGGCGTCCCATGATGAACTGACCGGGGCATACAATCGCGCCGGCTACGATCTTCTTCTCTCCAGCATTGATCTGAGCAGCACCTATATGCTCCTTTTCGACGTGGACAACTTCAAGGGGATCAATGATACATACGGCCACGAAACAGGGGATAAGGTCCTGATAAAGCTGGTACAGATCCTGAAGGGCAATTTCCGCGCGGACGACAATGTTTGCCGTATCGGCGGAGATGAGTTTATCGTTTTTATGGTACACGCCACCGAAAAGCAGCATGATCTGATCGCCCAGAAGATCGACGCAATCAACAGGAGACTTGCGGATACGGAAGACGGACTTCCCGCCGCGTCCGTCAGCGTCGGGATTGTTCACGGGACCGACGCTGACAGCGCCGAAAATCTCTTTGAAAAAACCGACGCGGCAATGTATCAGGCTAAAAATGACGGTAAATCCACCTTCCGATTCTATAATAAAGCAACGGTGTGATAAACATGTACAGGCACAGAGAGAAAAAGAGGTACAGTATGAAAAAGAAAGCATTGGTACTTGCTGTATGCGTGCTGCTGACGGCAGTCCTGACCGGCTGCGCCAGGCTGCGCAGCGGGATCCATGATCTTCACGGAACGATTATCGGAAACGAGTACATCATTGATATTTTTGACAACACCGGGATTCGGTCCCTGAAGTCGCACGGAAAAAGGATCGATATCGACAACAATGTCGTTGAGGAGCGCTCCTATTCCTCGACTACCGACGAATGGTTTACGACCAAGACGCTGAGCTCTGTTATCACGATCACGATCGACGGAAAACAGATGATCTCCTGCGGGGATACCTGCATTTTCTATGACAAACGCCTCGTTCCGGAGTATGAGTTTTATCTGGACAAAGTGGACAGCAATTCGTCCGGTCTTTTGGATACGACCCTGATCAGCGGACTGGTAAACAGCGTAAAAAACAAATTCGGTAAACCGATGGTGGTCGTCATCAAATCACAGATGGGCGCTCCGATCTATGCGTTTTCCGGCAATAAGGTCTATTGGGAGGTTCAGGAGGATCTTCCCCGGTTTACAAAACTGATGATTGACGGGATGGCTCTTTATATCCACAGGGCAAACTTCCAGATCATTGACAAGGCCTTGCTGGATTAAGCAAGCAGCCGCCTCTGTGCAGCATCCTCAGCAGATCTGCCGGGGATGCTGCATGTTCTGCTTCTGCATGCTCGGAAAAATATGCTTGATTTTACGGAGCAGGCAAGAAAACAATTGCTTGCAGGGAAGCGTTATGCTATAATAGTGTTTGCATGTTGTCCGGCGCCGGAGCGGCGTATTACAGGTAAATTGAAAAATTGACGATAAAGAGGTATGAGAATGAAGACTGGCATTTACGAGGAACTGGTCGCCCGCGGCCTGATCGCCCAGGTTACGAACGAAGAAGAAATCCGTGAAATGGTCAACAACGGCAGAGCCACGTTTTATATCGGCTTTGACTGCACGGCGGACTCCCTGCATGTGGGACACTTTATGGCCCTGTGCCTGATGAAGCGCCTGCAGATGGCGGGCAACAAGCCTATCGCCCTGATCGGCGACGGCACGACGCTCATCGGCGACCCCTCCGGCCGCACCGACATGCGCAAGATGCTCACCAGAGAGGACATCAGGCACAATGCCGAGTGCTTTAAACGGCAGATGGAAAAGTTCATCGACTTTTCCGACGGCAAAGCGCTGATGCTCTATAACTCTGAGTGGCTGGTTCCGCTGAATTATATCGAGCTGCTGCGTGAGGTCGGCGCCTGCTTCTCCGTCAACAACATGCTGCGCGCCGAGTGCTACAAGCAGCGTATGGAGCGCGGCCTGAGCTTTCTCGAGTTCAACTACATGATCATGCAGTCCTACGACTTCTACTACATGTTCCAGCATTACGGCTGCAACATGCAGTTCGGCGGCAACGACCAGTGGAGCAATATGCTCGGCGGTACGGAGCTGATCCGCAAAAAGCTCGGCAAGGACGCCCACGCCATGACCATCACCCTGCTGCTCAATTCCGAGGGCAAGAAGATGGGCAAGACGGCCTCCGGCGCCGTCTGGCTCGATCCCAACAAGACAAGCCCCTATGAGTTCTACCAGTACTGGCGCAACGTGGGCGACGCGGACGTGCTCAAGTGCATCCGCATGCTGACCTTCCTGCCGCTGGAGCAGATCGACGAGATGGACAAGTGGGAGGGCAGCCAGCTCAACAAGGCCAAGGAGATTCTGGCTTTTGAGCTGACCAAGCTCGTCCACGGCGAGGAAGAGGCAAGGAAAGCCGAGGCCTCCGCGAAAGCCCTGTTTGCGGGCGGCGGCGACAGCGGCGATATGCCCACGACAGAGCTCGCTGAAGCCGACCTTGTCGACGGGAAGCTCGATATCCTTAGCATTCTGGTCAAGAGCGGTCTTTGCGCCTCGAAGTCCGAAGCGCGCCGCAACGTCCAGCAGGGCGGCGTCACCGTTGACGAGACGAAGGTCGCCGACATTGCCGCGGCCTATGATGCGGATACGCTTCGCAGCGGCATTATGGTGCGCCGCGGAAAGAAGAACTTCAATAAGGTGATTCTGAAATAATCAATTTGAAAACAGAAATGAGGCCGCAAAACGCGGCCTCATTTTCGCTCTATCAGCAGAGCATTATTTGCAAATCCCAAGCTGTCTTTTCGTGCATAATCACGAAACTCCCAGCGGTTCAGATAATACATCCGCCCCCAGGAGGAGATGCGCACCCAGCTCTCGTCAATCCCTGTGACGGTGAAAAAATGCGCCTTTGCGCCGGCGGCGGGCTTATATTTCCCGTCTGCCGTCTTCCTGTAAAAGTGAACACGTTTATCGCCCCAGATGATCGGGAAGTTCGGCCCGACAGAGAGGATGACCGGAATATCCTCCCGCAGCATTCCTTCGACCCTCTCCCATAATTTGGACTGCGCCATGCACCAAAGGGAAGTATAGGGCAGTCTGTAGTCGCAGAAAAACTTCTGCATGCCCGCCATCAGCATCAGCCCGTTGATCCCGGTATAAGGGATCATGGGAAAATAATGCCGGTTCATCCACAGGATGCAGTCGTTGTAGGCGGAAAAGGGGAGGGGATCCTCACGCAGAAGCGCCGCGAAAGGGGACACCGGCTCCTGCAGATGAAATTTGCTCAGGTACAGAAGAAGATCGGTCGCCGCGACGATTCCGCAGCCGCAGCGCCGCACCATGGCATTGGGGGAAAACTGCTGTCCGCCGCCGCAGCTCCTGCCGCTTTGCAGTTGAACCGAGATATAGGGATGCTTCAGGGAGAGCATGCTGATCACCTTTTCTTGCCCTATTGAAACAAGCGCCCCGTACCGGATCGCGATACGAGGTGCTTGCTTTCAGAACTTTACTTTGCCAGGACCCTCTTGAGCTTGGCGTAGCGGGGCAGGGAGTCGACCAGCGGGAGCTCCGGCTCGCCCTGAATGAGGGGCAGGACATAGTCGATAAACGCCGGCTTGAGGCCGTTGCCCTCCTCGTTGATCCACTCCAACGGGATCTTCTTCTCGAAGTTTGCGACAGAAGAGAGGGGAAGAAGGACATACTTGCAGTGATACTTGCCGTCGACCGTCTCGCGCTCAAAAGCGACCATCTTGCCGGACACGCCGTTGACAGCCTGATGAACGGCCTCCATACCGGCCTCGCAGGCCTCCCTGATGTCGGTGGCAGAGGCCAGATGCGCGGCGCAGCGCTGCAGCAGGCTCAGCTCGATCCCGCGCACCTTCGCGCCGGTGTGGGCCTTGACGATCTCAGCCAGCATGGCGGCAAGACCGCCGAGCTGGGCATGGCCGAAGCCGTCAGTCGCGGAGGTCTTGGCCTCGGAGACGAAGCTGCCGTCGGCGTAGTGGATACCCTCGGACACGGCGACAAGAACTTTGCCGTTCTTCTTATAGATGCGGTCGACGTCGGCCAGGAACTTGTCCATATCAAAATTGGTCTCGGGCAGGTAGATCAGGTCGGGGCCGGAGCCGTAGGCGGTGGCCAAAGCGGCGCTCGCGGCGAGCCAGCCGGCGTGACGGCCCATGATCTCCACGATGGTGATCATGCCGTTGTCATAGACGCGCGCGTCCTTGTTGATCTCCATGCAGGAGGTGGCGATATACTTCGCGGCGCTGGCAAAGCCGGGGCAGTGGTCGGTGCCGAACAGGTCGTTGTCGATGGTCTTGGGGACGCCCATCACGCGGCACTCATAGCCGACAGACTCCATATAGCGGCTGATCTTGTTGCAGGTATCCATGGAATCGTTGCCGCCGTTATAAAAGAAGTAACGGACGTTGTACTTCTTGAAGATCTCAAGAATGCGCTTGTAATCGGTATCGTCAACCTCAGGATCGGCGATCTTGTAACGGCAGGAGCCGAGCGCGGAAGAGGGGGTATGCAGCAGGAGCTTGAGCTCTTCCGGGTCCTCCTCGTCCATGACGAAAAGCTTGTCGTCGAGAACGCCGCGGATACCGTGGAAAGCGCCGTAGACCTTGGTGATCTCCTCAGCGTCCAGCGCAGCGCGGATCACGCCGTAAGCGCTGGCGTTGATGACGGCGGTGGGGCCGCCGGACTGGCCAAAGATGCAGGAGCCGATCAGTTTCTCAGACATTTGTATTCCTCCAACATTTTAAAATTTATTTGTTTTTGTAGAAACTCCATATTGATTATGAGCTGGAATGAGGATATAATATTAAGGAAAATTTGTAAATGTGCTTTTTGTACAAATTTTTAAAAAAACAAAGGAGATTTTGTATTATGCCTCTCGTAACAACAAAAGAAATGTTCGCGAAAGCCTACAACGGCGGCTATGCTGTCGGTGCGTTCAACGTCAACAACATGGAAATCGTTCAGGGCATTACGGAAGCCGCCGGTGAGCTGAACAGCCCCGTGATCCTTCAGGTCTCCAAGGGCGCCCGCGCTTACGCCAACCACACCTACCTTGTCAAGCTGGTCGAGGCCGCTGTCATTGAGAATCCCCAGATCCCCATCGCCCTGCATCTTGACCACGGCGACACCTTCGAGCTCTGCAAATCCTGCATCGACGGCGGCTTTACCTCCGTTATGATCGACGCTTCCTCCAAGCCCTTTGAGGAAAACATCGCCCTGACCCGCAAGGTTGTGGAATATGCACATGACCACGGCGTCGTCGTCGAGGCCGAGCTCGGCACGCTGGCCGGCGTCGAGGACGAGGTCGCGGTGGAGCACGGCCATGAGAGCTACACCCGCCCCGAAGAGGTGGAGGAGTTTGTCACCCGCACCGGCTGCGACTCTCTCGCCATCGCCATCGGTACCTCCCACGGCGCATACAAGTTCAAGGCCTCCCAGTGCACCCGCAACGCCGACGGCATTCTCGTTCCGCCTCCTCTCCGTTTCGACGTTCTGCATGAGTGCATCAAGCGCCTGCCCGGCTTCCCGATCGTTCTGCACGGCTCCTCCTCCGTCCCGCAGGAGTTTGTCAAGATCGTCAACCAGTACGGCGGCAATATGCCCGACGCCATCGGCATCCCCGAGGAGCAGCTGCGCGAGGCCGCAAAGCTTGCCGTCTGCAAGATCAATATCGACTCCGATATCCGTCTTGCCATGACCGCCACCATCCGCAAGTACTTTGCCGAGCATCCCGATCACTTCGACCCGCGCCAGTACCTCAAGCCCGCGCGTCAGGCAGTGAAGGATATCGTCGCCCACAAGATCGTTTACGTTCTCGGTTCCGACGGCAAAGCCTGATTTTTGATTTCGCCAAGATTATCAGGGAGGTGGCAGATTGAGCCAGAAACATGTAAAAACAACGCCGCCCAAAATTGACACGGCAAAGCTTTCCGCCACACTTGCGAATTCTCTGGTTATTCGACTTGTCATCGCATGCGTCATTTTTGCCGTTTCGCTCATCCTCTCCATGCCGGAATTTGTCCGTATTCTGCTGTTGGTGCTGACCGCCGTACTCGCCGGATATGACATCATCCTGGATGCTGTCAGGGCAGTGGAAAGCGGCAGCTACGTGGATACGCCGGTCATTGTGGTGCTGACTTCTGTTATCGCGTTTTTTATCGGCTTCGGGATCGAAGGCGCAGCGCTTGTCCTGCTCTATCAGATCGGTATGCTGCTGCTGAATTATGCGCGCGAACACACAAAGAAAGCGGCGCTTGACCTTCTGCAGGATCAGGATGAGGCTTTGGTTTCACATATGCGTGAGCTGGTCTCGGACGATGAGAAAACCTATATGCCGATCCAGAAGGTGATGGGCGACAGTGCGGGCCTGGTTCTGAAGCTTGCGATGGTGCTGGCTGTGGTTTATGCGATTGTGATGCCCATTGTCACGAGCATGAGCTTTATTGTCTCTATCCACAGAGCGCTGATCATCCTTCTCGTGGCTGCGCCGTTTTCCGTTGTCACCTCTATCCCGATAGCCGGTGTGGTTGGCCTGTGCCAAAACGCCCGTCACGGTATCGTGTACAATAACGCGTACAGCATGGAGGCTATGGCGGACGTCACGGCCGCAGTTTTCGATAAAAGCGGGATTTTTACCGAAGAGTGCCCCAGGATCATTGCCATTCATTCCGATGTGCTGGACTATGATACGTTCCTGAATTTTGTGGCCCATGCGGTTTACTATTCGGAGCAGCCGATCGCGAATGCCATTTCTGCGGTCTTCGACCATGACTATAAGCTGGATGTGATCAAGGATTTTCGTGAGATCCCCGGCTGCGGCGTGGAGCTCTCGATCGACGGAATCGGCGTACTCTTCGCGACCAGAGAACTCCTTGAGGAGAGGGGAGTGGCGATTCCCGACAGCCCGAACGAAGTCGGAACAGCTTATTATATGGTCGTCTCCGGCAGACCGATGGGCAAGGTTGTCATCTCCTCGGATGTCAATCAGAATCTCGAGGGGCTGATTCCGGAACTGAAATCCGTCGGCGTCTCCAGATGTGTCCTGCTCAGCGAGGACAGCAAGGAGGCCGGACAGCAGTTTGCCGAGATGATGAATTTCTCGGAGAGCTACGCGCAGTGTGACACGGAGAAAAAGCTCAGAATCATCAGCGAAATCACCCGGAAGACGAAGGGCGCGGTGCTGTTTGTATACGCAAACGGTATTGAGACGCACAGCGACGCCGCGGTCGACATTCGTGTCAGCAATCGTGCAAAATATGCGGACGCCGTCACGCTTCCGGACGCTGTCGGTAATTTGCCGGTCAGCATGCGGATCTCGAAGCGCGTACGTGAGATTTGCATAGAAAACTCTCTGTTTGCTTTTGTTGTGAAGGCGATCCTGATATTCCTCAGCATTATCGGTTACTGCAATCTGTGGTTTGCGATCTTTATTGATTTTGCCGCCGCAGTCGCTACCGTCCTGAACACCATTCGCGTCACAAGTGAGTCTTTCCGCAGCAAGCTTCGCTACAAGATGGGAAAATAAGAAAAGGGGACGGCCGGGTCAAATCGGCCGTCCTTCTTTTTTTGGGGGGGTTGACAATTATGAGAAGTGGTTATATAATTTCGACATCGAATCTCGTATAATATGAATTTAACGTGATTCGATATGGCGTGAAAGGAGTTATTATGTGGAAATCAATCGAAGACTTTCCTCTGTATGAGGTGAACGAATTTGGCGTAGTACGAAATGCGAAAACGCATTATGTTACAACGCAATGTATGAATCGTAACGGTTATCTTTATGTGCAATTAAAAGATGAAGAAAAAAACCATACTCGAAAAGTGTAGAGGCTACAAATGGATCACAATAACCGATGAGGAATAACAGCAATGAAGTTAGATGAAATTAATGATGTACCAGACATTGTTTTGGAGTTTTTAGAATACCATTCAACGGTTAGAGGTCATTCCGATCTTACAGTCAATGGTTATTATCATGATTTAAAGATCTTTTTCCGCTTCTTGAAACGTCGCCGACACTGCGTTCCAATGGATACACCGTTTCAAGAGATTGATATAACAGATGTGGACATAGACTTTATCAAGAAAACCAAAATTGAAGAATTATATAGGTATCAATCCTTTTCTCCAAATGGCACTAATTCTCTCTCAGCAGCAAGCCGCTGTAGAAGAACGTCCACGGTGAAATCCTTTTTTAACTATCTCACAATAAAGCGACATCTTTTGGATCAAAATGTTTGTCAAGAACTTGACATGCCCAAGCGTCAGGCGTCGCTGCCCAGATATCTGGAAGAGTCTGAATGTGAACGCCTGCTTGCCGCCTGTGACGGTGCTTATGCGTTTCGGGATTACGCGATCCTGATGCTCTTCCTGTCCTGCGGCCTGCGTGTCTCGGAGCTCGTCTCCCTGAATGTGACAGACGTCTATGAGGATCATGTGCGCGTACTCGGCAAAGGAAATAAAGAGCGCGTGGTCTTCTTCGCTGAGGGCTGTCGAGAAGCGCTTGATGATTATCTTGATGTAAGAAATACTGATCATGTAAAAGAATCAGATAAGAACGCCTTATTTATAAGTAGGAAAAATTGCAGAATCGGTGTTCGCGGTGTTGAAAATATGCTAAATGCCAAGCTTCTCGCCGCCGGTTTGGACGCGAGCCGTTATTCACCGCACAAGCTGCGCCACACAGCGGCGACGCTGATGCTGAAAAACGGCGTGGATACCCGCGCGCTGCAGGAGGTTCTGGGCCACAGCAGCCTGAATACGACACAGATTTATACGCACCTCGATAACGCGGCCCTGCATGAGGCGGCGATGGCCAATCCCATCGGGCGCAAAACCAAGGATGAAATCGAAAGTTGACATCCCGGGGCTGTCTCAAAACGCATGATTATACGTCACCGTAGGGGTCGATCCCCAGATCGACCCGCCGATCAGCGAAATGCTTCGTTCAACGGCGGGCCGATGAGGGCATCGGCCCCTACGACTCCAATAGCGGGATCGCGGAGCCGATATCAAAGATCGGCTCTTGCGTCAAAAACAGCGGCTCGATCTCCCGTTCCCGCAAAAAGGATAAGATCCTTATGCAATCGGGATGATTGTCAAGCCGTCCGGTGAACGCCAGCTCCTTTTCGGAAATCCTGAACGAAGCGCCGCCGATGAACCCATAAGGAAATCCGTCAAGTACAACAGAGCCCGGCGTAATCCGAAGCACATGCATCCCGAGCGCCTCACCCGCATCTGCGATTCCCCTGTCCGCCGTTATCAGAGATCGCGCATCGACAATGCAGACGGCACAGCGGCTGTACCCCTGCCGACAGCGCTGAAAACGCAAATCACAGCTATTTGTTAAATAATCCACAATGCAGGCCGGTACCGTATTCATATTACAGAATACGCGTCTTCCGATCACACATAGATTCAATTGCGCATCATCCGGGTATACCTCGCGCTGCCGGATCGGAGGAAACGTGAGCGCAGCGCCAAGACTTTCCAGCTGCAAAGCAAGCTCGCTCCCCTTCAAATACGGCGCAAGCAGTATCCTCTCCCCTCCCGCATGGAGCACAGAGAGATCGGCATGTCCCGCGAGGCGCTTGTCAACAAAAGGATTATCAGGAACAATGATGCTTTCAATTTGGCGCAATTCGAGCGGTTTCTTTAGTTTATCAGCATATTTTTCGCCATACAGGACGGCTTTGCATCGCAGCGGCAGATGCGGGAGCTGAACGAATGCGCTCATTCTCTTGCAAGGACGGCGGCAATCGCTTCGCTGATGCTGCGCACGGGAATGAGCCGGAGTCCGGACGGCGCGCGAATATCATCCTTCCTGTGCGAAGGGATCACACAGCGCTTGAAGCCCAGCCTTACGATCTCGGAAAGGCGCTGGTTCAGGGCGCTCACGCTGCGAATCTCCCCGGACAGCCCGATCTCTCCGATCGCCGCCAGATCGGCGCCAAGCGGACGGTCGAGATAACTGGAGGCCACCGCGAGGGCTGTCGCCAGATCTGCCGCCGGTTCCTCCAGGGAAAGCCCGCCGATCACATTGATGTAGGAGTCGCATCCGGAGACAGACAGACCTCCGCGTTTTTCCAGCACGGCCAGCAGCATGGCGGCACGATTATAATCGACGCCGTTGCTGCGGCGCGCCGCATTGTAGGCAGAGGGCGTCACCAGGGCCTGCACCTCGGCAAGAATGGGGCGGCTGCCCTCGATCACGCAGGCTACACAGGTGCCCGGACAATTCTCCGGCCTGCCGCTGAGAAGCCGCTCCGAGGGATTCTCCACGCAGGCAAGGCCGTTGTCGGCCATCTCAAAGACGCCGATCTCATTGGTGGAACCAAAACGGTTTTTCGCGGCGCGGAGGATACGGAAGCTTGTGCTTCTCTCCCCTTCAAAATAGAGCACGCAGTCGACCATATGTTCCAGTACCTTGGGGCCGGCGATGCTCCCCTCTTTATTGATATGTCCGACGACAAAGACCGTGAGGTTTTTCTCCTTGCACAGCCGCATGATCTTCATGGTACATTCGCGCACCTGCGTAATGCTCCCCGGTGCGGAGCTGATATCCGCATGGCTGATCGTCTGGATCGAATCAATGATCACGATCTCCGGCTTCACGCTGTCTGCTGCCGCCAAAATGCTCTCAAGATCGGTCTCCGCCAGGACATAGATATCGGCGCCTGAAACGCCGAGACGGTCGGCCCTCAGCTTGAGCTGACGCTCGCTCTCTTCACCGGTCACGTAGAGAATACGCCGTTCCCGGCCGGTGGCTGCGCACATCTGCAGCAGCAGCGTGGATTTGCCGATCCCCGGGGCGCCGCCGACAAGCACAAGCGAGCCGAGCACGGCGCCGCCGCCGAGGACGCGGTCAAATTCGGAGATTCCGGTCGTAAAGCGTATTTCCTCATTCGTATCCAGCTCCTCCAATCGTTTCGGTCTGGAAACACCGGATACGGCTTTTGTCCGCCCCGCCGCATTCTTTTCGACGCGGATTTCGGAGAGCGTATTCCATGCGCCGCAGGCCGGGCATTTTCCGGCCCAATTTGAGACTTCGTTTCCGCATTCGGAACAGATATAGATTGTTTTCTGCTTGTTTGCCATAGGTTTTCTCCTGTATATTACTGACTGTATAGTTTATATACGCACTGTATTCTGCAGGTATTGCAGGTAGGAGGCCATCATCAGCGCCGCAAGAGAGGTTTGAAACGTCGGCCTTTTCAAGTTTTCCAGGTCAGAAGGGTTGGAAACAAAGCCGCATTCAACCAGGATCGCCGGACACTGCAGATGGGACAGAATATAGAGCTTCTTTGCGGCAGGTTCGGCGACGCGCCTGCAATGCGGGTATAGCGCATGGATGATATTCTCATGCGTTATCCTCCCCAAGGTCTCGCTATCTGTCCCAGAGGCGTAGATCACTTGTGCGCCGCCGGCCTGCGCTGTCGGAAAATGGTTTTGGTGGATGCTGATGTAAACGGGATTCCGCGCCGCGCACACAAGTGCGGTGCGGCATTCCAGATCCCGATGCTCGCTGTAATCCTCTGTGTCGCATTTGCTGCTGTCATCCTGGCGGATCAGCGTGTTTTCCTGCCCGTAAAGCTCCGCCACTGCTCTCAGCTTCAAGGCAATGGCGAGATTGATATCGCTCTCCCTTGTTCCGTCGGCGCCGAGCGCGCCGCTGTCAATACCGCCGTGTCCGGGATCAATTACCAGCGTTTTGCTGTTTGCTGATACAGCTGCCGTTTCCTGTTTTCTCCCCAGCAGAAACAGCAGAGCGGACAGGACAGTCAGGACAAGAAGCAAGAGCAGGATTCGTCTTTTTCCGATCGGCTTATACACCATCAGTCCTCCATTTCTGCGTCCGCGAACCGCCTGCATGATAGCGTTGGGTATCGCGCAAGTCAAATTCCCGCACCCAGATCACAAAAGAATACAGATCAGTCCGCCGCTCCCTTCGTTCAAAATCCGTTCCAGCGTCTCCCGCATTTTTTCCTTCACGTTTTCCGGCAGCGCGTCAATCTTTGCGGTGAGTCCTTCTTCCGCGATATCGTTCAGGGATTTCCCAAATATATTGGACTGCCAGATCCGGTTGACATCTCCGTCAAAGCCCTGCAGCAGGAAATTGATGATCTCCTCCGAAGCGCCTTCGCCGCCGATGGCCGGTGTGACCTCTGTCTCAATATTCGTCATCATCATGTGGATCGCCGGGGCATTTGCCTTGAGCTTTACGCTGTATTTGCCGCCTTGTCTGACGATCTGCGGCTTTTCAAGCCTCATCTGGGAGGATTCCGGCAAAACGACGCCGTACCCCTTTGTCCGTACATCCTCCAGCGCGGAACGAAGACGATCGTAATCCGATTTGATTGCGCTCATTTCCGCGAGAACCGAAAGCAGCTCCCGATCGCTTTCGATGTCGATTTGTGTCTGCTCGCTGATGCTGCGATAATAATAGCTTCGCGGCAGGCAGATCGTGATGAGGATCGTCCCGGTCGCCAGGTCGTTCTTCGTCATCTCCGCCGTCGAAATCTGTTCGTTCTCCCGCAGCTGATCCAGCATCGCATAGCAGTCCTTGATTTTTACCAGGCCCTCCGAGGCCTTTGCAATCGCCTCGTAGAGCCCGCTGCGCAGCTCATTGTCCTCCGGCAGCGCATCCAGCCAGTCCGGCAGAAAGATGCCGACCGCATTGACGGGAAACTCCTCCAGCACCGAGCGCATGATGACGCCGATATCCTCCTCGCTCATGCGCAGGCAATTGATGGGAATGCAGCGCACATCATACTGCTGCGACAGCTTCTGCGCAAGCGCGGCGCAGCTTGCGCTTCCGGGATCGGCGCTGTTGAGCAGCACCACAAAAGGCTTTCCGATTTCCTTCAGCTCCGCAATGGTTCTGGCTTCCGCCGCCTCGTAGTTTTCACGCGGGATTTCGCCGAAGCTTCCGTCGGTCGTAACAACGACACCGAGACTCGAGTGCTCGGTGATAACCTTCCATGTGCCCTTCTCGGCCGCTTCCGTGATCGTCACTTCATGGTCGAACCACGGGGTGGTGACCATCCGCTCATGTCCGTCCTCAAATTGCCCGGCGGCGCCGTCGACCATATATCCCACGCAGTCAACCAGCCGAACCGATATCTCGGCATTTTCGCCGAGCTGGATACTCACCGCGTTTTCCGGAACGAACTTCGGCTCTGCCGTCATGATGGTTTTTCCGGATGCGCTTTGCGGCAATTCATCCTTGGCTCTCTCCCGAAGAAGCTCGTTTTCGATTCTCGGGATGACCAGCGTCTCCATAAAGCGCTTGATAAAGCTTGACTTTCCCGTTCTCACAGGACCGACGACGCCGAGCATGATCGTCCCGTCCGTCCTGACGGCAAGATCGTTGTACAATTTGGAATCACACATAAAAAAGCCTCCGCTCTCATGATTTCACTTGTTCGAGTGTATGAAGAGCGGAGACGCTGTATGACTGAGCCTCAGGCAAAGCGAACGCAGTCTGTGTGCTGTTGACTGATGTAAAACAAAACGTCGGGGAAACGCTGCCCGAGCTCCTGCGCAAGAACCGGGATGACGGGGTTTTCCGTGTAAAAATGATCCGCGTCGATCAGCGTGAGGCCAAGCTCGGCGGCGCGCTGGAACTGATGGTATTTTACATCCGCGGTGACATAGGTATCGCAGCCGTGTTTTACCGCCTCCTCCATACTCTCTGCGCCGGCCCCGCCCATAACGGCAAGCCGGCAAACCGACTTTGCACCCGGAGTATAGCGCAGCGCCGGAACGTGCAGCCGATCCCTGCACAGCGCAAGAAACTCGGGAAGCGGAACCGGAACAGGCAGGTTCCCGATTCTGCCGCATCCGTCCGGATCAAGCGGCATTTCCGGTTCGGCGCCGAGCAGGCGGATCAGAACGTCGTTCACGCCGCCCTCCGCGATATCGAGATTGGTGTGCATGGAGATCACGGCGATTCTGTTTTCAAGCAGACGCAGCACGCGATTCTGAGCAGGATCGGCATCCGTGACGGCTTTGAGCGGGGAAAACAGGAGCGGATGATGGGAGATGATGAGCTCGGCGCCGATTGTAAGCGCTTCCTCGACAGCGGCGTCGCTCACATCCAGCGCAAGAAGCGCGCGGCGAACCTCTCCGTCCGCGTGGCCGACCTGAAATCCTGCGTTGTCAAAGCTCATCTGCAGCTCCAACGGGGCGATTTCACACAATTCGCGGAAAATATCGATAACCTTTGTCAAGTCTGATCCCTCATTTCCAGAAGCTGTTCCCGTATCTCCCGATATAATCCGAAGCGCGGCTCCCCTTCCCTGCCGTGCATTCCCGACAAAGCGCGCTCAAAGCGGGAAAGAACCGTCTCCAGCTGTCTCAAATACAGATCCTCGTCGTTGACAAGGGCGCGCTTGCCGACAAAAAGCTCCGCGTCTGTGAGCTTTGTCGTACCGCCGAATACGGCGTCAATGATCTGATACAGCGTGCCGCTGTCCTCGACGACGCTCTCGCCGCTTATTTTAAATTCGTTGTTGACAAGCCAATAGCGCAGCACTTCCGGTTTTGTCATAGGCTGCAGGATCAGGCGATAACGCTTGTCCATGCACCATTCCGCTTCATCCAGGATTTTGACGATCATATCCCCGCCCATGCCGGCAATGACAACGGTGTCAATCTCCTCCGGCGGGCATAACGCAAGCCCGTCGCAGAGAAAAAAGCGGATACGGGCCGACAGGCCGTGCTCTTGCGCTGTTTTGCGGGCGGCTGACAGCGGCCCCTCGCGGATATCCGACGCAAACAACGCGCCTGTATAGCCATGTTCAGCCAGATACACGGGCAGATATCCGTGATCCGTTCCGACGTCGATGAGCCCTTTTCCGTTTTTCACAAGCGCCGCGACGGCGCACAGGCGTCTGTTCATACGCATCCCCTATTAAAAAAGCCGGAACACGTTCCGGCTTTTTTATAAACTCATGCTGTTTCAAGAAAAGCTTTGAGATATTTCAGAAACTCATCGGGATCAACGCCGTGGGCGCAGCAGGCCTGCTCGATATTTTCGCCGCTGGCCATGGCGCAGCCCATGCAGTGCATACCGATCGCCTGGAAGGCGGGCATGGCCTGCGGGCAGTTCTCGACGACTTCAGAAATCAGTGTTTCGCGGGTGATTTCCATTTGTTTGCCTCCTTTTTGTAGCAAAGGAAAGGGGACACCTTCGTGTCCCCTTTACCAATATCGAACAGTCTTACGCCTGCTCTCTCATCTTAGCAAAGCACTCGCTGCAGTAGACGGGACGATCGGACTTGGGCTCGAAGGGAACCCGGGCCTCGCCGCCGCAGGCAGCGCAGGTGGCAGTGAAGAACTCACGGGGACCACGTGCAGCGTTCTTGCGGGCGTCACGGCACGCCTTGCAGCGCTGGGGCTCGTTCTGGAAGCCGCGCTCTGCGTAGAACTCCTGCTCACCGGCGGTAAAAACGAACTCCTTACCGCACTCTTTGCATACTAAAGTCTTGTCTTCGTACATCTTGAATCCTCTCTTTTGATTGTGCCTGTCGGCTGTATTTGCGTTCAGCTGATGCTGATATCGCCAAGATTCATTTCCCGTGCAAGCTTCCGTCGAATACGCTGCACGGCATTGTCAACCGACTTTGCGTTTGTGCAAAGTCTTTCCGCTATTTCTCTATACGACAGGCCTTCCAAATAGAGATCAAGCACCCTGATCTCAAACTTGGAAAGGCAGCGCGAAGAAGCTGCACGCAGCTCTTCCTTGCTCTCTTTAGCCAGAATCAAATCTTCCGGATTATGGCGAACCAGTTCGGGAAGAGACAAGATGTCGGTACCGGGATCCTCGGAGAGTTGCTCAAGTGAAATACCGTCGTTAAGGGGAAAATGTTTTAATCGTGAAGCGGATTTGATTGCCGATAGAAGACGCGTACGGATACAGCGCTCCGCATAAGTGGAGAAGGAGGCACCGTCTGCCGGGTCATATCGCCGAATCGCGGAAAGCAGACCGAAAGTCCCCTCCTGAATGAGATCCTCACTGTCGCCGCCGACCAGAAACAGCGGTCTTGCGCAGATTCTGACAAGGCGAAGATATCGCGCCGCCAGCGCTTCTTCCGCATCTCTGTCTCCGGAGACCGCAAGGGATTGAAGCGCCAAATCATCCAGTATTGCGTAATCCATCATATTATTACAAGTATTCTAACTATATACATCGTGTATTATACAACACAAACCGTCAAAGTCAAGACCCAAATTGTACAAAGTGATGCAAAATGAATGAAAAACCTAAATGTCAAGCTGCTGCTGTCCCAGATATTCAAGACCCAGATGCTGATACGCCTTCTGCGTCACGCAGCGTCCGCGCGGGGTGCGCGTCAGGAATCCGCGCTGGAGAAGGTAAGGCTCATATACATCCTCAAGCGTTACGGCCTCCTCGTTGATGGTCGCCGCAAGCGTCTCGAGTCCCACCGGGCCGCCGCCGTAGTATTCAATAATACTGCTGAGCATTCGCCGGTCAAGCGCGTCAAGCCCGAGCTTGTCCACCTCAAGCGCGGACAAGGCTTTATCCGCAACCTCCTGCGTGATGACGCCGTCTGCGCGGACCTGCGCAAAATCCCTGACGCGCCGAAGCATACGGTTCGCGATTCTCGGCGTGCCGCGCGAACGGGAGGCAATTTCATACGCGCCGGCTGGTTCGATCTGCACGTTCAAAATGCCGGCCGAGCGCACGACAATACGCTGCAGCTCCTCAGGCGTATACAGCTCGAGCCGGAGCGACACGCCGAAGCGGTCGCGCAGGGGCGCCGTGAGCTGACCGGAGCGCGTTGTAGCGCCGATCAGCGTAAAGCGCGGCAGATCCAGATGGATGGAATTTGCGGAGGGACCCTTCCCCAGGATGATATCAATCGCGAAATCCTCCATCGCGGGGTAAAGGATTTCCTCATAAGCCCGGTTCAGCCTGTGTATTTCATCGACAAAGAGGATGTCCCCTTCGTTCAGATTGGTGAGCATCGCAACCAGATCGCCCGGCTTTTCAATCGCAGGGCCTGAGGTAATGCGCATATTGACGCCCATCTCGTTGGCAATAACGGCGGCCAGCGTCGTTTTTCCGAGTCCCGGAGGGCCGTGCAGGAGCACATGATCCAGGGACTCCCCTCTCAGCTTCGCGGCATTGATAAAAATGCTGAGATTTTCCTTGGCCTTCTCCTGACCGATGTATTCGCTGATCGTTTTCGGTCTGAGAGACCCCTCGGCATTGTCTTCGGGCAGACTTGCCGTTGTGGTAATGATCTCATCATTTGCCTGTTCGGAAAAATTAATACTCATAAATACCGTTCACTCACTTGACCATCTGCTTCAGGACGGCCTTGATAATCTGTTCCGCTGTCATATCCCGGGTATCGATCTTTTTCAGGACCGGAGCAATCTCCGCGCTTGAATATCCGAGCACCGTCAGACCGGCCATGGCATCGTTCACAGCGGGGGCGGCGTTCCCGGAGGGCACGGCGGCAAAGCTCGGCATCTCGGGCACGGAGCCGTTCATCTCCTTGCTTACCTTGTCCTTCAGCTCCAGGATCACGCGCTGCGCGATCTTCTTTCCGATGCCGGGAGCGACCGTCAGCGCTTTTTCATTGCCGCTGATAATGGCAAGCGCAAGCCCCTCGGGCGTGCTGTGCGACAGAATAGACATGGCCGCCTTTGGGCCGATGCCGGAAACGGAAATCAGCAGCTCAAAAAAACGACGCTCGTTTTTATCAAGAAAGCCGTACAGATCAAAATTGTTTTCCCCGATGGATTCCGAAACATACAGCCTGGCTTTTTCCCCGAGCTTGAGCCCGGCCAGCGTATTGGCCGTAACATTTAAGGCAAAGCCGATTCCGCCGCAGTCGATCACCGCAAGCGCCGGCTCCATCTCCGAAACCCTTCCTTCTATATGGTAGAGCATTCTTCCTGATCTCCCTTAAACAATAGTGACGTCGCGCTTCTGGCGTGACAGATCGCAAGCGCGACGGCGTCGGCCGCGTCGTCCGGTTTCGGCGGGGCCGGAAGCTGGCAGATCCGCTTTACCATCTCCATCACCTGCCGCTTTTCTGCGCGCCCGTATCCGGCGACAGCCTGTTTGACCTGCAGCGGGGTATATTCATAAACCCGGACGCCGTACTTGCGGCAGGCAAGCAGGATCACGCCGCGCCCGTGCGCCACGGAAATGCCGGTCGTGATATTGGTATTGAAAAACAGCTCTTCAATCGACACGGCGTCAGGCTTAAACAGCTCCAGCAGCTGCAGCATATCGTCATAGATCTGCTCCAGACGGCTGGAGAGGCTGGTATGCGCGGGCGTTGTGATCACGCCGCAGTTGAGCAGCTTATTTCTGTTTTTTTCGGATTCCAGAACGCCGAAGCCAATCGTGGCGATGCCCGGATCGATCCCCAAAATTCGCATGCAATCACGCTCCTTTTGGATTTTAGCATAATCGGGCCGTATCTGCAACAAGAATTGAGGCAGCCCGTCCCTTCGGGCAGGCCGCCTCAAATTCAGGCTCTGGGATGCGCCTTGTTATAGACGTCCTTGAGCTGTTTCTTTACAAGCTGGGAATACATATGCGTTGAAGAAATATCCCTGTGGCCGAGCATTTCCTGAATTGCATGGATGTCGGCGCCGTTTTCCAGCAGATGCGCCGCAAAAGAATGGCGCAGGGTGTGGGGCGTAATGTCCTTTTCAATGCCGGCCTTTTTCTGATAATGCTTTACGATTTTCCAGAAGCCCTGTCTGGACATGCGCTCGCCGCTGACGTTGACAAAGAGCGACTGCTCATCCGGCATCAGGATCATTTGGGGCCTGACAAGCGTGATATAATCACTCAGCGCTTTCACTGCGGTCGGATAATACATGGGGATAAAGCGTTCCCGATTCCGGCTTGCGCAGCGGATGACCCCCGCGACAAGGTTCACATCGGAAATGTTCAGATCAATCAGCTCCGTAACACGAATCCCTGTGGCGTACAGCAGCTCCAGCATGGCTTTATCCCGGTAACCCTTCGGATCGATGCACTTCGGCTGCTCGAGAAGAAGCTCAACCTCTTTGCTGGTCAGGATCTCCGGAAGCTTCTGCGTATTCTTATCCGGTATGAGTCCCTGGGCGGGATTGACCGTAATCAGCTGCTTGATAAAAAGATGAGCATACAGGCATTTGATGGAAGCGATGGAACGTGAAACCGTGGCGACGGACTTCCCCCCGGCACGCAGGGTTTCAATGTATTCCGAAAGGTCTTCGGCGCTCGCGTCTACGATCCCATGCTCGCTGTTGGCGTCGAGATACTCCCCCAATTGCCTGATATCTCTCAAGTATGAGCTGAGGGTGTTTGCGGATGCGTTTTTATCCTCTGTGAGATATTTCTCAAACATCTCAATGCATTCGGCATTCTGCATTCAAACGCCCTCCTTTCCGCACAGATTTCGTCATCCGGTTCATCGCGCCGACGAACCGAATGATCAGGCCGCAGAAGTCAGGCACAAAACAAATATGAAATAATTTTGTGATTGACATAACTGAGCTGGTAACAATATATTACAAACCAGCAAAATAATCAAGCCCTTTTTTAAGATTTTTTAAAAATATTTTTTCTTTATGTTAACTCTTGTTACTTTTTTACACTACACACGGCTGTAGGCAAGTATCAATAAACCGTAATTATTCAGTATACCCCAGTCATTCCGAGCCAGTGTCGCAACACTGGCGTGGGAATCCGTCTCTTCTTGTTCAAAACGCATATTTTGTTTGCGTTAAAGAGATGCGGATTGCCACACCAGTGACGTCGGTCACTGGTTCGCAATGACGTAAGTCGGACGTTTTCTCTAATGAATCGACCGGAACTGATAGTTACAATAATCTTAAAGAAAGCATCTTATGGGTTCCGTTATGTCAATTTCGCGGATTCACTGTCCTTTTGTTCCGCGCTCTGCCGGGGCTGTACAGAATCAGGCTGCCGAACAGTACCCCTGCGAAACCGAAGCTTACAAGGCTGAGCACAGAGGAAGGCGCCATCTCTTCCCCCCGGATCAGAAAGCCGATCGTCAGAAGGAAAATGACAAGCGCCGTCGCGGTGATCAGCGCGATCCCGAGACTGTTTGATTTTTTGCTTTCAGCCGCGGCTCTTCCGGCCGCAGCCGCGCTCAGGAAGCTGATACCGGAGCTGAGATAGGCAATCCCCTGCTCCCCCATCTTTGCCGCGTTTGCAATCAACGCCGCAAGGACAAGCAGGACAGCTGCGCTGAGGCCCCACGCGATCAGCGCCCTGACCAGAAACAGGCCGTCCGGAAATTCGACTTTTCTCACGGAAAGCATAGAAACACCCCCGAATAAACAAGATCTCTTCATCTTACTTATCCGAGGGTGTTGATATTCAGCGGGGAACGATTATTTTTTTCTGCCCCTGGTCTTTGCCGCGCGAGCTTCTGCTTCTGCGGCCTCCATCTTGGCGGTAGTGGACACGCCCCATTTCTTGATTTGAATGCGGACGCGGTCCTCGCCGGTCTCAAAAGTGACCGTGTCTTCCGTGACCTGAACGATCTTGCCGGTCATGGCGCCGATGGTCGTAATTTCATCGCCAACGCTCAGGGAGCTGCGCATCTCTTCCACGGTTTTCTTCTTTTTGTTTTCCGGGCGAATAAAGAAGAAATAGAAGACGGCAAACATCAACACGAGCATGACGAGCATGGAAGCAGAACCGCCTCCAACCGCTTCAGCAGAAAGGATCAAATTCATTCTGGGAAACCTCCGAATCAAAAGTGTTTATATTATATATGGATCATGGGAAAAATGCAAGATGCTTAGATACGTTTGTCGAGAATTTCCGAATAATTGTGCCGGAAGCTCCCAAAGGTACCCGCGTCCAGACTGTCCCGGATCGCCTGCGCGAGGCTGTTGTAGAAGAACAGGTTGTGCATCACCGCAAAGCGCATGGCCAGCATCTCCTCCGCCTTGAAGAGATGGCGTACATAAGCGCGGGAGTATCTGCGGCAAACGGGACAATTGCAGCGAGGGTCGATCGGACGTTCATCCCGGAGATATTTTTCGTTTTTGATGTTGATGATCCCGTCCCAGGTGAACAGATGCCCGTGACGCCCGTTTCTGGCGGGCATCACGCAGTCAAAAAAGTCCACGCCCCTGGCGACGGATTCGATGATATTCCCCGGTGTGCCGACGCCCATCAGATAGCGGGGCCGATCCTTCGGCATATGCTCCTCCACGACCTCGATGGTATCGTACATCTCCTGATGCGACTCCCCAACGGCAAGGCCGCCGATGGCATAGCCGGGCAGATCCAGCTCGGCAATTTTCTTCATATGCTCTGCCCGGAGGTCATGGAAAACCGCGCCCTGGTTGATGCCGAAGAGCATCTGCCCGGGATTGACCGCGTCATCCTCCGCGTTGCAGGCGGCAAGCGCCTCCTTGCAGCGCCGAAGCCAGCGATAGGTACGGTCGCAGGAATCCTTCACATATTCCCGCGGAGAGGGGATTTTTACGCACTCGTCAAAGGCCATCGCGATATCCGAGCCGAGATTGGCCTGGATCCGCATACTCTCCTCCGGCCCCATGAAGATGTGACGGCCGTCGACATGGGAATTGAATTTGACGCCCTCCTCCTTGATTTTCCTGAGCTTTGCAAGGGAAAAGATCTGAAACCCGCCGCTGTCTGTGAGAATGGGCCCGTCCCAGGTCATGAATCTGTGCAGGCCGCCCAGAGACTTGATGAGCTCGTCACCGGGGCGGACATGGAGGTGGTACGTATTGGAGAGCTCAATCTGACAGCCGATCGTTTTCAGATCCGCCGCGGAGAGCGCGCCTTTGATCGCGCCCTGCGTCCCCACGTTCATAAATACAGGCGTCTGCACCGTCCCATGCGGCGTTGTGAATTCTCCCCGACGCGCATGTCCGTCCTGTTTCAGCAGTTTGTACACGTTTTCTCTCCTTATGCTTCAGCGATTGCCGTACATTTTTTCATAATAGTTCCGGTATTCGCCGGATATGATCTCCTCCCACCAGGGGCGGTTATCCAGATACCACCGGATGGTCTTCTTAATGCCATCTTCAAATTTTGTTTCCGGAAGCCATCCGAGCTCGTTGTGGATCTTGGTCGGATCAATGGCGTAGCGCATGTCGTGCCCCTTCCGATCCGTGACATAGGTGATCAGGCTCTCCGGCTTGTCGAGCTCATGGCAGATGAGCTTGACAATGTCAATATTGCGCATCTCATTGTGGCCGCCGATGTTATAGACTTCCCCTTCCCTGCCCTTGTGGATCACAAGGTCGATCGCCTTGCAGTGATCCTCGACATAGAGCCAGTCCCTGACATTCAGCCCCCGGCCGTAAACCGGCAGCGGCTTATCGTTGAGACAGTTTGCGATCATGAGCGGGATCAGCTTTTCCGGAAAATGATACGGGCCGTAGTTGTTGGAGCAGCGGCTGATGCTCACCGGAAGGCCATAGGTCCTGTGGTAAGCCTGAACCAGCAGATCGGCGCCGGCCTTGGAGCTCGAATAGGGAGAGCTGGTGTGAATCGGCGTCTCCTCGGTAAAGAAGAGATCCGGTCTGTCAAGAGGGAGGTCGCCGTATACTTCATCCGTCGAAACCTGGTGATAGCGGCCGACGCCGTACTTTCTGCAGGCGTCCATCAAAACAGAGGTGCCGATAATATTGGTCTGCAAAAAGATGGACGGGTTTTCGATCGAACGGTCAACATGGCTCTCAGCGGCAAAATTCACCACAATGTCGGGGTGCTCCTCTTCAAACAGGGCATATACGGCGTCCCTGTCGCAGATGTCCGCCTTCACAAAGCGGAAGTTTTCTTTTTCCATAACGGGAGCCAGCGTGGAAAGATTACCGGCATAGGTGAGCTTATCAATGCATACGATCCGATAATCCGGGTGCTTTTCAAGCATATAAAATATGAAATTGGAACCGATAAAGCCGGCGCCGCCGGTTACAAGTACAGTCATCTGCCATCCTCGTTTCTCAATAAATGATTTTGCCGTCTGCAACATTTTTCAGGTGCGCGCCGTATGTGGATTTTCCATAGTGCTCCGCAGACCTGTACAGCGTTTCCCTGCTGATCCAGCCCTTGTAAAACGCAATCTCTTCCAGCGCTGCGATCATGGTGCTCTGCCGGTTTTCGATCATGCGGACAAAATCGGACGCCTCGGCCAGCGAATCCATGGTGCCGGTATCAAACCATGCAAAGCCGCGGCTCATCAGCCGAACGTCCAGGAGTTCCTCTCTGAGGTACATCTCATTGAGGGTGGTGATTTCAAGCTCCCCGCGTGAAGAAGGCCGGACTTTTTTTGCAAGAGCGCTCACGCCGGAAGGATAGAAATACAGGCCGGTGATGCAATAATTGCTTTTCGGATGGGCGGGCTTTTCTTCGACGGAGACGACCTTTCGGTTCTCGTCAAATTCCACGATGCCGTAGCGTTCCGGGTCGTTGACATAGTATCCGAAAATCGTAGCCCTCCCGTTTTCCGCGTTCTTTACCGCTTCCCGGCATACGGTTCCCAGGCCGTTTCCGTAGAAAATGTTGTCGCCGAGAACCATGGCGCAGGGCTCGCCCCCGATAAAGTCCTCCCCGATCAAAAAGGCCTGGGCAAGGCCGTCCGGCGAGGGCTGCACCGCGTAGCGCAGGCTGATGCCGAACTGACTCCCGTCGCCTAAAAGCTGCTGAAAGCGCGGCAGATCCTGCGGCGTGGAGATCAGCAGAATATCCCGAATACCGGCCAGCATCAAGACGGAAATCGGATAATAGACCATGGGCTTGTCATATATGGGGAGCAGCTGCTTGGATGTGACCATTGTCAGGGGATAAAGCCGTGTACCGCTTCCCCCGGCCAGGACAATACCTTTCATCATTGAGCGCCTTCTTTCAAGTGATCCGTTTTTTCAGCGTTTTCCTTACTCGATGAACATCGCATCGCCGAAAGAGAAAAACCGATACCTCTCTTTCACGGCAGTCTCATACGCGCGCAGGACGTTTTCTCTCCCTGCAAGCGCGGAAACCAGCATGATCAGCGTGCTCTCGGGCAGGTGAAAATTGGTAACGAGGGCGTCAATACACCGAAAGCGATACCCCGGATAAATAAAAATATTCGTCCAGCGGGAGCCGGCTTCCACCGTGCCGTCCTCTCCGGCAAAGCTTTCAAGCGTCCGGCAGGAGGTTGTCCCGACCGCGATCACACGCCCGCCGTTTTTTTTGACACCGTTGATTGTCTCAGCGGTCTCCGGGGAGATCACGCAGAACTCGGAATGCATCTCATGATCCTCGATCTTCTCCTCCTTCACCGGCCGGAAGGTTCCGAGGCCGACATGCAGCGTGACATAGCAGAGCTTTACGCCCTGCTGTTCGATCTGCTTCAAAAGCTCCGGCGTGAAATGCAGACCGGCGGTGGGCGCCGCCGCGCTGCCGAGCTCGCGGGAATAGACCGTCTGATAACGTTCCCCGTCCTGCAGCTCTTCTTTGATATACGGCGGAAGCGGCATTTTCCCGAGACGCTCCAGCACCTCGAGGAAGATCCCGGTATAGTGGAACTGCACAATTCTGTTCCCGCCCTCGGCCACAGCCTCTACCGTTGCGGTGAGCTCGCCGTCGCCGAACTGCAGCTCCGTGCCGGGTTTTGTCTTGCGGCCGGGTCTGCTCAGGCATTCCCAACGGCCGTCGCCGAGATCACGCAGGAGCACAAGCTCCACTCCCCCGCCGCTTTTCCGGCAGCCCAGAAGTCTGGCGGGCAAAACCCTTGTATCGTTCAGGACAAGGCAATCGCCCTTGTGCAGATATTGGGGCAATTCATAGAAATGACGGTGCTCGATCTCTCCCGTCTGTTTATCCAAATGAAGCAGTCGGGAAGCATCCCGCTGTTCCAACGGCGTCTGCGCGATCAGCTCCTCGGGCAGATCAAAGAAAAAATCTGACTTCTCCAATGTCTTCTCCAGTCTTTTGAAAAAATTCTTTTTGTATTATAGCAGATGTTCATCACCTTTTCAATGAATCTTACAGAAATCCAGACCCGGGATTTGCAAAAGGAAACATATGATGCTCGTCAAGAGCAGCCGGAAGCATGCCGCCGCAGACTATTGCTCAAAGCGCCGCTGCCTCGCCCTGAAGGTGGAGCTCTTCCGCGTGCGGCTTCATGCCCGCGATGCAGATCTCTGCGACTTCCCGAATATCCATTCCCAGCATATCGCAGCCCTGCAGGATCAGTTCCCGGTTGCATTTGGCGGCAAAACGCTTATCCTTAAACTTTTTCATAAAGCTTTTGACTTCCAGATCCTGTATTCCGTTCGGACGCATTCTGGCGCACGCCTGAATGATCCCGGTCAGTTCATCGACGGTAAACAGGCTTTTCTCAAGATTTGTCTCAGGCTTCACATCGGTGCAGCCGCCGTATCCGTGACTGAGGATCGCGCGGATATCCTCCTCGGGCACCCCCGCCTCCCGCAGCGGCTGTGCTGTGTGCTGAAGATGTTCGTCGGGGTATTTTTCATAATCGTAATCGTGCAGCATGCCGATGGCCCGCCAGCGCTCCGGTTCCTCCCCAAAATGCTCCGCCATCGCGCCCATCGCATAGCAGACATTTTTTTCATGAAGCAGCAGCGATTCTTCGGAGACCATCTCCGCATTCAGCTCGATCGCCCTGTCAAGTGTTAACATGTTCGTTCACATTCCTTCCCATGGCATTTTTATGCCGAATACGCATTCCGGCAGTTCATCAAAGCTTTTTCATTATAGAAGGAATCCGGTATGTTTTCAAGAGCCTGCGTCAGCTTTTTCCCGGCCGCAATGCAGCTGTGTATACTGACTTATTCAGCGTCCGGCGGTTGACGTACAGACAGAAAGGCAGTAAAATGAAAAAAGACTTGCTCATCCTGGAACAGGCTATAGAAGAGAAAAGAGGCGCGTTATGGAGCGAAATCATGTCTATCAAAGCTATCTTGAGATCCTGCGGCGGGAGCTGATCTGCGCCATGGGATGCACGGAGCCGATCGCGCTTGCCTACTGTGCTGCGGTCGCGCGTTCGACACTCGGCGCGCTCCCTGACAGGATCACGGTCGAGGTGAGCGGCAACATGATTAAAAACGTCAAGAGCGTCGTTGTCCCCAACACCGGCGGGAAACGCGGGATGGCGGCCGCCGCGTGCATCGGCGTGCTGGGCGGAGACCCTGAAGCCGGACTGGAGGTCATCTCCCATGTTTCCGATGAAGCAAAGGGCCGTCTGGATTCCTATATGAAAAAGACAACGACGAAAATCCGCCCTCTCGCATCGGAGCATCTGCTGGATATGATCGTCACCGTGTACAGCGGGTCCTCCTATGCGAAAGTCAGAATCGCAAAGGAGCACACCAATATCGTGTTGATCGAGCGTGACGGCAAGGTGCTGCTCGAAAAGGATCTCAGCGTTTCCGCGGGTTCTGACGACATGCCGGATTACTCCCTTCTGACGGTAGCGGACATCTATGATTTTGCCGATACCTGTGATTTGAACGACGTCCGTGAGATTCTGGACCGTCAGATCGAGATGAACACGGCCATTGCGGAGGAGGGGCTGCGTCATGATTACGGTGCCAACATCGGGAAGGTACTGCTCAAAACCGGCAGCGACCTGAAAACGCGCGCCAAAGCCTATGCCGCGGCCGGATCGGATGCGCGCATGAACGGCTCCGAGATGCCGGTCGTGATCTGCTCAGGCAGCGGAAACCAGGGGCTGACCGCCTCCCTGCCGGTCATCGTCTATGCCGGAGAGCTGAAGGTTCAGCAGGAAAAGCTCTACCGCGCTCTGCTGATCTCCAATCTTGTCACGATCCACGCGAAGGCCAGCATCGGCAGGCTCTCTGCGTACTGCGGCGCGGTCAGCGCGGGCGCCGGCGCGGGATCCGGCATCGCCTATCTGTACGGCGCGGATGCGCGCGATATTGCGCATACGATCGTCAACACCCTCGCAGTCACCTCCGGCATCGTATGCGACGGGGCGAAATCCTCCTGCGCGGCCAAGATTGCGACAGCTGTCGAAACCGGCATTTTCGGCTATGAGATGTTCAAGCACGGGCAGCAGTTTTACGCCGGGGACGGGCTGGTGGTAAAGGGCGTGGAAAACTCCATCGCCAATTTCGGCCGCCTCGCGCGCGAGGGGATGCGCGAGACCGATCTTGAGATCATCCGCATGATGACCGAACAATGCTGAACGGCGGCCCGCACGCGGAAATGCAAATAGTGAACAATGACGGGCGAATACGCACAGAAAAATGTGCGTATTCGCCCATTATCATCACAAACATCTGCATAATACCGCCGGGCCGCCGAGGGCGTCGGCCCCTACGATAAAACCGGTATTTTTACTTTGTTCCGGCTGTTTCTGCTATTTTGCTACAGCCCCTTTTTCCGTTATGCAATATTCCTCTTTTAAGCCGCCCTCGGATACAGCACCTGCTCCGTTGTCCTGTACTGTTCGTCCAGCGCCGGGATGTTGACGGGGAGTCTGCCGTCCGCGCTGCCCTGACCGAAGCAGGCCAGCAGCCCCGCCGGGAGATTGGCGGACCATGTGCTGCCCTCCTCGGGAAGCGTGCGCATCGCGCTGCCCCAATAAGTCAGAAGAACGGCGTCCGCCGCCGGGAAGCGCGCCGCGTCATAGGGGAGCTGGCAGCTCACCACGGTCACGGTCTTTCCCTTCTCGTGCACCGCCTCGATGAGTCTGTCAAAGGTGCCGGAGGAGAAGCCGTCCTCTGTCTCGGGGTCCAGGCAGGCCGCAGCGTATACCCGGTGCACAAGGATCACATGATCGGCGCTGAGCGCCGCCTCGATGCACGCCTCTTCATTGTCCCTCGTGTTCTTCATGACGAGGATTTCGGCCCCTTCCGGCAGGGCCTGCTTTTCCTCCAGCAGCTGCCGGGCCAGCTCTCCCGCCCCCGCGCGGCTGGCGCAGGAATCCGCGAACAGGATCAGCGTCGTCTCCCCCGCCTTCAGTTCGATCGGGAAGGCGTTGTTTTCGTTTTTCACCAGCGTCAGGGCTTTTTCGGCGATCTGCCGTTCGGTCTCCCTGTGGGCGGCGGAGCCGACCCCGTTTTTCGCGGCGCTGATCTTCTCGTCCGTCACGCCGAAGTCCTTTTGATCCAGGATGCCGTACTTCTGCTTCAGTCTCAGGATCCGGAGAACGGCGTCGTTGATCCGTGCCTCGTCGATCTCTCCGGCTTTGACCAGCGCGATCGCGGTGTCCAGATATGTCTGTGTCAGCGCAAACAGCTTCGTGTCCGTCACCGCCGGCAGGAGCAGCAGATCCACGCCCGCGTTGATCGTATTTTTCACGACGTCTTCCACGCTGAAGTGATCGGCAATTGCCGCCATATTCAGCGCGTCAGAGACAATCACGCCCTGAAAACCCATGTCGCCCCGCAGGATATCCGTCAGGATCGTGCGGCTCATCGTGGCGGGGAGAAAGACCTGTTCGCCGCTGGATACGGAGGTGTATGTCTGCGTTTCGATCTGCGGGTACTGGATATGCGCGGTCATCACGATGTCGGCCCCGGCGTCGATCGCGGCCTTGAAGGGGATCAGCTCACAGGCCTTGAGCTCTTCATAACTGCTGTTGATGACCGGAAAGCCGGTATGGCTGTCCGTATCGGTGTTCCCGTGGCCGGGAAAATGCTTGAGCGCCGCGGCGATTCCGACGTCATGCAGGCCGCTGAGAAAGGCGCAGGCGTATTTCGAGACCGTCTCGGGATCGTCGGAGAAGGAGCGGATCCCAATCGCCGGATTGGCCGGGTTGCTGTTCACGTCCGCCACCGGCGCGAAATCGGCCCTGACGCCGAGCAGCCCGATCTCCTCCCCGTGGACGGCGGCCATTTTCCGGGCATTTTCGGGGTCGCCCGTCGCGGTGAGCGCCATGCCGCCGACGCCGACCGTGCTGAAGCCGATCCGGTTGACGTTGCCGCCCTCCTGATCCGTAAAGAGCATCAGCGGCAGTCCCCCGCCGTCCCTGTTTGCGTTTTGCAGATCCGCAGTCAGCCGGAGCGTCTGTTCCGCGTCCCGGAAGTTCTCGTAGAACAGCAGGACGCCGCCGAAATGATCGCGGCTGAGCATGTCCCTGATCTCATCGTTCAGCTCGGTAATGCTTACGGCGGGCGGCTCTTCCTGTGCCTGCTCTTCGTCCTCCGTCTCCGGCACCTCCTTCCAGACGCGGAAAGAGGCGACCATCATCTGCGCGACTTTATCCTCGAGCTTCATGTCCGACAGCTGCTTTTCCAGCGGATCCTGCCTTTGCTTTTGCAGGATCGCCGAAAAACCCAGAATGATCAGGATCGAAACGAGTAACGTGATGAATTTCTTGACATTGCTGTTCATATTGAGCATTTCCCCCCCCTGTTTTCCCGGTTCAATAGACGGGCTGATTATACCACACCGCTTCCGCTTTTTACAAGGAGGGCTGTCCGCCGCATTTTACAATTTTTTTGTTTTTTCGACGCAAAACCCGATTATCCACTTTTTTAATAGATTACCGCTGTGTTTGATCATTTTCCGCCACAGCGCGGCAGTTCGTTTCGTTGTCAGGCCGTTCTTCCCCACTGTGTGCCATCCCGGCCTTCATGTCGGGGCGCAGAGAGGCCGCGGAAAGCTTCTTACCCTGTTGCCCTGAGAAAACACTTGTGATAATATAGAAACGATTTTGAAAAGGGAGTCTTCCCCATGACAAATACTGATACTGCCCGCTGCCCCTTTTGTGGTACAGAAGTCCCCGCCGACCGGCTCGAATGTCCGATCTGCGGGAAAAATCTCCTGGCTGCGGACGCCCCGTCCGCAGCGCCCTCCCATGCTCATACTGCCCGCGCCGCTCTTGAGACCCGCCCGGTCCGGCAGCGCATGAACGCCAGGCTGCCCGCAGCCATCGGCGGCTGCCTGATTTCGGTCGCTTTTCTTGCCGGCGTCATCTTCAACGTTGCTTCCGCTGCGCCTGCCGAAACGCCCGCGCCGACGCCGGAGCTTGTGGAGGCCACTGCGCCGCCTCCTACCCCTTCTCCCACGCCGACCGTCAGCAGCATCCGGCTTTTCGCTTTCGGCCGTGAGCTCGGCGCCGACGGCTTTACCGCCTATGTCGGCGACAGGCCGTTCACGCTGAACATCGTGACGGAGCCGGAGGTGAGAAAGCCGCTCGTCTCCTGGTCGGTGACGGACAGCCACGGGGACAGTGACAGCGCCGCCTTCACGGTTTCGGACGACGGTCTGAGCTGCGAGTTCAGCGCTTTGAAGCCGACAGGGCGCAATGACCTGACCGTGCGCTGCTACGGCGCCGAGCTTGTGATCCCCGTCTTTTTGTGGGAGAGATGATGAGCTGCAATATTTTTGCCCCTATTGGCGGTTTATTAATCAGAAAAGAGGTGTGAATGCTTGAAGGATCTGAAACATCTGATCTACTTCGAAAACCTGCTGCAGGACGCCCAGAATGAGCTTGTGACCAAAGCCGTCGAGGCCGGCAAGCTGGCGCTGGGATACAACTGCTACTACATCCCCGAGACCCTGCTGAATCTGCCGGGCTGCTTCTCCTCGCGTCTGCGCGCGCCGCGCTGTGTCTCCACGGACGTGGCCGGCTATTACATGACCAACCGCACATGTCCCTATGCCCGCTCCATCCTCGAGCGCGCCATCGAAGGCGGCTACAACTATCTCAACGCCCTCTTCGGCGCGGAATCCTGCGCCACCATGGAGCGCATGGAGGAGCACTTCTTCCTCCTCAACCCGGTCAAGAACGATCGCTTCTTCACCACCATCATCGACCCGCCCATGAAGGGCGACGAGAACAATCTGGAATACTACAAGGTGCAGCTCCGCGTCAAAATCCTCGAGCCCCTGCGTGAGCATTACGGCGTCGATATCTCCGACGAGGCCATCCGCGCCGCCGTCGACGATCACAACGAGCTCAGCCGCATCATCGAGGCCATCGGCGCGCACCGCATGGCGGCAAACCCCAACATCACCGGCTACGAGTTCCACGTGATCCAGCTGGTGAGCCAGGTATGTCCGCACGCGCTCATCCTCCCCTATCTGCGCGAGACGCTGGAGGAGCTGGAAACGCGCGAGCCGGAGCCTGTCTTCCCCTTCCGCGCCCGCGTCGCCCTGGTCGGCTCGGAGATCGACGATCCCGACTTTACAAAGCTCGTCGAGAGCTGCGGCGCCATGGTGGTGGCCGACCGCTACTGCTTCGGCAGCTTCCCCGGCCGTGAGCAGATCGAGATCCGCGACGGCGAGAGCGCCTTCGACGCCGTATGCCGCCACTACCTCCACTGGAACCAGTGCGCCCGCTTCATGGACGGCATGAAGATCGAGCAGCGCACCGATGAGGTCAAGCGGCTTGTGAAGGATTTCAGCGCCGACGGCATCATCTACGAGAACATGAAGTTCTGCGAGTTCTGGAGCTATGAAAAGGTGCTGCAGAACCACATCTTCACAAACGAGCTGCACATCCCCTGTTGCACCATCGAAAAGGAATACGCCCTCGGCGCGGTGGGTCAGCTGCGCACCCGCTTCCAGGCCTTTATCGAGTCGCTGGAAATCAAGCAGATTCAGGGAGGGAAGGAAACATGAAAGTCACCGATAAGCTCATCGCCGCCATCGACAAAAAGCTGGAGCGCTTCGACCCCCTGTGGCAGGCGGAGCACGGCGTCGGCGGCCTCCGAAGCCGCTACTATGACAAGACCGGCGTCGCGAAATACCGCGAATGGCGCGGCGTGAAGGACACCTTCTACGACTATACCCAGTGGCTCAACAACCTTGTCTCCATGTCCGCCATGATCGCCTCCGCGCCGATCCCCATTCTCAAGGGCTTCTGGGAGTACCGCTGGATGGGCTCCTATCTCGGCACCTTCCTGTTTATCGACAGGCTCTTTGAGGGCTATCGCGGGGACGAGCTGCGCATCGCGCACATGAATATGCACGCCATCGTGCAGAGCCTGACCAAGCGCATCGCCTTCATTCTCTCCAATGACCGGCGCTTCGGCGGCGGGCCGGAGACCGACAACTGCATCCCCCACGACGAGACCATCACGCCCCTGTTTCTCAAGGGCTTCAAGGGCCTGCATCCGATTCCCATGCAGACGCTGCCGGAATTCATCATCTGTGACATCGACCAGCATATCGAGCCCTATTACATCGACGTGGCCGAGTCCTTCGGGCTCCCTGCCGACGTATGCTCCCGCTGCGCCGCCGAGACGGGCGTGGCGCTCGACGACGCGTTCCCGCTTCTTGGCCGGGTCATGCTCTCCACCAACATGCCCTGCAACGCGTCGGAGGCGACGTCCATGTTCCAGCGCCGCCGCATCGGCCTGCCGGACAACCCCATCACCCTCGCCATGCAGCACCAGGAGAAGGAGGCCATCCCCTATTCCCGCAAGGAGCTGGAAAACGCCCTCGCCTTCGTGGAGGAGCACTACGGCGTCAAGTACGACTGGAACGAGCTGTTCAAATACGCAAAGCTCATGAACGAGCAGAACACCATTGAGCTGGAGAAGTGGGACATCTTCAAGACGCCCTACTCTCCCCTCTCCGGCATCGCCGAATCCCTGTACCGGCTCTACTCCTGGCAGTCCGTCAACGGCCAGGACGAGTATTTCAACAAGGTCGACCGCAAGGTCATCGAGATCATGCGCCGCTGCTACGAGGAAAAGCGCCTGCCCTTCGGCGGAAAGACCCGCCACCGCGCCTTCCTGTGGGGGCCCTCGGCGGTCTACTATACGGACTTCCCGACCTGGACGCAGAACTGCTGGGGCATCACCATCGTCCTCAACATGGACTCCACCATGGGCTACAACATGATCGACACGCAGGATCCCGACAAGGCCATGGACGATCTGACCGCCTTCACCCAGCGCGCGTGCATGCGCCATCACGCCGTCGGCGGCTGGGAGAACATCAACGCCGTCTGGGACTGGGCCAAGAACTTCAACTGCGACATGGTGCTCATGAACGACAACATCGCCTGCAACGGCATGCTGGGCGTCCACGCCATGATGGAGGAGCAGGCCCGCGATCTCGGCTTCCACTTCATCTTCATCGAGCATGACCTGGAGGACAGCCGCACGGTCTCCCGTCAGGACATGCGCAACTGCGTCAACAACTACATGTCGGTCGTGCTCAACGAGAAGCCGCTTGACCCCACGCTGCTGGAGTTTGACGACTCCGACGCCTATTAAGAAAGGAGAACGCGAAGATGGAAAAAGTGTTTGCGTTCCTGCTCAAGCTCATCGGCAAGGCTGTGCTCATCGCGTTGATTGTCTTTGCCGCGACCTTTGCCCTGTATATGACCAACGGCGAAAACAAGCTGATCTACTACGTCATCCGCCCGTTTCTCAACAGGCATTACGACGCGCAGGTAAGGGACAGAAGAATCGTATAACGCTTGCCGGCAGCGGGATAACCCGCTGCCGGTTTTTTGGTTTATCATGCGTCTGTTTCATGGCGGGAGAGGTATGCCTGCTTCCGCCGTTCGTCCTCCGCCTCCAGGGAGGAGGAATTGTGGACCCCGCCCAGGAATTCCAGGTGATGGCGAAATTCATGGCGCAGGATCCCCCGCAGGCGTCTCCTGGCCTCCGCCGCATCCGCCCGGGGGTAAGCCCGGTCAAAGGAGCCCTTATACAGGACGATCTGCCGCATGCCGGACAGGATCTGATACTGGCCCATCGTGTATAGATCATCCCCGCGGGCATAGTCGGGATATACCATCGCCTCCGACACGATCACGCCCCCGGAGAGCTCCCGAAAGAACTGCTCCGGGAGTTCGTCCAGCAGTTCGGAAACGATCCGATTGTATTCGTCAAGAGTAATCATACGCAGTCCTCGCTTTTTTATCCGAAGATCTGTCCGGGCAGCTTCCGCTTCTCCCGGCCTTTCTCCCGAGGGAGACTCCGGGAAACAAGAGCTTTGCTTTCTCATTCGTTGCGGTTTTCATCCTTTGACGCCTCCGCATTTCTGTTTTCTTCTTCGTCGTCTGAAAACAGGCCAAACGCCATGCCCATGCACAGCCCCGCGTCGGATTCTGCTGCCAGAAAATCAGGCCGAAGAGCACCGCCATCGAGACGGCAAAGATCGTCTTGTTTTTACGCATTGTCTGTCATCCCGTAAACCTTGGTAAAATGCCGGACAAACGCCTCCGTTTTCGCCATGGCCTCGTCCGTCTTCTCCGGCTCCCGGTCGCACAGGTGGATCAGCGCGGAGATCGGCGCGGTGTACGCAAGCGCGAGCATCGCGGGATCGTCCCGGCGCAGAAGGCCCCGATCCATCATCCCCGCGAAGATGCGGGTGAACATCGCCTCAAGCCCCGTGAGAAAATGCTTCGTGGCAAGCTCCCGCGCCCGCCCATCGCGAAACTGCTCGATGGTCAGGAGCTTGCGCACCTTGACGACCTTTTCGTCGTGTACCGTGAAGTCCACCATCTGCATGGTCATCGTCTGAAGCTCCGCCAGAGACGCCGGGATGGGCGGCAGACGCTCCGGGGAGCCGAAGCGCGCGTCATAGTAGGCGATCATCTCGTCCAGCAGGCTGTTCCAGATATCCTCCTTGCTCTCAAAATGCTTGTACATCGAAGATTTGACCATGCCGAGCGCGGCGGTCAGCTCCCGGATATTCGTCCCCGCATAGCCGTTTTGCGAGAACATGTCCAGCGCCGTCGCCAGTATTCTTTCTTTTGTATCCTTTGCCATAGAAACCTCCTCACAAGCATAAGTGACCGTCCGTTCTCCTGCATTATAGAGAACGAACGGTCACTTGTCAAGTCTTTTTTCTGTCCCCGGCGGTCGGCGGCCCGGGCATGAAGGCTGTTGTCGCGCAGTGCTGCTGCGGTGTTCCTGTCAAAGCCCGTTGACGACGTTGATGGGCGCGCCGTTGAGAAACGCTTCCACATTGCGCGCGGTGATCTCCATGATCCGTGCGCGCGCCTCCTTCGGCGCCCAGCTGATGTGCGGGGTGATATAGCAGTTTTTGGCGGTGAGAAGCGGATTGTCCGCGCGGATGGGCTCGGTGGAAACCACGTCCAGCCCCGCGGCATAGACCTTGCCGCTGTTGAGGGCGTCGGCCAGATCCTGCTCCGCCACCAGCGGGCCGCGGCTGTTGTTGATGAGGATGACGCCGTCCTTCATCTTCGCGATGGTCTCCCTGTTGATGATGCCCTCCGTCTCCGGGAAAAGCGGGCAGTGCAGCGCAATGACGTCGGATTCTTTCAGCAGCGTATCCAGATCGACATACTCCGCGATCGCGCGGCCAGCCTCCGTCTCGCGGCTGCCGGCGGCGAGGATGCGCATGCCCAGGGCCTTCGCAATGCGGCCGGTGGTCTGCCCGATCTTGCCGAAGCCGATGATGCCCATGGTTTTCCCGGCAAGCTCGATGAGCGGATAGTCCCAGAACGTCCAGTCCGCCGCTTTTTCCCAGCGGCCTTCGTGTACCGCGTCGGAATGGTGCGCGACGCGGGAGCAGATCTCCAGCAGCAGGGCGATGGCGAACTGCCCGACAGCTTCCGTCCCGTAGGTCGGCACATTGGAGACGGGAATCCCCTTCCGGGCTGCATCCTGCACATCCACCACATTATACCCCGTCGCGAGAACCGCGATGTATTTTATCTGCGGGCAGGCGTCGATGACGGGTTTGCGGATCGGACACTTGTTGGTGACGACGATCTCCGCGTCGGAAATGCGCCCGATGACGGCCGCGTCCTCATACGGCGTGCGGTCGTAAACCGTGAGCTCGCCGAGCTTTCCCAGCGCTTCCCAGCTCAAATCGCCGGGGTTTTCCGTATAGCCGTCCAATACGACGATTTTCATATAATCACTCCTTCTCTTCCAAGGCGTCCGGGGTGGGTATTGCCGCCTTTATATTTTGATCAGCTCGTACTGCCTGCTGCCGAGGCCGATCTCCTCGGCGTGGACAAGGCCGGGCTCCCACGCGGCGTCCGGGTGGTTGAGGTGGAAGTACTCGTGGTTCGGATCGTCCTTCCAGAAGGACTTGATATGTTTATCCAGGCGGCTGCCCTCGATGACCGGCATTTTGTTGCACAGATCCACGCAGGCCTGATCCAGCGCGACGGGGTCAAAGGAGGCGAGCATGCCGATATCGGGGATGATGGGGACGTCGTTCTCGGCGTGGCAGTCACAGAAGGGCGACACGTCGCAGATCAGGGAGATGTGGAAGTTGGGGCGATCCTTCACCACGGCGTAGGCATACTCTGAGATTTTGCACGAGAGGATGCCCGCGGAGTTTTCGACGCTCGGCTCGATGGCGTTTTTGGGACATACCGCGAGACAGCGCCCGCACCCGACGCACTTATTGTGGTCGATGCTGGCCTTGCCGTCTGTGACGCGCGGGCCGTCGTGAGCGCAGATGCGCACACAGGAGCCGCAGCCGATGCAGAGCTCTGGCTCGACCACGGGCTTGCCCTCCCAGTGCTGCTCCATCTTGCCCGCGCGCGAGCCGCTGCCCATGCCGAGATTCTTGAGCGCGCCGCCGAAGCCCGCCTCCTCATGGCCCTTGAAATGGCTCAGGGAGATGACGATATCGGCGTCCATGATGGCCTGACCGATTTTGGCCTCCTTGACGAGCGGCAGGTTGATGGGCACCAGGGCCTCATCCGTGCCCTTGAGACCGTCGGCAATGATGACGTGGCAGCCCGTCTGCAGCGGCGAGAAGCCGTTGAGATACGCGGTGTCCATGTGGTCGAGGGCGTTCTTGCGGCTGCCGACATAGAGGGTGTTGCAGTCGGTCAGAAAGGCCTTTCCGCCGAGGGCCTTTACATAGTCGGCGACGACCTTCGCGTACTGCGGACGCAGATAGGCGAGATTGCCGAGCTCGCCGAAATGGATCTTGATCGCGGCGTAGCGGTCGGTAAAGTCGATGTCTTCAAAGCCCGCCTGCTTCATCAGGCGGCGCAGCTTCTGCGGGAGAGGCTCGTTCGGGGTCGTGTGGAAATCGGTAAAGAATACTTTGGATGGATTCATCGGGGTCACTCCTTTATTCTGATTGTTTATATTATACCGGATCATGCAAAAGACTGCAAGAAAAAACGTCATTCCTGTGAAGGATGCATCCGGGCGGTTGACAAAGCTTTGAGAACTTGGTAATATCCATCTGATATTTATCCGAAAGCGGAAATTGCGCTTCTTTATGATTATGATCGGGAAGGAAGGATTCTTGTGAGCATCGGAACAACCTGTGTCCAGGCCGGTTACACCCCCGGCAACGGTGAGCCCCGTCAGATTCCCATTATTCAGAGCACGACCTTCAAATACGCCACAGGCGCGGAGATGGCCAAGCTCTTCGACCTGGAATCCAACGGCTATTTTTATACCCGTCTGCAAAACCCCACCAACGACATGGTGGCCGCCAAAATCGCCGCCATGGAGGGCGGTACGGCCGGCATGCTCACGAGCTCCGGTCAGGCGGCCAACTTCTACGCCGTGTTCAACATCGCCTCCTGCGGCGATCATGTCGTCTCCAGCTCCAGCATCTACGGCGGCACCTACAACCTCTTCGCCGTGACCATGAAGCGCATGGGCATCGACTTCACCTTCGTCTCTCCCGACTGCACGGAGGACGAGCTGGAGGCCGCCTTCCGCCCCAACACCAAGGCCGTCTTCGGCGAGACCATCGCCAATCCCGCGCTGACCGTGCTGGACTTCGAGAAGTTTGCCCGTGCTGCCCACGCCCACGGCGTCCCCTTTATCGTGGACAACACCTTCGCCACCCCCGTCAACTGCCGCCCCTTCGAGTGGGGCGCGGACATTGTGACCCATTCCACCACCAAGTACATGGACGGCCACGGCGCGGGCGTCGGCGGCGCGCTCATCGACAGCGGGCGCTTCGACTGGACAAAATACCCCGAGCGCTTCCCCGGTCTGTGCACGCCGGATGAGAGCTACCACGGCGTGACCTATACCGAGCGCTTCGGTCTGGCGGGCGCCTATATCACCAAGGCCACCGCCCAGCTCATGCGCGACTTCGGCTCCATCCAGTCCCCGCAGAACGCCTTCTATCTGAACCTCGGCCTGGAGAGCCTGCACGTGCGCATGGCGCGCCACTGCGAAAACGCCTGTAAGGTGGCGGCCTTCCTCAAGGCGGACGACCGCGTCGCCTGGGTGCAGTACCCGAGTCTCGAGGGCGATAAATACTACGAGCTGGCGAAGAAGTACATGCCCAACGGAAGCTGCGGCGTGGTGAGCTTCGGCGTCAAGGGCGGCCGCGAAGCGGCGGAGCGTTTTATGGGCAGGCTGAAGCTGGCCGCGATCGAAACCCATGTCGCCGACGCCAGAACCTGCACGCTCCATCCGGCCAGCACCACCCACCGCCAGATGAGCGATAAAGAGCTCGCCGCCGCTGGCGTATCCCCGGATCTGGTCCGCTACTCCTGCGGCCTGGAGGACGCGGAGGATCTGATCGCCGACATCAGTCAGGCCCTCGATCTCTGATCACACGATCTCTCAGGAGAGGTAACGCAATATGCCGATCAAAATACCGAATCTGCTCCCCGCAACCAATGTACTGGAAAACGAAAACATCTTTGTCATGACCGAACACCGGGCCATGACGCAGGATATCCGCCCGCTGCAGGTTTTGCTGCTGAATCTCATGCCCACCAAGATTTCGACGGAGACCCAGCTCGCCCGCCTGCTGAGCAACACGCCCCTTCAGGTGGAGCTGGAGCTCATGCAGACCAGCACCTATGTGGGCAAAAACACCCCGCAGGAACACATGCTCAAGTTCTACACGGATTTTGAACACGTAAAGGACCGCTATTTCGACGGCATGGTCATCACCGGCGCGCCGGTGGAGAAGCTGGACTTTGAGCAGGTGGAATACTGGGATGAGCTCTGCCGGATCATGGAGTGGAGCAAGACCCACGTACACAGCACCTTCCACATCTGCTGGGCGGCCCAGGCCGCGCTCTTCTACCACTACGGGATCCAGAAGGTCGCGCTGCCGGAAAAGCTCTCGGGCGTGTATTCCCATTGGGTGGTGCGGCGCTCCTCCATGCTGATGCGCGGCTTTGACGAGCGCTTTATGGTCCCCCACTCCCGCAACACCACGGTCGCGCTGGAGGACGTGATGGCCTGCGACAAGCTCAAGATCCTCGCCGTGTCCGAGCGGGCCGGGCTCTACGCCGCGGCCACGGAGGGCGGGCGGCAGATCTTCATCACCGGCCACTCCGAGTACGACGCGGACACGCTGAAAAACGAGTATCTCCGCGATCTGAAGCAGGGCATCAACCCCAATATTCCCGAGAACTACTTCCCGAACGACGATCCGACGCAGGAGCCGATCGTCACCTGGCGATCCCATGCCAATCTCCTGTACATGAACTGGCTCAACTACTTTGTCTACCAGTCCACCCCGTACGACATCCACGCGATCGAACCGATCAATTGATCGCCGCAATACAAAAAGAACTTCCGCCCTTCCGGTTGTTTTCCGGTGGGGCGGAAGCTTTTTTTACGATTCCTTTTTTTCTGAGTTATTCCGCGTCTTCCCAGTTGTGCCAGACGTTCTGCACGTCGTCGTTGTCCTCGAACATGTCGAGCATCTTCTGCATGTTCTTGATGTCGTCCTCGTTTGTGAGCTTGATGTAGCCGTTCTGGGGCAGCATCTCCACCTGGGCGGACAGGAGCTTGTAGCCCTTCGCGGTCAGCGCGTCGGCGACTGCGGCGACGTCGTCCTCGGTGGTGTAGACGGTCATGGTCTCGTCGCCTTCGTTTTCAAAGTCGGCGGCGCCGGCGTCCAGCGCGTCCATCATGACGGTGTCCTCATCCAGCTCCTCATCCTCGTTGTCGATGACGATGACGCCCTTGCGGTCGAAGGACCAGGAGACGCAGTTGGCGGCGCCCATGTTTCCGCCGTACTTGTCGAAGTAGTGGCGCATCTCGCCCGCGGTGCGGTTGCGGTTGTCGGTCATGGTCTCGACGATGACCGCGACGCCCTGGGGGCCGTAGCCTTCGTAGGTGATCTTCTCATAGTTCTCGGTATTGCCCGCGCCGAGCGCCTTGTCGATGGTGCGCTTGATGTTGTCGTTTGGCATATTGGCCGCCTTGGCCTTGGCAATGACGGTGGCGAGCTTGGAGTTGCTGCGGGGATCACCGCCGCCGCCCTCCTTGACCGCGACGATCATCTCGCGCGCGATCTTGGTAAAGGCCTGCGCGCGCTTGGCGTCGGCCGCGCCCTTGGTCTTCTGTATATTATGCCATTTGGAATGTCCGGACATGGTGGTTTCTCTCCTTTATCCTCTGAAAGTAATACTCAACAGAGGGTATTTTAGCACAAGCCGACCGGGATGACAAGTATCTCTTTTGCAATTGTCCGCTTCAGCCCGCGGCTTCCTTTGCTTTTTCCGCGACAGCGGCGGCGTCGATCATGCTGGGCGGGAAGAAATCGAAGAAGCTGTTCTTGCCGGAGCAGCGCGGGTAGGCCGCGACGTCCCAGCGGTAGATGCCCCAGAAGGTCTCGTCGTTCTGCATGAAGCCCAGGGCCGGGCCGCCCTTGGCGCATTGGGTGATATCCACGTGATAATAGTTGTCGTCGATGCGGACGATGTTCCAGCAGTGCTCCTGCCGGTCGTGCTGGCCATAGACGATGCGGGCGTCCACGTTGAGCATCCGGCACAGCGCCACATAGCCGAAGGCCAGGCCCTCGCTGTCGGCCTCCTGCAGGATCAGCGCGGAATAAGCGCTGTTGGCTTCCGGATTGTCCGTGATTTGACAGTTTTCCACCAGATAGCGGCAGGCGGCGTAGGCCCGCTCCACCTCCGTCAGGGTGGAGCGCTTGGACTCGTCAAACGGTTCAAACGCCGCAAGCTCCCTGCGGCAGCGCATCAGCTGGGCGTTGGTCATGGCGTAGTCGATCTGGATCTCATACAGCCGCTGCGCGCCCGCGCCGCTGAACACGTTCACCACCGCCGTCGGCTTCTTCGGCACCACGGTGGGATTGTCCCGGTAGGCCTTGTTGACCTGGGCCGCCATATCCTCCGCCGAGAAGCCGCTGCGCCCGACCAGCAGGGCCAGGGTGCGCACGCCTTTTTCCATGGCGGTCACGATCGCCCCCTCCGCCTCGGAGGAGAAGCCGAGATGCACGATCTGCTTCGGGCTCTCGGTTTCCTTGGAATAGCTGAGCTTGATCGCGGCCTCGTTGATGGTCACGATTTTGTTGAAATCATAGGAGATGTTCTCCACGCAGTAGGCACACAGCGCGTCCTCCGTGCGGACAGTCCAGCAGGCGGTCGCCAGATCCTCTGCGGGGTTCCCCTCATAGGCAGGGTCGAAGACGATCGTGCCGGAGCTTCTGCCCTCATAGGCCATGTTCAGGATCGCGGCCCTGAGCGCGTTGTAGCTGTGTACGGTGAGCTTTTCACCGGTCAGGCTCTGCTCCTGCTCGGAGGGGACGTATTCATGGATGGAGACATACTCCTTGTCCAGCATGGAGCAGCCGCACAGCGGGAAGCCCATGGACAGAACAAGCCCCAGGCATATCAGTTTCCTTTTCATATTCAGCGTACCTCGGAGATGTTTTCAAAGCCGTTTCCGAAGACGTTCTTCGCGTTGGTCACGATGAAGAAGGCCTTCTCGTCATGGCTCTTGACAAGGCGCTTGAGCTGGCCGATCTGCTGGCGCTTGATGACGCACATCAGCACGTCCCGGTGCGCGCCGGAATAGGCGCCCTTCCCGTCCAGAAGCGTCACGCCGCGGTGCAGCGCGCCGTTGACGATCTCATCGGTGATGTCCTCGTTCCTGTCGCTGATGATGTAGCAGATGCAGGCGTTGTCAATGCCGTAGAGCACCAGATCCACCACCTTGGTGACGACGTACATGGCGATGAGGGAGTACATGGCACTCTCATACCGGCCGAGCACCATCGCGTAGGCCGTGATGACGATGGTATCGAGGGCCAGCATGATGGTGCCGAAATTGACGGAGGCGAGGTGCCTGCGCATGATCTTGACGACGATGTCGATGCCGCCGGTGGTTCCGCCGACGTAATAGATCATGCCGAGGCCGACCCCCTTGATGACGCCGCCGATCACCGCGGCGAGCATCGCGTCGTTGGTCAGCACGATCCCGAACTCCGCGAACACGTCCACCAGCACGGAGCTCAGGCCCATGCCCACGAGGGAGCCGATCATGAAGTCCAGCCCGAAGTGCCGCCACGCGACCAAAAACAGCGGGACGTTCATGACAATGGTCAGCACGCCGACAGGCAGGCCGGTGAGCTGGTTGATGATCATGGCCGTGCCGACCACGCCGCCGGAGGTGATGTTGTTGGGGTAGAGGAAAAACTGAAAGCCGATCGCGTAGAACACGCAGCCGATCACAATGACCACGTATTTGAACACGATGCGATCGATCCTGACGTCCTGTTTTTTCGACATGGTGCACACTCCCCTGTTGTGTTCCTGCAAGCTGATGAAGCGTCTTCTGTTTGGGTCTTCCGCTGCTCTCACAGCAGGCTCATCTGCTGTGCGCCGGTGTCCTCGGGCTTCAGGATCGCGCCCGCGCCCGGAAGGCTCCTGACCCGGTAGCGCGCGGGATTCGCGATCGCGGACTGATCCAGCGTCTCGGCCCTGACAAGCGCGCGTTTGGGCTTGATGCTCATGACGTTAACGCCCTGGGTGGTGCGGCTGGTCTTCGGCTGGAGCTGCGCCGTGTTGAAGATCAGCGCCCGCCCGTCGTCGGAATAGCAGACGATATCCGTCTCCTCCGCGAGGTGGAACACCGCCGCGACAGGGCTCTTGTCCGAGCAGGCGTTTATGAGCTTGCGGCGGTTGGTCTTCGTCTCGTAGGCGGACATCTCGATGCGCGCCGCCTTGCCGTTTTCAAAGATCAGCAGCAGGTGCTTCGTATAGTCCCCCGGCAGGAGCATGGCGAGGATGCCCTCCCCCTCGTCCATCTGGAGCTTCGCCGGCAGATAGACGCCGAGCTGCGAGGCCTTCCCGTCCTCAAAGTCGGACACGCGGGCCTTGTACATCTGCTGCCTGTCGGTGAGGAAGAGCAGCTCCGCGCGGTTCGTGGTCTCGAAGCTTGCGCGCAGGGCGTCGCCCTCCTTGTATTTCTGTTCCCCGCTCATGCGCAGGGACTGGGCGGTGATCTTCTTGAAGTAGCCCTCGTTGGAGAGGAAGAGCGTGACGGGATAGTCCTCCACCGCGTCCTCCTCGCTGTATTCCTCGACCTCGCTGGCGTAGACGATGCCGGTCTTTCTGGGCGCGCCGTACTTCTTGGAGATCTGCCTGAGCTCGTCGATGATGATGCCCTTGAGCTTGCGGCGGTTATTGAGGATGCCCTCCAGCTCCTCGATCTCCCGCTCCAGCTCCTCGATCTCGTCGGTGCGCTTGAGGATGTACTCGCGGTTGATGTTTCTCAGCTTGATCTCGGCAACGAACTCGGCCTGCACCCGGTCGATCTCGAAGCCCAGCATCAGGTTCGGCACCACGTCGGCCTCCAGCTCCGTATGGCGGATGATGTCGATGGCCTTGTCGATATCCAGCAGGATCTGCTCCAGACCTCTCAGGAGGTGGAGCTTGTCCTTCTTTTTGCCCAGGTCGAAGTACACGCGGCGGCGCACGCAGTCCATGCGCCAGGCCGTCCACTCCTCCAGGATCTCGCCCACGCCCATGACGCGGGGATTGCCCGCCACCAGGATATTGAAGTTGCAGGGGAAGGAGTCCTGCAGCGGCGTGAGCTTAAAAAGCTTCTGCATGAGCTTTTCGGGATCCGTGCCGCGCTTGAGGTCGATGGCGAGGCGCAGGCCGCTCAGATCCGTCTCGTCGCGCATGTCGTTGATCTCGCGGATCTTGCCGGCGGTGATGAGCTCGCGCACCTTGTCGATCACGGCCTCGGAGGTGGTGGTGTACGGGATCTCGTAGATCTCGATGATGTTCTCTTTTTCGACAAAGCGCCAGCGGGCCCTGACCTTGAAGCTGCCGCGGCCGCTGCGGTAGATGCTCTCCATCTGGGCGCGGTCGTAGAGAAGCTCTCCCCCCGTGGGGAAGTCCGGCGCGGGCATGGTGCTGAGAAGGTCATGCTCCGGATCCTTGATCCACGCCACCGCGGTATCGCAGACCTCGGCCAGGTTGAAGCCGCAGATCTGGCTTGCCATGCCGACGGCGATGCCCAGGTTGGAGGACACCAGCACGTTCGGGAAGGCCGTGGGGAGAAGCGTCGGCTCCTGCATGCTGCCGTCGTAGTTGTCGACAAAATCCACGGTGTCCTTGTCGATGTCGCGGAAGAGCTCCGCGCAGATGGCGGAGAGCTTCGCCTCGGTATAGCGCGGGGCGGCGCAGGACATGTCGCGGGAATAGACCTTGCCGAAGTTGCCCTTGGAGTCGACAAAGGGCGTCAGCAGAGCCTCATACCCCGCCGAGAGGCGCACCATGGTCTCGTAGATCGCGGCGTCGCCGTGGGGGTTCAGGCGCATGGTCTGGCCGACGATATTGGCGCTCTTGGTTCTGCCGCCGGTCAGAAGCCCCATTTTCATCATCGTGTACAGGAGCTTCCGGTGCGACGGTTTAAATCCGTCGATCTCCGGGATGGCGCGGGAGACGATCACGCTCATCGCGTAGGGCATGTAGTTCGTCTCCAGCGTCTCGGTGATGGGCTGCTCCAGGATCTCCGCCCGCAGGCCGACCACGTTGGGATTATCGAATTTTTTCTTCTCTTCCTGCTTTTTTCTTGCCATAGCTTTCTGCTCTTATCTTCCCTTTTTCACCTTTTTCCCCGTGGTGAGGCTGTGCTTGCACCTGGGGCAGGTGTTGATCGCCAGCACGCCCAGCAGGATCACCTTCCCGCAGTTGGGGCAGCGGCAGTACTTGATATCCACATAGATGATCGCGATGAACAGCAGGACCGTCGCGATGGAAAACACGCTCATGACCATGGGATTGGAGCGCGTGAAGGCCGCGATGATCGCCGTGACCATATCGCTGACGAGAAGCTTTTTCAAAAGCTCCCTGCCGCGGACAAAGCTGTTGATGTAGGTGTTCATGATGTGCGCTCCTTTTACGAAATATCCGCCAGATCCAGAAACTGCGCGCCGAACTCGGAGATGTGGTTTTTGCGCCCCTCCAGGTTGTCGCCCAGCAGGAGATCAAAGACCTCCGCCATGCGCTCCGCGTCCTCGGGGATGACCTTGATGAGCCTGCGGGTCTCGGGGTTCATGGTGGTCATCCACATCATGTCCGGGTCGTTCTCGCCAAGGCCCTTGGAGCGGTTGATCGTCGCCTTCGCGCCCTTGAGGGAGTCGATGATCTCCGCCTTCTCCCGCTCGGAATAGGCAAAGTACGTCTTGCCCTTCGACTCGATCTCATACAGCGGCGACTCCGCGATGTAGACACAGCCCTCGCGGATGAGCGTCGGGACCAGGCGGTAGAGCATGGTGAGGATCAGGGTACGGATCTGGAAGCCGTCCACGTCCGCGTCGGTGCAGATGATGACCTTGTTCCAGCGGAGATTATTGAGGTCGAAGCCCGACACGTCCTTGATGTGCTTGTCCTTCACCTCCACCCCGCAGCCGAGCACCTTGATGAGATCGGTGATGACGTCGCTTTTAAAAATGCGCACGTAGTCGGCCTTGAGGCAGTTGAGGATCTTGCCGCGCACGGGCATGATGCCCTGGAACTCCGCGTCCCTCGACAGCTTGCAGGCGCCGAGGGCCGAGTCGCCCTCCACGATGTAGATCTCGCGCCGATCCACGTCGCGGCTGCGGCAGTCGACGAATTTCTGGACGGGGTTGGTGATGTTGATGCTGCCCGAGAGCTTCTTCTTCATGCCCTGCCGGGCGCGCTCCGCCGTCTCGCGGCTTCTCTTGTTGATCAGCACCTGCTCGGCGATGCGGTCGGCCTCGGGCTTGTTTTCGATGAAATAGACCTCGAGCTGGCTTTTGAAAAACTCCGTCATCGCGGTCTGGATGAAGCGGTTGTTGATGGCCTTCTTGGTCTGGTTTTCGTAGGAGGTCTGGGTGGAGAAGCAGTTGGTGACCAGCACAAGGCAGTCCTGAATGTCCTGGAACTTGATGGCGCTCTCGTTCTTCTGGTACTTGCCGATCTGCTTGATGTAATTGTCGATCGCCGAGGTGAACGCGAGCTTCACGGCCTTGTCCGGCGCGCCGCCGTTTTCCAGCCACGAGGAGTTGTGGTAATACTCCAGGGCGCTGACGGTCTTGGAGAAGCAGAAGGCCGCCGAGAGCTTGACCTTGTACTCCGGCTTGTCCTCGCGGTCGCGGCCCTTGCGCTCGGCGGAGATGAAGGTGGGCGCGGTCAGGGGGGTTTCCCCCGCAAGCTCCGCCACGTAGTCCATGATGCCGTTTTCGTAGAGGTAATCCTTCGTCTCGAAGCCCTTGTCCCGCTCGATCCTGAGCCGGAAGGTGACGCCCGCGTTGACCACCGCCTGGCGGTGCAGCACGTCGTCAAAGTATTCCTCGGGGATGTCGATATCGGTAAAGACCTCGAGGTCGGGCAGCCACCGGATCGTCGTGCCGGTCTTCTTGCGGTCGGCAGGCTCGACGGTGAGCTCCTGCCCCTTTTTGCCGACGGGCTTGCCCTTCTTGAAGTGGAGGGAGTATTTGTTCCCGTCGCGCCAGACGGTGACGTCCATATAGGCGGACGCGTACTGCGTGGCGCAGGAGCCGAGGCCGTTGAGACCCAGGGAATACTCGTAGTCGCCGCCGTCCAGGTTGTTGTACTTGCCGCCGGCGTAGAGCTCACAGAACACCAGCTCCCAGTTCCAGCGCTTTTCGTTGGGGTTCCAGTCCAGCGGGCAGCCGCGCCCGAAGTCCGAGACCTCGATGGAGTGATCCTTATAGTACGTCAGCGTGATGAGATCGCCGTAGCCCTCGCGCGCCTCGTCGATGGCGTTGGAGAGGATCTCAAACACCGCATGCTCGCAGCCGTCGAGCCCGTCGGAGCCGAAGATGACGCCGGGCCGCTTGCGCACCCTGTCCGCGCCCTTGAGCTGGGAGATGCTGTCGTTGCCGTAATTGGGGGTTTTGCTCATGGATGTTACGTACCTTTCGTCGTGTTCCTTCCCGTTTGGGCACAGAACAATCAATTTTAACTTGGGTAGTATAGCATACTTTTCCCCGATTTTACACTACAATTTGGTAACATTTGTGAGCAGAATGTGAAAGTATGCAAACAGCTCCCAAACGCGCCCTATGTCCCCGGCAGAGGCGGGAGGGCATATCCGTTGCGTTCCCGGCGCCGCCCGCCGGTATCGCAGCCGATTTCGTTCAGCTTTGCTCTGATCTCGCGGGCTCTCTTCATGTCCCCCTCGCTGATTGCGCGGAGCATCGACACGTTCATGCGGTACGCCTCGTCGTCCCCCTCCCCCTTGGATCCCTCTCCCGCTGCGGCTGTCGATGCGAATGAGGATGCGGATGGAGATGCGGATGGAGATGCGGTTGTCGTTGGGGATGTGGATGCAGATGCAGCTGCAGATGGATACGGGTCGATGTTTTTGGGATCGGGTGATATCGGCCCGATGTTTTCGTGCTCGGAGGATCCGGAGCGCATGAGCCGCCATTCGGCAAAGCTCAGACAGCTCTCCCCGTTTCTCTTCTTTTCCCTTGTATAGACGGCGTACTGTCTCTGCTCCCGGTTCTCCTCGTATCTCTCCGCGTCCCGGTCGATCTTCGGCACCAGCATTTCAAAAACCAGACTCGTCATGGGATCGAGCTCCGGAGCCTCGCCGTACTGCGCGTAATCCAGAATGGATCGGAGAAGCGCGCCGCTCTGTCCCGGATCGAGCCGGTTGATCGCGGGTCTGATATCCTCAAAATAGAGCATCACGCCCGGACGCTCCTTGCGGTTGTTTCTCATGCGGCCCCTCCCGACAAGCTTTTTTCTCTGTTGAAATTCATAGATCTGCCCCCTTGTCATCTTTTTATTTTAAGATAGTCTCATTATATCATCCCGTTTTCAAAAGATCAAGGTTTTGCCCGGGCTTTTTTTAAACGCAAAAGACGCGCCGGATTTCTCCGACGCGTCAGCGCGGCTGTCAATCGTCAAAAAGCTTTTCGTATCGGGCGATTTGTTTTTCCCAGGTTTTTGCCGTCTGCTCCCGGAGGAAGCTCTCCATGGGGGCAAGCGCCTGCCGCTCGTCCCAGGCTTCCAGGGCGGCATAGTACGCTTTGCGATCCTCCTGGTGGATCGTAACGGGCGGGTGGTCGTTCATGACCAGGAAGTAGTTCATGGTCAGGCGGCCGGTTCTGCCGTTTCCGTCGGCGAAGGGGTGGATGTTCTCAAATTTGACATGGTAGTATGCGGCGGCCCGCAGGAGCCTGTCGGCGGGGATATCGCGCAGCTCGTCCAGAAGCTCCCCCATCTCATCGGCCACGTCTTCCGGCGCGGCGCCGATCTCGTTTTTCCCGGTCACATAATCGTGATGCTTGTATTCGCCGGGGCGCTCCCCCAACTGATAGCGGCGGGTATCGTAGGTGTTCTGCGTGAGACGCTGCTGAAACGCCTTCACAAGCGCTTCGTCCAGCGGACGCTTGTCCCGGAAGGCCAGCAGGAACAGCTCGTATGCATCCTTCGCGTTGCGGATTTCAAACAGCGTCCGCAGATCGCCCGTGTAGGAGGTGACGCCGTCGTGATCAAAAATCTCACGCGTGTCGTTATAGGTGACGTGTTCATTCTCCAGATTGCCGGAGTGATAGGCGAAGGAGACGCTGTGGCCGTTCAGCGCCTCGGCAAGCTCCGCGTCCGTTCTGATCTGTTTTCGCCGCCACAGAGCGACGGCCTTTTCATAAGTGTCCATACGCATCCCCTTTCGCGTTCAGTAAAGATAGTATAACACAGATTCTGACGTTCGGAACAGGGAAAATCATGATGAAACGCAAAAGACGCGCCGGATTTCTCCGGCGCGTCCCCGCGGCCGCGGTGTTCTCCCCGTTCGGGAAGGGCCCTTGCCGCTTGACATTTTCCCGTTTTCGGTGTATCCATATATACATACGGTACCTTCGTCGGACTGTCTCTGTCTCGTCCGCCGGGAATCTGTCCGGTCTTAGTTTGTGCGCGGCAGGGCATCATAAACAGGAAAGTTTTGTCAGGAGACACAAAAATGGACATTCTTCAGACCATTCTCCTCGGCGCGGGCGTGATCGTGGCGATCTATGTTGTGCTCAGGATGCTGGCCGTGCCGCTTAAAATGATTTTCAAGCTCGTCATCAACGCCGTCATCGGCTATATGATGCTCTTTGTGGCGAATCTCGTGGGGGGCTTTTTCGATTTCTCCATCCCGATTGATCTGCTCACCTGCCTCATCGCGGGCGTGTTCGGCGTCCCGGGCGTGATTTTTCTCGTGGTCGTGCTGATCTTCATGCGGTAAGATTTCGTTTTTGATATAGATAAAGAGGTTATGATAGATGAAAAAGAAATTGCTTCCGCTTCTCTGCCTGCTGCTGGCGGCCGTTCTGCTGAGCGCCTGCGGCGGCAAAACGATGGTCGAGGCGCTGCCCGCGCCCACCGCGCAGACCGCTGAGACGCCGACGCCCGCGCCGGCCACCCCCGCGCCGACGGCCATGCCGTTCCCGACGCCGGTACCCATCCCGTCGCCGACCGCCACAGCCATGCCGTTCCCGACCGCCGCGGCCATGCCGTTCCCGACCGCCGCGCCGACGCCGGTTCCCACACCGGTCTACACCCCCGCGCCGGTCAATACGCAGAGCAATCTGCCACGCATCACCAAGAATCCCACCGATGAGACCGTGAACGTCAACGGCTGGTGCCAGTTCGTCACGCGCTACGAAAACGCGGATCTGGCCGAGTGGCACTTCGTAAACTTAAACGGCATCGACGCAAGCTATCTGGACGTGCAGAAGCAGCTCCCCACGCTGAACATCATCGGCGGCAACACCAAGGACATGACGCTGGAGAACATCCCCGCGGCGCTCAACGGCTGCCGGGTCTACTGCCGCTTCAGCAACCGCTGGGGCTCGACGGACTCGGGCTCGGCGCTCATCACCGTGCTCAACAGGCAGCAGTACAATACCCCGACGCCTTACCAGCAGACCGGCTACGCGGGCCGCTGGGCGGAGGAGATCGCCGGCCGCTGCCAGATCAACATCACCACCCGCAGCGACGGCAATCTGGACGTGGATATCTCCTGGTCCGGCTCCGCGTGGCAGCGCTCCCGCTGGCAGATGACCGCCACCGAACGCTGGGGCGTGAAATACTACGACGACGCCCACTCCTGGGTGGAGACCTACGCCAACGACAACAGCTATTCCGTCTCGAACGAGACCTTCAACGGCACCGGCAGCTTCTATATCCAGGACGGCAAGCTCCACTGGTACAACGATCAGGCCGGCGAGGAGACCGTCTTCGTCCGGGGCTGATACGAAAACACGAGGGCTGCGGAGAAAACCGCAGCCCTCGTTTCTTCTTATTTCACTTTGTCTCCACTTCGTGGTGGCGCTTGTAGTGCTCGACGGCCACGGCGCTGGGGACGTGCGCTCTGTCGAACGCGATGCCGAGGAACTGATTTTTCCCGCTCTCCTTCGCGGCGTAGAGCATCTCGTCCGCCTGCATGATCATGCTGCGCAGCTCGCCCGAGGTCTCCGGTACGCCATAGACGAAGCCGCCGGACAGATTCACGTCATGCTCGGCAAGCTGCCGCTTCACGCCTTCAAACGCGGCCGTAAAGCTCTCCGTCGTCTCCTTTTCGGCGACCACGAGAAATTCGTCGCCGCCGTAACGGTAGCAGTTGGAGGTGCGGAAGCCGTCCGTCAGGGCTTTGCCCACCGCGGCCAGAACCTTGTCCCCGTAGACATGACCGTGGATGTCGTTCATCTCCTTGAAATTGTCCAGGTCGATAAACGCGATGTGCAGCGGCAGCCCAACGTACATCTCAAAGTCCTGCCGGAGCGAGTAGCGGTTGCAGAGGTTTGTCAGGGAATCCTTTGAGGCGATGGTTTTCAGCAGATCGTTGACCTTTTTCAGCTCCTCATTGGTCTGCTCCAGCTTCTCGTTTGTCTGCAAAAGCTCCTCATTCGTGCTTATGAGCTGGTTTCCGGTGCGGTCACGGTTTCGTTTGAGGATGGCGACGCTTGCATAGTTGACGATGATGCCCAGCATGATGACGATGATCTTATGCAGATTGACCTCCGTGAAGCGGACAAAGCTGTGATCCGTGGAGAAGAAAAACAGGGAATACGCCATCATGAGCAGCGCGCAGATGAGCCCCGGCACAGGGCCGCCGATACTGGTGGAGAGCACCAGCGCCGCGATGAGGATCATATTCGGGTTCGGTATGTTGAAATTATAGACGAATACGATCAGCGCCAGCATCAGAAGCGTAAAAATCACGGAATAGACGAAAACAGATCTCTGTTTTGACATACAACAGCCCTCTCTCTATCATCTCTGATTTTGATTATACGATAGCAGTCTGAAAACTGCAAGCAGAAATCCGTTTTTTTCCAAAACAAAAGCCGCCCGTTCAGCCTTTTTCCGCTGAACCGGCGGTCTTTGTCCTTTATTCCGGTTTCCCCACAGTGCCGCCGCTGAGGAATTCAATGGGCACAACCGTGGGCAGCCAGGAGCCGCCCGCCGGATTTTCGATGAGGCCGATCAGTCTCTTCGCCGCCTCCTCGCCGATGCTGTCGCACTGCTGGCGCACGGTGGTCAGCCTGGGGCTGATCGCCTGCATCATGGGGACGCCGTCATATCCGGCGAAGGAGATCTCCCCTGGGATGCTCAGGCGCAGCTCTCTCGCCGCGTCCATCGCGCCCAGGTAGCAGATATCGTCGGGCAGGAGGATGCAGGTGGGGCGCTCCGGCAGGCGGAGCAGCTCGCCCACGAGCTTGCGCGTCAGGCCGATATCGCCGTAGAGCGCGCCGCAGACATAGTTGTCCGGTACGGGCAGCTTGTAAAACTGCATGGTCTGGTAAAACTGCTTGATGCGGGTACGGGTGACGACGGAGTTGTTGTGGCCGTGAATAAACGCGATGCGCTTATGGCCCATGGAAATCGCGTGCTCCACAAGCTTCTGCACGCCGGTCTCGTTATCCGACAGGACGGACGGCGTCTTTTTATAAATATGATCCACCGTCACGCAGGGGATCCCGCTCTTGACCAGTTCGACAACCTGGGGATTTTCAAAATCAATGCAGGCGATGCATACGCCGTCGAGTCTGCGGTACTGGCAGTATTCCAGATAGGTCATCATGTTGTCGCCGATCCGGTGATTGATGAAGGTGACGTCATAGCCCTTCGTCTCGGCCGCGCTCTTAAACGCGTCCAGCACTGCCGCGAAGAACGGATGCGTCAGTCCCTTGGCGCTCTCATCCATAAACAGCACGCCGAGCCTGTGCGTCTTTGCAGAAGGCGTAAAGCCAAGCTCCTGCGCCGAATCGAGGATCGTGCGGCGCAGCTCTTCGCTGATATCCCCGGGGGACGTGTCCAGCACACTCCTGACAATGCCGGGAGATACCTTGCAATGGTGGGCCACGTCGATGATTGTCGCAGACATGATATTCCCTCCGTATCCTCAGATTAAACGCTGACAGTATATCATATATTTTCCATCGGCACAACATGGCGGACATGAAAAACCGCAGCGTATCAGAACAGGCCGTTGATGTACGCCGTCAGGGCTTCCCGGTCGTAGAAATGGGCGATGTCGTTGATGTAGTAATCGGGATCCACGCCCTGGTCGATATCGTAGAAGGAGCCGTTTTTATCGGATCTGCCCGCTGCCGCGGACGATGTATTTATAGCTGTTGAGCTCCTCGAGTCCCATGGGGCCGCGGGCGTGGAGCTTCTGGGTGGAGATGCCCATCTCGCAGCCGAGGCCGAATTCCCCGCCGTCGGTAAAGCGGGTGGAGGCGTTGACATAGACGGCGGCGGCGTCCACCAGCCTTGTGAACTTGTCCGCGTTCTCGGCGCTTTCGGTCAGGATGGCCTCGCTGTGGCCCGTAGAGTGCGCGGCGATGTGCGCGATGGCTTCGTCCACATCGTCCACCACCGCGACGCCGAGGATATAGTCCAGAAACTCCGTGTCGAAGTCCTTCTCCCCCGCCGGAACGCCGGGGATGAGCTTCGCCGCAGCGGGATCGACGCGCAGCTCCACCGGGGCAAGGCGCTTCTCCGCGCGCTCGTCCGTCAGGCGGCGGCGCAGCTTCGGCAAAAACTCCGGCGCGATGCTCTTATGCACCAGCAGCACCTCCTCCGCGTTGCAGACGGAGGGGCGGCTGGCCTTCGCGTTTTCGATGATGCGCAGGGCCTTGTCCTGATCCGCCGTCTCGTCCACAAAGATGTGGCAGATGCCGGTGCCGGTCTGGATGCAGGGCACCTTGGCGTTTTCCGTGCAGCGGCGGATGAGGCCCGCGCCGCCCCGGGGGATCAGCAGGTCGATATAGCCCACGGCCCGCATGAGCTCATCGGCGCTTAAGTGGGAGGTATCCTCGATAAAGCCCACAAGCCCGGCGGGAAGTCCCGCGTCCTCGAGGCCGCGGCGAATGGCCGCGACGATGGCGGCGTTGGAGCGAAACGCCTCCTTGCCGCCGCGCAGGACGACGGCGTTGCCGGACTTGAGGGCCAGCACCGCGGCGTCGGAGGTGACGTTGGGGCGGCTTTCATAGATAATGGCGACGACGCCCAGGGGGACGGAGGTCTTCTCGATCACAAGACCGTTCGGGCGCTCGACCCGGCGCAGCACCCGCCCCTCCGGGTCGGGAAGGGCGGCGACCTCGCGCACGCCCTGGGCCATGCCGGCGATGCGTTCCGGCGTCAGGGTCAGGCGGTCGATCATCACCTCGCCGTAGCGCTCCCGCGCGGCGTCCACATCCAGGCGGTTGGCTTTCAGGATCTCTTTCTGCTCTGCAAGAAGCCTGTCCGCAATGGCGAGCAGGGCGGCGTTTTTCCGCTCCTTTGACGCGGTCAGCTTCGGCAGCGCGTTTTTCGTCTCAACCAGGATTTCATGTGTTGTTTTCACGGCGTCTTCCTCCCGATAAATCTTGTCCCGACTCTCTTCCCCTCCAGCACCTCATAGATCAGCAGCGGCTGCGCGCCGTTGAGGATGTACATATCCGTCCCGGCCTCCATGCAGATGCCCGCCGCCGTGAGCTTCGTGGCCATGCCGCCGGTGGAAAGGGCGGTGCCGCCGCCCCCGGCGCTCTCGCGCATCGCGGGGGTGATCTCCCGCACCTCGGCGATCAGCTCGGCGCTCTTCTCCCGGCGCGGGTCGGCGGTATACAGGCCGTCGATGTCCGACAGGATGATCAGCATGTCGGCCTTCACGCTCACCGCGACCAGGGCGCCGAGGGTGTCGTTGTCGCCCACGCCGATCTCCACGGTGGAGACGGTGTCGTTCTCGTTGATGACGGGCAGCACGTTGAGATCCAGCAGCCTCTCCACGGTGTTGGAAAAATTCCGGTGCCGGTGCTCGTCCCGCAGATCCTCCCCCGTCAGCAGGATCTGCGCGATGGTGTGGTTGTACGTCCCGAAGAGCTGGTCATAGACATACATCAGCTCGCACTGGCCCACCGCGGCGGCGGCCTGCTTGGTGGCCATGTCGGCGGGCCGCTCCCGCAGGTTGAGCTTTCCGACGCCCATGCCGATGGCGCCGGAGGAGACCAGCACGATCTCATGCCCGGCGTTTTTCACGTCGCTGAGCACCTTGCACAGCGTTTCCACATGCCGGATGTCCATCCGGCCCGTCGGATGCGTCAGGGTCGACGTGCCGACTTTGATTACGATTCTCACGGAATCACTCCTTGTGTCTGTCAGATGATCTCAAACTGAAAATTCTCGAATTTCAGCCTGCTGCCCTCGTCCGCCTCCATCGGCAGCAGGGCGCGGGCGATGAAGTACGGCTCCTCCTGCGCGCTGGTGCAGGTGAGCCAGGCATAGTCCCCGTCGATGCGGTCAAGGACATAATACTTGGTTTCCATTTCGCACTCCCCTTTCAGCGTATGACAAAAGAGGCCCGTATCCGGCGAGTCTCTTTTGCTGCGTTCATTCGGTCTTCTTCTCGGGCGCGGGCGCTTCCTCCTCCGGCCACTCCCTGGCGATCTCCTGCTCCAGTCTCGCGCGGGTGAGGGCGATGAACTGATGGCCGGTGACCACCAGGGGGTCGGGCTTGGAGGTGATTTTGGCCAGATCCGCGGTCATGATGCCGCGGGCCTCGACCACGTTCGCCGCCGACTCGCGGATCATGCGGCCGAAGCGCCGGAGCTTTTCGTTCCCGTCCAGCTCGCCGCGCTTTTCGAGGCCGCCGCTCCAGGTATAGATCAGGGCCATGGGGTTGGTGGAGACCACCTCGCCCTGGAGGTAGCGGTAGTAGTGGCGGCGCACCGTGCCGTGGGCGGCCTCGTACTCGAACTTGCCGTCCGGCGAGGTCAGCACGGAGGTCATCATGGCGTTGGAGCCGTAGGCCGTGGCCAGCATGTCGCTCATCACGTCGCCGTCGTAGTTGTGGGTGGCCCAGACGTAGCCGCCCTGGGACTTGATGGCGCGGGAGACCGCGTCGTCGATCAGGCAGTATTCGTACTTGATGCCGGCGGCGCTGAATTTTTCGATGTATTCGTCCAGATAGATGCGCTTGAAGATATCCTTGAACTCCCGGTCGTAGACCTTGGAGATGGTGTCCTTGGAGGAAAAGAGCAGATCCTGCCGCAGGTTGAGCGCGTAGTTCATGCAGGTACGGGCGAAGCCCTCGATGGATTTGTCCAGGTTGTGCATACCGGAGACGACGCCGGGCTCCTTGAACTCATGCACCGTCTGGCGGGTCTCGTTGCCGTCCTCGTCGGTATAGACGAGCTCCACCTTGCCGGGCTTTCTGATCTGCATTTCGGTGGCGCGGTAGACGTCGCCGTAGGCGTGGCGGGCCAGGGTGATGGGCTTCTTCCAGGTCTTCACCAGCGGCTCGATCCCGCTGATGAGGATGGGGGTACGGAAGACCGTGCCGTCCAGGATGCTGCGGATGGTGCCGTTCGGGCTCTTGTACTGCTTCTTGAGCCTGAATTCCTCCACCCGCTCGGCATTGGCGGTAATGGTGGCGCATTTGACCGCGACGCCGTATTTCTTCGCGGCGAGGGCGGAATCGACCGTTATCTGGTCGTCGGTCTCGTCACGGCTGCGGATGCTCAGGTCGTAGTACTCCTCCTTGAGATCCACGAAGGGCTCCACAAGCTGCCTCTTGACTTCCTTCCACAGGATACCGGCCATTTCGTCTCCGTCCATCTCCACGATGGGGGTCGACATCTGTATTTTTTCCATGCTTGTTCCTCCGATCCTCTTGCAAATTCAAAGGCGCCGCGCGCGGCTTGATCCTTATTGATACAGTATACCGCGGCATACGCCCTTTTGTAAAGCGGAAAAGAAGCGCGCCGTGCGTACCACGAATGGGTATAGAAAATCCCCCATCCGATGATGGGGGATTTTCATATGGTGACCCGTACGGGACTCGAACCCATGTTACCGCCGTGAAAGGGCGGTGTCTTAACCACTTGACCAACGGGCCATATAGAAAACGCAGCAGCGCGCTGCTGCGTTCTCGTTTGGTAGCGGCACCTGGATTCGAACCGGGGACACTTCGGGTATGAACCGAATGCTCTGGCCAACTGAGCTATGCCGCCATATGCCGTGTGAACAGCATATGAAATATAACAGATCAAACCCCGATTGTCAACACCCAACTGAAATTTTTTCTCTCTTTTTTTAAAATCTGAAAAGTTTCTCTTGCAATTGCGGTTTTCCTGTGGTAATATAAACAAGCTTTTGGAGGGTTAGCTCAGCTGGTTAGAGCGTCCGCCTCACACGCGGAAGGTCGACGGTTCGAGTCCGCCACTCTCCACCACGTCAGAAGAAGCCTGCTCCGTTCCGCTTTCCCGGTTTGCGTAAATGCCGGGAAAGCTCCATATCCGCAGTCTCCTTCTTCCTTTCCAAATCGGAGGTTCTCACGGGGAACCTCCGATTTGGTATATACGAGCGGCATCTTTCGTGTAAAGATCAGACACTTAAGAAACACCGCCTGCCGGGCGGTGTTTTTGTTTGGGATAGGCCCCCGTGCGGTAAATGCCGGAGTCGAGAGATCCAAAACGCTTGGAAACCCACATCGGACGGTGATTATATGGATCATCTCTGTCACTATGCCTCCCCGCTCGGCGGCATTACGCTCTCCTGTGATGGGGAGGCCCTGACCGGGCTGTGGTTCGACGGTCAGAAATATTTCGGCGCGGGGATCGCCGGCGCGTTTGAGGAAAAGACGCTCCCCGTCCACAGGGAGGCCATGCGCTGGCTGGACGTGTATTT
>CADAPH010000009.1:26994-45609 GCA_902789745.1 Oscillospiraceae bacterium | reverse complement strand
GGCCGAGGATCTGTCGGCCTATCTCACCGGCGCGGGGATCCGCTGCCGCTATATGCATCACGATATCAGCACCATTGAGCGCATGGAGATCATCCGCGATTTGCGCCTCGGGGAATTTGACGTGCTGGTGGGCATCAACCTTTTGCGCGAGGGGCTGGATATCCCGGAGGTCGGGCTTGTCGCCATCCTCGACGCGGACAAGGAGGGCTTTCTCCGCAGCGAGACGAGCCTGATCCAGACCGTGGGCCGCGCCGCCCGCAACGCGGAGAGCTTTGTCATCATGTACGCCGACACGGTCACGCCCTCCATGCGCGCCTGCATCACTGAGACCGAGCGCAGAAGGGCCAAACAGATGGCCTACAACGAGGCGCACGGGATCGTCCCGCAGACCATCGTCAAGAGTGTGCGCGACCTCATCGAAATCTCCAGCGAAGCGGCGCCGAAGCTCAAGGCCAACGGCATGAAGATGACCGAGCGCGAGCGACGGGAGCTCATCGCGTCCCTGGAGGCGCAGATGAAGAAGGCCGCCCAGATGCTCGAATACGAGATCGCGGCGCAGCTGCGCGACGAAATCATCCGCCTCAGAGGCGAGAAGTAGGGAGTACGCTTATGAAACTCATGATCCTCGACGGAAACAGCATCGTCAACCGCGCGTTCTACGGCGTGCGTCCCCTGAACGCCCCGGACGGTACGCCGACCAACGCAATTTTCGGCTTTCTGAACATTCTCCAGCGCATGCTGGACGAGCAGAAGCCGGACGCCGTCTGTGTCAGCTTTGACCGGAAGGAGCCCACCTTCCGCCATCAGGCCTACGACGGCTATAAGGCGACACGCAAGGGTATGCCCGAGGAGCTGGCCGCGCAGATGCCGGTATTGAAGGAGACGCTGGACGCCATGGGCATCCGCCGTTATGAGCTTAAGGGCTACGAGGCGGACGATATTCTGGGCACCGTCTCAGTCATATGCGCCGACAAGGGCTGGGACTGCGTGGTCGTCACCGGCGACAAGGACAGCCTGCAGCTCATTACCGATACCACCACCGTCAGCAACGTCAAGACCCGCATGGGCCAGACGGAGACGATCAACTATACGCCCGAGGTTTTCCGGGAGGAATACGGCTTTGAGCCGCCGCAGATGGTGGATCTCAAGGCGCTGATGGGCGACAGCTCCGACAACATCCCCGGCGTCCCGGGGATCGGCGAAAAGACGGCCATGGATCTGGTGCGCCGCTACGGGACGATCGAAAATATCTATGCCGATCTCGGCGCCCTCGATGTCAAGGAGGGTGTGCGCAAAAAACTCGCCGCCGGGGAAGAGAGCGCCCGCATGTCCTACTGGCTGGCGACGATCCTCAAAGAGGTGCCGATGGACTTTGACCCCGCGGAGAACCTTTGGGATAAGAATTATACCGATGCGCTCTATCCGCTGTTCAAGCGCCTTGGGTTCCAGAAGTTTATCGAAAAGTGGGGCCTTGCGGAGAGCGCGACGGCCGCGCCCCGGGCCGTGCAGGAGGAGCTTCCGTACATCCGCGTAGAGGACGCGGCGCTCCCGGACGTTCTCAGGGCCGTCGAGTCGGCGGATTGTCTGGCCGTCAAGCTCTTTGCGGCGGACGATGACCTGGAATTCTGCGACGGCAAGACGGTTTATGGTCTGGATTTTGACACCGCGCCGGAAGAGTTTCCCACGCTGCTTGCGGCGATTTTCAGCCCCGATAAACCAAAGATCGGCCACCATGTCAAGGAGCTGATGAACGCGCTGGCCGACAAGGGTCTGAGCCGGGAGGGCTTCGTGTTCGACACGGCCCTGGCTGCTTATCTGCTGGACGCAAACGAGGGCGACTATCCCCTCTCCCGCGTCTCCGCCCGCTATCTTGGCGCGGATGTCGCCGATACGTACACGCTGCTGGAGCTCTACCTCGTCCTTGACGCGAAGCTCAAGGAGTACGGCATGGATAAGCTGTACTATGAGATCGAGCATCCGCTGTGCATGGTGCTGTCCGATATGGAGCGGGCCGGCTTCTATGTCGACCGCAAGGCGCTGTATGAATTCGGTGAGAGTTTGAACGAAGATATCGACAGGCTGCAAAAGAGCATCTGGCAGCATGCGGGACACGAATTCAACATCAACTCCCCCAAGCAGCTTGGCGAGGTCCTGTTTGAAGAACTCATGCTCCCCTCCGGCAAGAAGACCAAGACCGGCTGGAGCACAAATATCGACGTGATGGAAAAGCTGCGCGGCAAGCACCCCATCGTGGACGAGGTGCTGGAATACCGCACGCTCACGAAGCTCAAATCCACCTATGCCGACGGGCTTTTGAAGGTCATTGACGAGGACGGGCGCATCCGCTCGAGCTTCCAGATGACCGTCACGGCGACCGGGCGGCTTTCATCCACGGAGCCGAACCTGCAGAATATTCCGGTGCGCAAAAAACTGGGTGCGCAGATCCGCCGGATGTTTGTCGCCGGGCCGGACATGGTGCTGGTGGACGCGGACTACAGCCAGATCGAGCTGCGGCTGCTGGCCCACATCTCCGGGGACGAGGCCATGCGTGAGGCTTTCCTGAGCGGGGAGGATTTCCACACCGTTACCGCCTCCAAGGTATTCGGCGTCCCCGTTGAGGAGGTCACGCCCACGCTCAGAAGCCGCGCCAAGGCGGTCAATTTCGGCATTGTGTACGGCATCTCCGCCTTCTCGCTGGCGCAGGATATCGGCGTCTACCCCAACGAGGCCAAGGCCTATATGGACGCCTATCTCGACCGCTTCCACGGTGTGCGGGACTATATGGAGAAGATCAAGGCAAAAGCGAAGGAAGACGGCTATGTGGAGACGTTGTTCCACCGCAGGCGCTGGCTGCCGGAATTGAAGAGCAGCAGCTTCAACGTCCGCTCCTTCGGGGAGCGGGTGGCGCTGAATATGCCGATACAGGGCACGGCGGCGGATATCATCAAGCTTGCGATGGTGAATGTGGATCACCGCCTGAAGGAGGAAAAGCTTCAGGCAAGGCTCATCCTCCAGGTGCATGACGAGCTGATCGTCGAGTGCCCGGAGGCGGAGGCGGCGCATGTGCAAAAGCTTCTTGAAGAGGAGATGGAAAACGCCGTGCAGCTCTCCGTTCCCCTTATCGCCGAGGCGCATATCGGCCACAGCTGGGCGGAGGCGCATTGATGGAATACGCGATCCGCGATGTGGGGCCTGACGACATCCCGCAGATCGAAGAGATCGAAAAACGCTGTTTTTCCCTGCCCTGGACGGCGGAACAGCTGGCCGGACAGATGAAGGACGCGCAGCATGAATTTATTGCCGCCGTCACTCCGGACGGCACGGTTCTCGGCTATGTGGGGATGATGTATGTGCTGGACGAGGGCTATATCTCCAATGTGGCGACCGACCCGTCCTGCCGCCGTCATGGGATCGCCGATGCGCTGATCGGCAGACTGTGCGCGATCTGCGGTGAGCTCCGGCTTTCGTTTGTGAGTCTGGAGGTCCGGGCCGGAAACGCGCCCGCCATCGCACTGTACCAAAAACACGGCTTTGCCCCTGTCGGGCTGCGCAAAAACTACTATGAGCGCCCCAGAGAGGACGCTGTAATCATGACAAACTTTTATTAGCCATCACCTGCTAGCCATCACCTGCGCGTCAGAATGCCCAGGCGCAAATCATTTTTTGCATGACGATTGTGATATAAACTTTTTCCGAATCGAGGCAGACACTTTGAAAATACTTGCATTTGAATCCACCTGCGATGAGACCGCCGTCGCCGTTGTGGAAGACGGCCGAAAGGTTTTGACCGACCAGATCCTCTCCCAGGCCTCCCTGCACGCGGTCTACGGCGGGGTCGTCCCGGAGATCGCCTCCCGCTGCCATGTGGAGGCCATCTCCATCCTGGCGCAGCGCGCCGTCGAGGCCGCCGGGATCGAAAAAAAAGACATCGACGCCGTGGCGGTCTCTTACGCGCCCGGTCTGATCGGCGCGGTGCTGGTCGGGGTCAATTTTGCCAAGGCCTGCGCAAGCGCCCTGCACGTGCCGCTGATCCCGGTACACCACATCCGCGGGCACATTGCGGCAAACTATCTGGCCTATCCCGAGCTGGAGCCGCCCTTCCTCTGCCTTGCCATTTCCGGGGGCAACTCTCTGCTGGTCGACGTGCGGGATTATACCGACATGAAAATCATCGGCTGCACCCGGGACGACGCCGCCGGGGAATGCTTTGACAAGACCGCGCGCGTGCTGGGTCTCCCCTATCCCGGCGGACGCCCGATCGAGGAGCTGTCCAAAGGCGGCGACGATACCAAATATGTCTTCCCCAACGCGCATGTGGACGGAAGCCCCTATGACATGAGCTTTTCCGGGCTCAAAACCGCGGTTATCAATCTCGTCCACAATGCTGAGCAGAAGGGTGAGGAGATCGACCGGCCAGCCCTCGCGGCTTCCTTCACCAAGGCGGTCAGCGACAGTCTCGTCCCGCGCACCATGCAGGCAGCGCAAGAACTGGGCTATGATAAAATCGTCGTGGCGGGCGGCGTTGCCGCGAATGCCCGCATCCGCGCGGACTTCCAGCGCGAGGCTGAAAAGGCGGGCAAAAAGCTGTACATCCCGCCGCTGAAGCTCTGCGGCGACAACGGCGCGATGGTGGGGGCGCAGGGATATTACGAATACCTCGCGGGCGTGCGGGCCGGCAGCGACCTCAATGCCTACGCAACCATGGAGATATAAGCAGAAAACGACAGGGGTGAGCGCAGTGGGCGTGCACGACGGACACAGGGAGCGTCTCAGGAAAAGCTATCTGGAACACGGGCTGCAGAGCATGAACGATATCAACGCTTTGGAGCTGCTGCTTTTCTACGCCATCCCGCGCCGGGATACCAACGAGCTCGCGCACCGGCTGCTCGAACGCTTCGGCAGTTTGGACGGGGTGTTCTCCGCGTCGTTTGAAGATCTGTGTGAAGTTGACGGAATCGGCGAAGCCGCCGCGTCGCTGATCACGCTGACTCCCGAGATCATGAAGAAAAGCCGTATGTCCAAGTCCCGGGAAATCCGGCAGATCCGCTGCTCCGAGGACGCGGGAAGCTATCTCCTCCCCTATTTCATGAACGAGCCTGACGAGGTCGTGTATATGCTCTGTCTGGATACCAAGCGCGCGGTGATCTGCTGTGCGGAGATGGGGCGCGGCGTGGTGAACACAGTCGACGCCAATGTCCGGCGGATGGTGGAAAAAGCCCTCAAGGTCAGGGCCAATTCCGTTATTATCGCGCATAATCATCCGGACGGGATCGCGCTCCCTTCCAGAGAGGATGAAATTTTCACCCGCAGCCTCTTTAATGCCCTGGAAACCGTCGGCATCAAGCTCGAGGATCACATCATCGTGGCAGATGAGGACTATATCTCCATTGCGGACACCGGCATGATGGGGCTTTACCATTACTGATCCGGTTTCCGGCAGAGATCCGGGTATCTTTTGTTATGTTGCCTCTTTGTTGTTTCTTATTTGTAATCCATCTCCGTTTGCGGATTCGACAAAATCCGGCTCTCTTCGCGCTTTTCCTTGCGCGCCCAAGCTTTCAACGCTGTTGAAAAAGCTGTTGAAAGTGTTGATAACTATTTGCTATTTTTTTGCGGTTCTCATTTATGTTAACTTTTGTTACCGGCGTTCCATTGGTATGTTTGGTACATCTTTTCTCATTATTTGTTCATGATTGCGAACTTCTTTTCGGCTGCGCCGCTTATTTCTCTATCTTTACAAATGAAAAACAGATGACAAATTAATACAAATAGTTATATCTTGCCCCTTGCCCTCAGGGACCTTGCCTGGATTGCATATATTTCTCTGGCAATCTCACTTCTGTTATGCTATAATTCGAGATATCAATCGCTAAGGAGTATTCGTTCATGGAAATCAACGCACCCGCAATGTGGATCAACGAGGTCTTCGCCGAATTTGACCAGGCGGTCACCTCTTCCGTCCACTGGCTGCATACGGTCGGCGGAGGCTTTTTTACGCCGTTTTTTGAGGGGATCTCCATCCTTGGAAAAGCCGGTATCTTTCTCATCCTGCTCTCCCTGGCGCTGATGATCTATCGTCCGACGCGGCGCTTCGGCACGTCGATGCTGATCGGCATCGCCATCGGCTTTCTTATCACAAACCTTGTTTTGAAAATCCAGATCGCGCGGCCGCGGCCATACAGCGATCCCAACAGTCTCTACTACAAGCTGTGGCTGACCGTCAACCAGCATACGGAGAGCGACAAGAGCTTCCCGTCCGGGCATGCCACGGTGGCCTTCGCCAGCATGACGCCGGTTTTCATTCTCGGCGGGCCGAGGGCAAAAATCAGCGCCCTTCTCTTCGCGGTTTTGATGGGCTTTTCAAGGATCTATCTGGTCGTCCATTACCCGAGCGATGTGATCGCCGGCATGCTTGTCGGCATTTTCGCGGGCTGTGTCGCCGTGCTGATCGCGCGGCAGCTGCCGAGAAAGTGGTATGCCTGGGATTTCAAAAGGAAGCAGAGGACCGTCGGCAAGCACGAGCTTACCAAAAACTCACCCCGCTGAATATTCAGCGGGGCGTTTCTATCTCTCTGTAGTTTTATCTGTTTACACGCGGAGTTTTTTCACAAGCTCCTCGTCGCTCTGGACGGTGACGGTTTTGTAGTCGGTATAGATCACCTTTCCGGGCAGAGCACCGGAGGGCTTGCGGACGTATTTCAGCATGGTGTAGTCCACCGGGATCTTGCCCCCGTCCCGACCCTGGGAATAGTATGCGGCGATGATGGCGGCCTCTTCGATGCACCGTGCGCCCGGCTTCTCCCCCTCGCAGCGGATGAGGACATGGCTGCCGTGGATTTTCTGGGTGTGCAGCCAGATATCCGTGCGTCGGCCGAGCTTTGTGGTCAGCTCGTCGTTTTGCAGGTTGCTGCGTCCGACCAGGATTTCTTTTCCATCGGTAGAGACGAAGCGCAGCGGCGCCTGGGCTTTGACTTTTTCCTTCTTTTTGCTGTTGCCGGACGGCTTGAGATACCCGGTGTCGATCAGTTCCCGCCGGAGATCGGCCAAATCCTTCTCGCTCTCGGCAGCCCCGATCAGCTCCAGCACGCTGTTGAGGTAATCGAGCTGCGCCTCGCCTTCCGCGATGAGCTTTGTCAGATGCTCGGACGCGGCCTTGCGCTTGTTGTAATCCTTGAACATGGCGGCTGCGTTCTGCTGCGGCGTTTTGAGGGGATCAAGCGCGATCTCNNNNTTGCGGATCTGCTCACGATCCTCGCTCTTTTCAAATTCGGCGTATCGGGCGGTCAGCTTTCTCTGCTGGCGGTCTCGAAGCGTTCGGACGGTTTTCAACAGCTCATGGCCGCGCCGCCGCTGCTGTTCCAGCTTGTCGCGCCCGGTATAGAAGCTGTCGAGCATGTCGGAAAAGCTCTCCGCCAGTTCGCAGCGCAGTGTGCCGCCGTACTGGGTCAGGCGCATGAAGCAAAAATCTACGGGCTTTTTGCCGTCAAAGAACAGATATGGGTACAGCTCCCCTGCCTTTACACTGTCGACGAAGGCGTCCAGCAGCTCCGGCAGGTCTGCCCAATCGTTTTTGCAGCGGCAGGCAAGCTCCCGGCACACCAGCGGAGAAAGCCCCGCAAAGCTCTCCAAAAGCCACTTGTCGATGGGCCTGGACCTGTCGGCCTCTTGGATCAGGGCGCGGCGCTCTGCAGGCTCACTGTCCAGCAGCGCGGGCTTTGTCTGCGCGGGCGGATCGCGGTAGAACATGCCCGGCAGCATGCGGCGCAGCGCGTCCCCGCCGAAATCCATACGGCGCATGCAGTCCACGATGCGCCCCTCGCTGTCGGTCAGGATGAGATTGGCGCTGCGTCCGATGAGCTCCGCGATCAGGGTCTTTCTCCCCTCCAGGCCGAGCTCGTCCCGCGTCTCCAGCTCCAGCTTCAACACGCGCTCATGCGCGGGCTGCGTGACGGAGAGGATGCGCGCGCCGATCAGGTGCTTGCGCAGGAGCATGCAGAACATGGGCGGCTCGGCCGGGTTTTCAAAGCTTGCTCCGGTGACATGTACTCTGGCGTTTCCCGTCCCGGCAGCAAGCAGCAGCTTCAGATTCTCGCCCTTTCCCCGCAGCGAGAGCAGGATCATATCCCGTTCCGGCTGCTGGATCTTGTCAATTTTCGCGCCCTCCAGCCTGGCCGAAAGCTCCGCCGCCAGGGCCGAAAGGCAAATTGCGTCAAGCGGCATGCGTCATTCCTCCATAATGATCGTAAAAAGCTCACCGATCCGCTCGTTCCGTCCCTGTAAATAGAGCCATCCGAAGAGCGCCTCGAGCCCCGTCGCAGCGTGATACTGCGCGATCCCGGCATGATGCGGGGCGGAGTTTACCTTGGTGTTGCGCCCCCGCTTATAGACGGCAAGCTCCTCCTCATCCAAATGCGGCAGGAGCTTTTTCACCGCCTCGGCCTGCGCCTCTGCGCGCACCTGTTCGACCGTCGATCGGTGCAGCTGCATGACGCTTGCCTTCTTCTCCCGGCAGAGCATGGAGCGCACCAGGAGCTCATAGACCGCGTCCCCCACATGGGCGAGGGCGAGCATATTCATCTGGTTGACTTCCTTCGGCGGCAGCTTCGGATACAGGGTTTCCATATGATTCCTCCATGAGGGGCTGTCTCAAAACGCACGTTTATACGTCACCGTAGGGGTCGATCCCCAGATCGACCCGCCGATCATCGAAATGCTTCGTTCAACGGCGGGCCGATGAAGGCATCGGCCCCTACGAATCGTATGCTTATTGAGACAGCCCTTTCCTTATTCACTCAGGTAATCCGTCGGCGCGTCCTCGTTCATCTCCGCGGCGATGGCCATATCGTCGCCGCCCAGGCCGTACTGGGCGCGGATCTCGTTCCAGCCGTCGCGGTCGACAATGACGGATCTGGGCTTCGCACCCTCATAGGGGCCGACGACGCCGAGCTCTTCCATCTGGTCGACGATGCGCGCGGCGCGGGAGTAGCCAAGCTTGATGCGCCTTTGCAGCATGGAGACGGAGCAGGACTTTGTCTCCAGCACGACCTCCACCGCCTGGGGCAGCATGTCGTCATAGCCGGAGCCGCCGCCCTTCTCTTCCTTGTCAGAAGGACCGGAATCGCCGCCGTTTTTATCCTCCGCCGCCTTGTTCATAAATTCCTCGATCTCGGAGTTGCGCTGGCTCTCGCCGGTGTTCTCCTTGATGAACTGGATGATCTCCTCGCGCTCCTCGTCCGAGACATAGGCGCCCTGGATGCGGATCGGCTTGCCGATGCCCACCGGGGAGAAGAGCATATCGCCCATGCCGATGAGCTTTTCGGCGCCGCCCTGGTCGAGGATGATGCGGCTTTCCAAGGTGGACGATACGGCGAATGCAATGCGGGAAGGGATATTTGCCTTCATGAGGCCGGTGATGACGTCGGCGGACGGGCGCTGTGTGGCGATAACGAGGTGCATGCCTGCGGCGCGGCCCATCTGGGCGACGCGGCAGATGCTCTCCTCCACGTCCTTGGAGGCGATCATCATCAGATCGGCCAGCTCGTCGATCACGATGACGACCTGGGGCAAAGTCGGTTCGCCGACCGAGAGGCAGTGCTTGTTGTAGTTTTCAAGGTCGCGCACGCCAACCTCAGAGAAAAGGCGGTAGCGCTTGAGCATCTCCACCACCGACCACTGCAGGGCGCCTGCGGCCTTCTTGGGGTCTGTGACCACAGGAACATAGAGATGCGGGATGCCGTTGTAGATCCCGAGCTCCACCATCTTCGGGTCGATCATGATGAGCTTGACCTCATCCGGTCTCGCCTTGTAGAGAAGCGAGAGGATCAGGGAGTTCATGCACACCGATTTGCCGGAGCCGGTGGTACCGGCGATGAGCATGTGCGGGAGCTTGGCGATGTTGCCGATGATGCCCTCGCCGCTGATGTCCTTGCCGATGGCGAAGCTGAGCTTGGACTTGGCGGAGGCAAACTTCGGCGTGTCGATGATATCCCGCAGGCAGACCGTGCTGACGATCTTGTTCGGCACCTCAATGCCGACGGTGGAGATCTTGTCCGGGATCGGTGCGATGCGGACGTTGACGACGCCGAGGGCCAGGGCCAGGTCTCCCGCCAGATTCGTCACGCGGGAGAGCTTCACGCCCTGCTCCAGCTCGATATCGTATCGCGTCACCGTGGGGCCGCGGATCACGCCGACGATGGCCGCGGGAATGCCGAAGCTGTGCAGCGCGCCCTCAAGGCGTTCCTTATTGACCAGGATCTCCTCCCGGCTGTCCCCCGTCGCGGCGGTGCCGCTTCTGAGCAGCTCTACCGGCGGAAAGACATAATCGGGCGCGTCCTCGGTGGCGTTGATGGCGTTGGCCACCGCCTGGGTCTCGGCGTTGAGCTCGTCCCGACTGAGCTTCTGCTTCGGCGGATCGGAAATCTCGGCCGAGACGGTGGTGCCGCGCGCCGTGGGCTTGACACTGACGGTCTTTTCCGCCTTCTTCGGACGGGAAGCCGCCTTCGCCTCGTCAAAGGTCTTGATGTCGATGCCCGCGATGGCGGCGGCCTCCTCCGCACTGAGGGGGGCGACGTCCGTGGTCGGTTTCTCGTTGACCACTGTGATTTTGGGCGGCTTGCGGCGGGGCTTCGGCGCCTCCTTCTCGATTGCGTGCGCGCCGCCCTTGCCTTCCAGAAGGCTCATGGCGTCGTCTTCTTCGCCGAGGGGGATGTCCGTATTGTACGCGCCGCGCTGCACGCGCTCGATCTTGCGCGCTTTATTGAGTTGCAGATTATTGGTCACGGCTTCGATGGGAGAGAGCGCATCCTCATACATGGACGGATCATACTGGGCCTGCATCTGGATCTTGACGCGGTCTGCGGTCTTCTTCATATTGCCGCTGAAGGCGTAGACGCCGCAGACAATCGTCAGCACGATCAGCACCGGCAGCGCGCCGTAAATGCTCAGCGCCTTCTCCAGCCCGATGGCCAGCAGGCCGCCGAATACGCCGGCGCTTTCAAGCCTCTTGCCGTAATCAAAGAGCATGTTCGCCATCTCCATGAGATCGGAGCGGCTGAAATCAAAGGGATTTTCAAACAGGCTCACAATGGCGGCGACAAAGACCGGAATCATCAGCGCGCAGAAGCTGCGCAGCGCCACGGGACGGCCCTTGTGGAAAAAGAGAATGTAGGAGACCAGCAGAAACACCGGCGCTGCGATCCAGTAACCCCAGCCCACGCAGCCCGTGACAAGCCCGGAGAAGAACTGGACAAATGCGCCTTCATTCTTGAAATAGCTGATGATGATCACCAGGGTGAGGAAGAGGAAGAACACGCCGCCGAACTCACGCCGGATGGGAACCACCGGCTCCGGCGGCATCAGCTCCTCCGCCCGTGCGCTGCTCTTTTTCGCGGGCGCGCTCTTGGATTTTGTCGGTTTTTTCGTGGTTGTTTTCCTTTGTGCCATGGATCAGTAGTCCTTTCGGAATATCAGAAAATAAGATGCAGGATGATCGACAAAACGCCGATGACCCAGCAGTAATAGGCAAAGCCGCCGAATTTCTTTTTCCGGCTTATGTAGCGCATCACATGAATGGAGATCACGCCGGTGAGGATCGCCGCCGCCATACCGACCAGGTAGGCGGGGACGCTGTGCCAGTCGATCCCTTCCCGCGCAGCGTCCGCAAAGGAGAGGATCGCCGCGCCCAGCAGCGCCGGGACGCTCAGCAGGAAGGAGAAGGTCACGGCGAAATCCCGCCGGACGCCGACGGCGACGCCAGCCGTAATGGTCACGGCGGAGCGGGAAAGCCCCGGAATGGTCGCCACGCTCTGGCACAGGCCGATGATCAGCGCGTCCGTGACCGACATGCTGTTCTGGTTCTTTTTCCCCGGGAGCATCTTGTCCGATACATAGAGGATGCATCCCGTCAGGATCAGCATAATACCGATAAAAATGTTTCTGCCGTTCAGCACCTCCATGCGGCTATTGATCGGAAGGGCGAGGAACAGGGGCAGCGTCGCGATCAGCAGGAGGAAAAAGCAGCGGGCCGCGGGGTAACGCGCCCTCTCCTGTCCGGCCAGCGGACCGAGATCCGCGAAGGAGAGCATCTCATAGACCATGGCGCATATCTCCGGCCAATAGACAAGGCAGACAGAGACGATCGTCGACAGATACAGCATGGCCTGAAACAGCGCGTGGCCCTGTGAAAGGTCGGAGAGCTTGAACAGATTGTTGACGACGGCAAAGTGGCCCGAGCTGGAGATCGGCAGAAATTCGGCGATCCCCTGTATGACGCCCAGAAGCACCGCATTCCATATCGACATTGCCGAACGCCTCCCATAATTATTGTAAACCGTATCTTACCACAAGTTCTCCATAAAAACAAGGCTTTCCCCGCAGAAGAACACAGCGCCGCCGTTCTCCGCATCGGCAGAACGGCGGCGCCAGTCATGCTTCATTTCGGCGCTTCGTAGAAGGAGACGCCGTTTCTTCCCTTTCGTTTTGTCTCATAGAGCGCGGCGTCCGCATGCTTGAACATCTGTTCCGCGCTGTCCGACTCGTCGCCAAAGGCTACGCCCGCGCTGACGGACACCATTGGCAGCCCGTCCGACGTATCGCGCAGCGCATCGTTGATCTGCCGCACTTTGTCCTCGATGAGTTTGCTGTGCGCCCGGTTGGCGCGCTGCATGATGATCACAAACTCGTCTCCCCCAATACGGCAGACGTAGTCATCGGCGCGAAAATACTTTGTAATGGATTTTGTGACCTTCTGCAAAACCCTGTCCCCGATTTCATGCCCGTATGTATCGTTGATCGATTTGAAGAGATCCACGTCAAGCAGCAGAATACTGGTGGTAGAGAGCTCGAACCCGGACAGAAGCAGATCATAGCCCGCGCGGTTGTAGACCTTGGTCAGCTCGTCATGGCTGGCCTTGTAGTTCAGGCTGGCTACGCTGCTTTTATATACCTCAAACATGCGGTTATAGGCCTGAGCCAGGTAGCGGAATTCTTTTGCGCCGGCAACCGGGATGGGACTGTCCTCCCGGATCTTGTCAACAGCCTTCAGGACGGGCGAAATACCGAGACTGACCGTCAGCAGTGTCATGATCAGGATCGCAACGGCCTGCGCGATGGTAACAATCCGAACGCCGCGCAGGCTCGAGCGCATATCCGCCGTGGATTTGAGCTGCACGCTGCGGGTCCGGCTCTCCAATATGGAGAGGCTTTCCTTCATGTCGGAACGAATCCTGTCCAGCTTCCGGTAATACGCCTCATCCGACACCAAATGCTGCGCCGCCGCTTTTTTCTCCCACGCGGGCAGCGGCGCGTGCTCGGGCCTGAGCTCGATCTCCTTCAGCTGCTCCGGCACCGGGGAATAGCCTGTGGCCTCTATAACGAGCTTCATCGCGTAGTAATCCCGCTCTGTAAGCTCAGCCGACGCGTCCAGCGCTTTCCGCAGCTTCGCAACCGCCTCTTTCTCTTCCGCGTAGGCGGACATTTTCTCGATCGCGGCTTCGCGGCTGCGGGATTCAAACATCTCGTCAAAATAGTTGTGCAGGTAGATGCTGTTTCCGTCAAGCGTATAGCGCTGCACCATTTCGACCAGATAATCGGTTGCGTCCATCATCTCGCTCGCTGCCTTGTGCATCTCGATGTACTGATCCGTCGCTTCCGTAACGTCCAGAAAGGCGACCGACAACTGAAAGGTCGAATAGATCAAAAACCATGACACGATCAGCGCGATCACGATGAGGGCGGAATGGATAAACCGGAGAGAAATCCCCTCGGCTTTAATCAGTTTCTTAAGCAGCATGGGCAGCACCTGCGCTTTCTCCGGCGGCATAAAACGCCGTATACTTCATTTTCGTTCATAGTAAGGCGATACCGCATAATTCGGCACGTACTGAGGGTCGAATCGTGCGGTATTTCCCAGAAAAATTATCAGTTATTCTTTTCTCATTATATCGGATTCCCTGTTGAAGCGCAAGGATTATTTTGCGCGATTTACGTCTCCGCGCCGTCTCCGGAACGCGCATGCAGATAGCGCAGCGCGTCGGAGAGGGTGCCGATCCCGTCGATCAGGCCCTCCCTGACCGCCTCGCGCCCGGTGAGGATGCTGCCCACGTCGTTTGCAAGCTGGGTGGTATCCGCGCTCAGGGCCTCAAAGCGCGCCTGCGCAATATTGGAGTGCGCGGTCACGAAGGCGGTGATCCGCTCCTGCATCCGTGCGAGATAGTCGTAGGTCTGGGAAGCGCCGATCACCACGCCCGAAATGCGCACCGGGTGGATGGTCATGGAGGCCGACGGCGCGATAAAGCTCCGATCCGCCGAGACGGCCAGCGGCACGCCGATGGAGTGTCCGCCGCCCAAAACCAGCGAGGCCGTCGGCTTGCTCATGCCCGCGATCATCTCCGCGATGGCAAGCCCCGCCTCCACGTCGCCGCCCGCGGTGTTCAGCAGGATCAGCAGCGCCGTGATCTCAGGCGATTCCTCGATTGCCGCGATGGTCGGCAGGATGTGCTCGTACTTTGTGGTCTTCACGTCGTCCGGCAGGATCTGGTGCCCCTCGATCTGTCCGATGATGGTCAGGCAGTGGATGCCCCCCTGCCGCGCCTGGCCCGTCTCTTTGATGTCGTCCATGCTGTCACCTCCCCGGATAGTGTTGCCGGGGATGGTCGGAATTAACCGTCAAGGTTCGTATAGCGAAGCGTAGGGGTCGATCCCCGGATCGACCCGTCGATCAGCGCACGTCGGCGCATAACGGCGGGCCGATGAGGGCATCGGCCCCTACGGCCTCATTTTTTGTAAACGTCTCAGTCGTCGTTGTATACGGCGAGGACGCCTTTGTAGGTCATGTAGCAGTCGAGCTTCGCGACGAGTTCAAAGGGGGCGTGCATGCTCAGGACGGGCACGCCCGCGTCGATGGTGTCGATATTGCGGTTGGCCATATATTTGGCGATCGTGCCGCCGCCGCCCTGGTCGACCTTGCCCATCGCGGCCAGTTGCCAGACGACGCCGGCCTTGTCGAACACGCGGCGCAGATAGGCCACCACCTCGGCAGAGGCGTCGCTTGTCCCGGCCTTGCCGCGGGCGCCGGTGAACTTGCAGATGCCCATGCCGTAGTTGAAGCGGGCGTCGTTGCTCTTCTCCGATACCTCGGGATAGAGCGGATCGTAGGCCGCGGTCACGTCGGCGGAGAGGCAGAAGCTCTTCTCATAGCAGCGGCGCAGCTCCACATGCTGCGAGGCGCACAGATCCTCCATAAAGGTATCGAAGGCGCTGCTCTGCATACCGCTGACGCCGTCGGAGCCGGTCTCCTCCTTGTCGGCGAGGATGCAGACACAGGTGCGGGCGGGGTTCTCCACATCGAGAATAGCCCTGAGCTCGGCATAGGCGCAGACCCGGTCGTCGTGGCCGTAGCCGCCGATCATGCTGCGGTCAAGGCCGATCTCGCATACATCAAAGGCCGGAACCGCCACGAGCTCCGCGGAGAGGAAGTCCTCCTCCGTGATGCCGTACATGTCGTTGAGCACGCTCATCACCGCAAGCTTGACGCGATCCTTGCCCTCGTCCGCGTAGGGGGCAGAGCCGATGATGAGGTTCAGCGCCTCGGCAGTGATTCCCTCGGACATGGTTTTCTTCAACTGATCCTTCGCCAGATGGGGCAGCAGGTCGGTGATGACGAAGCGTGGCTCGCCCGGCTCGCGCCCGATGCAGACGTCTACGGTCTCGCCGCTCTTGAGCACGACGACGCCGTGCAGCTCCAGCGGGATGGTGACCCACTGGTATTTCTTGATGCCGCCGTAGTAGTGCGTGCGGAAATAGCAGAGCTCGTCCGTCTCATACATGGGAATCTGCTTGAGATCGAGACGCGGGGCGTCGACATGCGCGCCCGCGATCACCGCGCCCTCGGCGAGGCTCTTCTGTCCGATCACGGCCAGCATCAGCGCCTTGCCGCGATTGTTGAAATAGAGCTTCATGCCGGGCTCAAGCGCCATGCCGGGCCGGTACTCCGTAAAGCCGCATGCGCGCGCAAGCGCAATGGCGTTGGCGACCGCCTCCCGCTCGGTGCGGGAAGCGTTCAGATAAGCCATATAGCCGCGGCAGTAGTTTTCCGCCGTGACATGCTCATCCGTGCCGATGAGGTCATAGCCGTTCTTCTTTTCATAGAAAAGCTGTTTTCTCAGATCATCCATGGTTCTATTATCTCCTTAAAAAGTCCCCGACAGTCCGCCTGAAAGTCGGCAATGTCGGCATGATTGTGCAAAAGATGGGTGCAGTTGGCTTCATAGTAGCTGTCCGGCCTCTGGGCGTCCAGCCGCGCTTCGGCCGCCTCCTTGGAGATCTCGTCCCGCGCCATGATGCGCGCGATGCGGGTCTCCCGGTCGGCAAGGACGCCGACCACGGCCTTGCAGCGCTCTGACATACCGGAAGCGATCAGCTCCACCGCGTCGATGGCGGCAAGTGTCCCGCCCCGCATGGCATAGTCCTGAAGCCTATGCTCCACGGCCTGGATAACCGCATGCCACGCGATTTCATTGAGCTTTTCCAGTTCATCCGGGGAGGCGAAGACGATCCTGCCCAGCGCTTTCCGGTCGACCTTTCCTTCCCACACCGTGCCGGGGAAGGCGGCGGCCAGTTCGCGGATCAGCTCATCGTCGGTTTCCAGCAGCTCGTGATAGATCGCGTCGCAGTCCAGCACCAGCGCGCCGAGCTTCTCCAATTCCGCAAGCGCCGTGGTCTTGCCGCAGCCGGAGCCGCCGGTGACGCCGATGACAACGAGTTCCCCGGCAAGGGCTTCTCGTATCGTCTCCTCGGGCAGCGCGCCCTGTCGCAGGATCTTATAGGGTACCGCGCTCATATCAAGAAGCGTGGATTCTTTTCCGATCCCGCAGGGGCCGCCGTCGATCACCGCGTCGATTTTGCCGTCGAAATAAGCCAGCACCTGCTCCGCCGTCTTGGGGCTTGCCTCGCCACTGGGATTTGCGGACGGCGCGGCGAGAGGGAGCCCGCATTCCCGCAGGAGCTCAAGCGTCAGCGGATGGTCGGGGCAGCGCAGCCCCACCGTACTCCCGCCTGCGAGGACAATCGGGGGAACAGCCTTCTTCGCCTTCAGCACAATGGTCAGCGGCCCGGGCCAGAAGCGTTTTGCCAGCGCGTGTGCCTGGTGCGGGACATCCTCACAGTAAAGCTCCATCGCCGTCTCATCCGGCACCATGAGGGACAGCGGCTTGATTGCCGGTCTGCCCTTTACCTCGTAGATCCCGGCGACAGCCTGCTCGTCAAGGCCGTTCCCGGCGAGTCCGTAGACGGTCTCGGTCGGCACGGCGACAAGGCCGCCGCTTCGGATGATCGAAGCTGCTTCCCCGATCGCTTCCGTAATTCGTTTCGTCTCCATTTACGCCTCCGTCTGCGCCTGCAGGAGCGCGGCCTGGTCGGCGGTGACAAGGCAGTCGATCAGCTCGTCCAGATTGCCGTTCAGGATCGGCTGCAGATTGAAATTCTTGACGTCCCCGCTGAGGCGGTGGTCGGTGACGCGATTTTGCGGGAAGTTGTAGGTGCGCACGCGCTCGCTCCTGTCGCCGGAGCCGATCTGGCTGCGGCGCTCGCTGGCGACGGCGGCGTTCTGCTTCGCCTGCTCCGCCTCATAGAGCTTGGCGCGCAGGATCTGCATGGCGCGATCCTTGTTTTTGTACTGGCTGCGCTCATCCTGGCACTCGACCACCGTGCCGGTCGGAAGATGGGTGATGCGGATGGCGCTCTCCGTCTTGTTGACATGCTGGCCGCCCGCGCCGGAGGAGCGATACGTGTCGATCTTCAGATCGCCGGGATCGAGGTGAAAGTCGATCTCCTCCACCTCCGGCAGTACGGCGACGGTGGCGGCGGAGGTGTGGATGCGTCCGCCGGACTCCGTGACCGGGACGCGCTGGACACGGTGGCCGCCCGCCTCAAATTTGAGCCGGGAATACGCGCCCGCGCCTTCGATGACGAAGCTGATCTCCTTGATGCCGCCGAGCTCGGTCTCGCTGATGTTGGCGATCTCGATGCGCCAGCCCTTGGATTCGGCGTACATGGTGTACATGCGGAAGAGATCGGAGGCGAAGAGCATCCCCTCTTCCCCGCCGACGCCGCCGCGGATCTCCATGATGACGTTTTTGCCGTCGTTGGGATCCTTCGGGAGAAGCAGGATCCTGATCTCCTGCTCCAGCCGCTCCTTTTCCGCCTTGGAGGCGGCGTATTCCTCCTGCGCAAGCTCCTTCATCTCAGGGTCTGACATGAGAAGCAGAGCCTCCTCCATCCCGGCTTCGGCCCGCTGATACGCGCGCCAGGCCGTGACCAGCGGCTCCAGCTCCCGTGACTCGCGCTCATATTTCGCGTAAACGGCGGGGTCTGCGTAGGTAGACGGCTCCTCCATACGGGCGCAGAGCAGGTCATATTGATCGGCAAGCTTTTTGAGTTTATCGAACATGGCGATCCCCCGGAAATTGATGAATTATTATACCACGCCGGAGCCGGAAAGTAAACCGCGATTTCCGGCATAAGAAGGGGCTGTAGCAAAATAGCAGAAACAGCCGGAACAAAGTAAAAATACCGGTTTTATCGTAGGGGCCGACGCCCTCGGCGGCCCGGCGGTATCAT
>CADAPH010000009.1:0-26965 GCA_902789745.1 Oscillospiraceae bacterium | reverse complement strand
TGTTCACTATTTGCATTTCCGCGTGCGGGCCGCCGAGGGCGTCGGCCCCTACATGGACTGCTGCTTGGAAGCGAATAATCCTATTTTGCTACAGCCCCTCCGATTTGCAGAAAGCCCCCCACTCCTGTCATTGCGAACCAGTGCCTCAGCACTGGCGTGGCAATCAGTACTCCCAGCGGCCAGCCGACATTTCTGTGATCGGTAGTGCCTCCGGCGGGCGGATTGCCACACCAGTGACATCGGTCACTGGTTCGCAATGACAGTAGTGGAGAGTTGCGCGCGCAAAAGGGCGCAGCATACCCTAAATTGGATATACTACGCCCTTGGTAAGACTTGACAGGGAGAGGCCGACAGCGCAGACTTTACCGAACGAACGAACGAACGAACGAACGAACGAACGAACGAACGAACGATGTTGCGCCCTGTGGTCATGTCTGTCAACCCCTTTCGATAAGTTTACATAACTGCAAGATGTTGTGCCATCATAATTTCATAGGCACAATATACACGATCACGCCGCGTTTTGCAAGGGGGGGAAAAATTGAAAAAAACGCAAGCGGGCCGGGATTGACAAAAGCGCCCGACTGCCTTATAATAACAATGAAGAGCGAACCACGCACACGGTTAGCTCCTCAGTTTAGGTTAATCTTGTGGCAAAGCCACAAAGTCAATCGTCACTTTGCGGGAGTGGCGGTTGACTTTTTTACGGGCTTTGCCTTTCGGGAAGTTTCCTTCACAAGAATTGTGATTGTCCACTTCTTTATATGAAAGGTAATCCGCATAAGTACCACCTCCTTATCGGAGGATGAAACCAACCGCCTGCGTGTTTGTATGAACGCTCTTCATCGTACCCTTGCGGGCGAATATATATTACATAAATTGTCGCAAGATGTCAATCAAGAAACGGAACAAAAACGCAAGCGGGCCGGGATTGACAAAAGCGCCCGACTGCCCTATAAGAACAGTGAAGAGCGAACCACGCACACGGTTAGCTTCTCAAGTTCAAGTCTTTATTTGTGGCAAAGTCACAAAAACCTGCCGCCTCGAAATCGGGACGGCAGGTTTTGCGTTCTGTATGTTGTTTTCTCAGCTTCCGAGATAGGCGCGCTTGACATCCTCGTTCACCAGAAGCTCGCGGCCCGTGCCGGAGAGGCCGATCTTGCCGGTCTCAAGCACATAGGCGTAGTCCGCGATTTTGAGGGCCATGTTGGCGTTTTGCTCGATCAGCAGGACAGTGACGCCCTGGGCGTTGATCTGGCGGATGATGTCGAAGATGCCCTTGACCACCAGCGGAGCCAGACCCAGCGAGGGTTCGTCCATCATGAGCACCTTTGGCTTGCTCATGAGCGCGCGCGCCACGGCCAGCATCTGCTGCTCGCCGCCGGAGAGGGTGCCGGCAAGCTGCCAGTCGCGCTCCTTGAGGCGCGGGAACAGTTCATATACCCATTCGAGATCCTTTTCGATCTGCTCCTTGTCGCTGCGCAGATACGCGCCGATTTTCAGATTCTCGCGCACCGTGAGATTTGTGAACACGCGCCGCCCCTCGGGGACCTGGGCGATGCCCATTTCCAGGATTTTGTAGATCGGCTTTCCCAGCAGCTCTTCCCCGTCGTAGGTGATGGAACCGCTGTCGGCCTTGACGAGACCGGAGATCGTGCGCAGCGTGGTGGACTTGCCCGCGCCGTTTGCGCCGATCAGGGTCACGATCTTGCCGTCGGGAACCTCAAGACTGATGCCTCTCAGGGCGCGGATGCCGCCATAGGACACATGCAGGTTTTCAATTTTCAGCATCGTCTACCACCCCCAGATAGGCGTCGATCACCTTTTCGTTCTTCTGGATCTCCGCCGGCGTGCCTTGGGCGATGAGACGCCCGAAGTCAAGCACGTAGATGCGGTCGGAGATATCCATGACCAGATCCATGTGGTGCTCAATGAGCAGGATCGTCACGTTGAAATCCTTGCGGATCTGCCCGATGAACTGGGTCAGATCCTGGGTCTCCTGCGGGTTCATGCCGGCGGCAGGCTCGTCGAGAAGCAGGAGCTTCGGCTTCGTCGCAAGGGCGCGGGCGATCTCCAGGCGGCGCTGCTTGCCGTAGGGCAGTGAGGTCGCAAGCTCATCCTTCACATCCGCAAGGCCGACGATCTCCAGAAGCTCCATCACCTCACGGCGCTGCTGCTCCTCCTCCGCGCGGTTGAGACGGAAGGCCGCAGAGAAGAGATTGCTCGTGCGCTTCATGTGCTTGGCGACCAGGATGTTGTCGAACACCGTCATGCTCTTCCACAGGCGGATGTTCTGGAAGGTGCGCGCCATGCCGAGCTTGGTCAGCTCATCGGGCGTAGGTTCCTTCACCTCGCCGAACAGTTCGGCGTCCTCGCCCAGATAATTCTTTTTCATTTTCCCGCGGGGGTAGTTTTCGACAACGCATTCCCCGTCAAAATACACGCACCCGTTGGTCGGCGCGTAGACGCCGGTGATGACGTTGAAGGCCGTGGTCTTGCCCGCGCCGTTGGGGCCGATGATGGCGACGATCTCGCCCTCGCGAACCTCCATGCTCAGGTTGTTGACAGCCACGACGCCGCCGAATTGCATGGTGACATGTTCCACCTGCAGGATCGTTTTCCGCTCGCTCATGACTGCGCCTCCTTTGCCGGGGCCTTCTTCTTTTTCTTAAACAGGTCGGGCAGTTCCTTTTCGCCCATAATGCCCTCGCGGAAGAAGAGGACCACGATCATGATGATGATGGAGAAGACGACCAGGCGGAAGCCGTTGCGGAAGATATTCGGCGCCTCGATGCCGAGGAACTTGCCGGAATCCAGACCGCGGAGCCACCATTCGGACGCCGCCACGAACAGCAGCGACCCGATGACCGAGCCGGTGATGGAGCCGATACCGCCCAGCACGACCATGAGCAGGATCTCATAGGTCATGGCGGATTTGAAGTTGTTGGCCTGCGCGATGGACAGCACCATCGCAAGCGTCGCGCCCGCGATGCCGGCAAAGAAGGAGCTGGTCACGAAGGAGATCATCTTGTGTTTGGCAAGATTGATGCCCATGGCCTCCGCCGCGATCTCATCGTCGCGGATGGCCTTGAAGGCGCGGCCGTAGGTGGAGTTGACGATCAGGACGATGAGCGTGATGCACACCGTCGCGATCAGCACCGGGACAAAGGTTGACAGACTCAGCTTTGTCCCTGCAATCTCCAGCTTGAATTTACTGGCACGGGCAAAGTTTTTCAGGAGGTTCGAGCCGTTGGTGATGGGGCCGAGCTTGCTCCACTGAAAAACCGCGCGGATGATCTCGGCAAAGCCGAGGGTCGCGATGGCGAGATAGTCGGATTTGAGGCGCAGCACCGGCAGGCCGATCAGCCACGCCATGAACGCCGCAACCAGCCCCGCCAGCACCAGTGCGATAAATACGCCCAGCGCCGTGCCGAAGCCGCCCATATGTTTGGAAAGCACCTCGGGAATGGAGAAGCGGATCGCCGCGTCAAAATACTGATAGACCGAATCACGGTATTTGTCGGGGATCGTAAAGATGGCGTAGGTATAAGCGCCGAGGAGCATGAAGCCCGCGTGTCCCAGAGAAAAGAGACCGGTATAGCCGTTGAGCAGGTTCATGGACACGGCGGCCAGCGCGTAGACGGAGCCCTTCTGCAGTACGATCAGCAGCATGCCGAGGCTGTCGGTGGGCTTGATCATCTGGTCGAGGGCGAAGATCACCGCGAGGAAGGCCAGTACCGATATAAAGGCGATCCATGCGCCTTTTTTGTTTTTTGTTTCGGTCATGTCTTTTTCCCCCCCTCTCAGACCTTGTCGGTGCTCTTCTCACCGAAGAGACCCGTGGGTTTGAAGACCAGAATGATGATCAGCAAGACGAAGGTGAAGGCGTCCGAGAAGGTGGCGAGGCCGATCTGCTCGTCGATCACGCCGTTGACGATGAGGATCGTGTCGAGACCCTTGATAATGCTCTCCGCGATGCCGATGATGAAAGCGCCGATGACCGCGCCGGGAATCGAGCCGATGCCGCCGAACACCGCCGCGACGAAGGCCTTCAGACCGGGCATTGCGCCGGACGTCGGAACCACGCCGGGGTAGTTTGTGAAGAAGAGGATCGAGCCGACCGCGGCGAGGAAGGTGCCGATGATGAAGGTGGCGGAGATGACGCGGTTAATCTGGATGCCCATGAGCTGCGAAGTCTCAAAGTCACGGGAGACGGCGCGCATTGCCATGCCGATCTTGGTGTGATTGATGAGCTGCACGAGCAGGAAAACCAGAATGATCGTCAAAAAGGGCGTAATAACCGTGACCCTTGAGGTCTCCATCCCGAAAATGCTGATGCGGTCGGAGATCCAGGGGATCGCAGGATAGTTCTTGTTCAGGCCGCCGGTGATGTAGAGCGCGAGATTCTGGAGCAGATAGCTCACGCCGATGGCGGAGATCATGACGGACATGCGCGGCGCGGCGCGCAGCGGCTTATAGGCCACGCGCTCGATGGTGAAGCCGAGCAGAACCGTCAGGATGATGACCAGGGGGATCGCGAGATAGAGCGGCAGGGACGCCGCGAGATAGACCATCATAAGGCCGGCCACCATAAACACGTCGCCGTGGGCAAAGTTGATGAGCCGGAGAATGCCGTATACCATGGTGTAGCCGATGGCGATCAGCGCATACTGGCCGCCGACGGAGATACCCGAGATGATATAGGGCAGGGTTGTTTTCAGAACATCCATAAACAGCTTTCCTTCCTGCGGGAAATATCCGGAGACATACGCATTGCTGGCGGGAGCTGTGGCCCCCGCCAGCAAAGGATTTGACTTATTCGGAAACTCAGCCGACGGTAGCCACGGCGACGAAGTCCCAAACGCCGAGCTCGGTGTTGCACTCCTTAACGAAGGCGCTGTCACGCAGAGCGTCGCCGATGTCGTCGAAGGCGATGGCGCCGGTCACGCCTTCATATTTGACAGAGGGCAGAACCTCCAGCACGTCGGCGGGATCGGTGGAGCCCGCGGCCTTCAGAGCCTCGAGGGCGACATAGTAGGCGTCGTAGCCCATGACGGTGACGGCAGCCAGCTCGTCATTGCCGCCGTTGTTGGCAAGAGCCGTGGGATTGTTGTTCATCCAGTACTTGATGCCGAGGTCGAAGTCGGGATCAGCGCCCTCCTGATAGAAGGTGGTCACGCAGATCTTGACGCCGGTGCCCTTGGCGGCCTGGAGGATGACGTTGGAGTCCCAGGTGTCGCCGGCCAGGATGGGCATGCCCAGGGCCTGGGTGTCAGCCTTGGCAATGATCTGGGCGGCAGCCTCGGTGGAGACGGGAGAGAAGAACACGTCGCAGCCCTGATTCTGGGCGTTGGTGATGTAGGTGGAGTAGTCGGAGGTGCCTTCCGGGAACTGCTCATACACGCAGGCGTCCTTGCCGAAGGCGTCGATGAAGTAGTTGCAGAGACCGCCGGAGTAGTCGTCGCCCTGCTTGGCCAGGCAGTAGGCCTTGGTGGCGCCCAGCTCATTCTTGGCGAAGTTGGCCAGGACGGTGCCCTGGAAGGGATCGAGGAAGCAGATGCGGAAGTAGACGTCGCAGCCCGCGGTCACCTGGGGGTTGGTGCAGGTCACGCCGATGGCGGGCACGCCGGCCGCGTCAAAGGTATCGCTGGCGGCGATGGAGACGCCGGAGCCGTAGGAGCCGAGAACCACGGAGACGCCGCTGGAGATCAGGGTCTGGGCGGCCGTGGGGGCCTTGTCGTTGGAGGAGGCGTTGTCGGCGAAGACAAGCTCAACATCGTAGGTGGTGCCGTCGATCTCAACGGTCGGGGTGAGGGTGTTCGCGTACTGCATGCCCAGGATTTCCTGCTTGCCGCCGGCGCCGTTATCGCCGGACTGGGGCTCAAACACGCCGATCTTGACGACGGGGTTGTCCGCATAGGCGACTGAGCCGAAGGAGCAGAGGGCAAATACCATGACCAGGGCCAGGGTCAAAGACAGAAGCTTTTTCATTTTGTTTCCTCCCTTAAAAATGCGTCCGTATTTCAAGGACAGATGTCCTTGATTTAACATATGCTTATTATGTACTTTATGAAGCTAAATTGCAATTGTGGATTTTTAAAAAATAGCATCAGGCGTTTTTGCTTTTTTCGTCATTTTACACAATGGCCGGATTCCGTCTCCAGTCCGCGTCCGGCTGCATCCCGTCCCGTGACGCGCAGCCGAGGCGGTACAGATCGTGGGCTCCCGCGCCGAGGGTGAAGATTCTCTCGGCCCTCTCGCCGAGATAGCGCACGGCGGCGGGTTTTGCCAGGATGGGGATCGCGCTTTGCCCGCCGCGTTCCCGGAGCAGCGCCCTCCCCTTCTCATTCGCCGCGAGGACGCGGATATAGGGCGGGACTCCCTTTGTGTCTTCTGCACAAACGCCGAGGGCCGCGCACAGCAGCATGCGCCGCATACGGGCATTTGTAAATCGTTTGGAGCTCGCCGCGGCGGCGATCTGTTCCGTTCCGCCGCCATTCCGCACGGCGCTGTACAGTCTTCGTCCCGTTCCGCCGCCCGCGTCGGGGAGCGCGTCAAACGCCTCCGGCTTCACGGAATAGAGGCGGGACAGCAGCGCAGTCTCCAGAAGACGGTCGTCCCGTATCTGTCCGGAATCCGCCGCGCTCCGGTATACCGCCATCGCCGCCGCCGGAATATACGGTGACGGGTCTTCGCCCGCCCGAATCATCTCCCTGAGCTGCATGGCCGATCGGAACGCGCCCTCTCCCCTGCTGTCGTGTCCGCCGCCCTCTCTCCGGACGATCAGCGACTTTATATCCGCGCCGCTTTTTCGGATCGCCTTCAGATACTCCACGCCCAGGATGTCGTTCGGGCGATTCAAGAGCAGAGCCGTATCCCCCAGCGCGGCCTGCGCAGAGAGCTGCCGGGCACGGGCAAAGGAGAGCGAGGCGTCCTCGCCCATGCGCCTGCGGATATCCGTAAGCGCGTCGGGCGAGAGCAGATATGCTGCCAGTTTTTCCAGTGCGTCGGCATCCCCGCTCTCGCTGCCGAAGGCGAGGGTATCGCAGCCCAGCGCCGTCAGCATGGCGACAGCGCCGGAGGCGAAGCCCTCCGCGGAGCTGAGGCACCAGGGCAGCGGAAGCTCGACCACCAGGTCGGCCCCGGTGCGGCAGGCAGCTTCGGCGCGGGTAAACTTGTCGAAGATCGCGGCCTCGCCCCGCTGGACAAAGTCGCCGCTCATGGTGCAGATCACCGCCGTATCCTCTCCGAGTCTGCGTCTGCTCTCTTCGATCAGATATTGATGTCCCCTGTGGAAGGGGTTGTATTCACAGACAATGCCGACCGCCCGCAACGTATGCACACTCCTTAAAAAAACCTTGCTTTTTCCCATAAATGTATTAGAATAGGGACAGGCATATTTTAATCAACAAGCGCGTCAATTACAATAGAAAGGGAAGAAAACATGAAAATTTTAGTTATCAACGCCGGCAGCTCCTCCCTCAAGTATCAGCTCATCGACATGGAGACCGAGCAGGTCATGGCCAAGGGCCTGTGCGAGAGGATCGGCATCGACGGCCACCTCAAGCACACCCCCCTGGTCGGCGGCAAGCCCGTCTTCAACGAGGACGTCCCCATGCCCACCCACTCCGAAGCCATCGCCGCGGTCATTGAGAAGCTCACCAGCCCCGAATACGGCGTTGTCGGCTCCATGAAGGAGATCGACGCCGTCGGCCACCGCGTCGTCCACGGCGGCGAGAAGTTCGCGAAATCCGTGAAGATCGACGACAGCGTTATGGCCGCCATCGAGGCGTGCATCCCCTTTGCGCCCCTGCACAACCCCGCCAACATCACCGGCATCAAGGCCTGCCGCGACGTCATGGGCGATGTGCCCATGGTCGCCGTGTTCGACACCGCCTTCCACCAGACCATGCCCGGCAAGGCCTATATGTACGCCGTCCCTTACGAGTACTACAAGAACGACGGCATCCGCCGCTACGGCTTCCACGGCACCTCCCACCTCTACGTCTCCGGCCGCTGCGCCGAGCTGATGGGCAAGCCCATCGAAGAGCTCAAGCTCATCTCCTGCCACATGGGCAACGGTTCCTCCATTTGCGCCATCGACGGCGGCAAGTGTGTGGACACCTCCATGGGCTTCACGCCTCTGGTCGGCCTGCCCATGGGCACCCGCTGCGGCGATCTTGACGCAGGCGTCATTCAGTTTATCATGAACAAGTACGGCTTCTCCATCGACGAGATGCTGAACATCCTCAACAAGAAGTCCGGCGTGCTGGGCGTGTCCGGCGTGTCCTCCGACTTCCGCGATCTGGCCGCCGCCGCCGCGGAGGGCAACGAGCGCGCGCAGCTCGCCCTCGACATGTTCGCCTACTGGGTGGCGAAGGTCGCGGGCTCCTACGTCGCCGCGATGAACGGCGTCGACGCCATCATCTTCACCGCCGGCGTCGGCGAGAACGACAGCGATACCCGCGCCGCGATCGTCAAGTACTTCGGCTACCTCGGCATTGAGCTCGACAAGGAGGCCAATTCCAAGCGCGGTCAGGATATCATGATTTCCACGCCCGACTCCAAGGTCAAGGTCTTCGTCATCCCCACGAATGAGGAGCTTGTCATCGCGCGCGACACCAAGGCCATCGTCGGCTGATAATCCGATTATAAAGGGCCGCACCAAACCGGTGCGGCCTTTTTAAAAACATCACGACAGGAGGTTTCCTTCTATGCCTGTTTTTGCGGATTTTTATTTTGAATCCAGCACCGGCTGCAACACGATCCGCGCGCTCAAATGCACCCCCGACGGGAAGGCGAAGGCCGTTGTCCAGATCGCCCACGGCATTGCCGAGCATATCGACCGCTACCGCGATTTCATGGCCTTCCTCGCAGAAAACGGTTACGTCGCCGTCGGCAACGACCACCTCGGCCACGGCAAGACCATCCGCGACCGGAGCGAGCAGGGATTCTTTGCCGAAAAGGACGGCTGGGATCACGTGGTCGCCGACATGGACAAGCTGCACGATATCATGAAGGAGCAATACCCCGACATCCCCTACGTCTTCTTCGGTCACAGCATGGGCAGCTTTCTGACCCGCACCTACCTCATCAAGCACCCCGACAAGTATGACGCCGCCGTTATCAGCGGTACCGGCCATCAGCCGAGGCTCATGGTTCTCGGCGGTTACGGCGCGGCTTGCCTGTTTGTCAGGCTCCAGGGCGCGCATACCGTCGGCACGACGCTCAACGACATCGCCTTCGGCTCCTACAACAAGGGGTACGAAAATCCCCGCACGATCTACGACTGGCTCAGCCGCGATCCCGCGGTCGCCGACGCCTACGCCGCCGATCCTCTCTGCGGCTTCATCGCCACCAACGGCCTCTTCCGCGACATGATGGGCGGCATCAAATTTATCACCGACGAGAAGAACATCGCCATGATGAACAAGGAGAAGCCCATTTACTTCATGTCCGGCGACGCAGACCCCGTGGGCGAAAACGGACAGGGCGTGACGCGGGCCTACAACGCTTTCTGCAAGGCAGGGCTCCACGACGTGACGATCCGTCTCTACCCCGGCGGACGGCACGAGATGCTCAACGAGCTCAACAAGGACGTTGTGTACAAAGATATCCTGAACTGGCTCAACGAAAAGCTTTGATAATTCTCTCCCCCCAAAAAAGATACCCGCCGGAAGGCGGGTATCTCAGACTGTAGACAAAGTACCCTCTCCGTGTCATCTCGACCGAGCGAAGCGAGTGGAGAGATCTATAAAATGAGGTTTTCCAAAGTTTTAGATCTTTCGACTTCGGCTTCGCCTTCGCTCGAGATGACATGTACCGGGGTTTGTCTACACATTGAAGCTGCCCGCCGGTCGGCGGGCAGCTTTTATAAACGTTTTTTTGATTACTCCTCAGTCTCGGGGGCGATGCCGGAGGCTACGCCGTCGGCGGAGACCTCATAGACAAGGGCGTCTTCCTCAGCCTCGGCGGGCTCTTCCTCCGCCTCTTCCTCAGCCTCGGGAGCCTTGACGGGCGCGGGCTCGGACAGGGCGCGGATGGAGAGGGAGATCTTGTGCTTCTCCTCGTCGATGGCGGTGATCTTGGCCTCGACCTCGTCGCCGACGGTCAGCACGTCCTCGGGCTTGCCGATGCGGCGGTTGGCGATCTGGGAGATGTGGATCAGGCCGTCAACGCCGGGCAAAACCTCGGCAAAGGCGCCGAAGGGCATGAGCTTGACGACCTTGACGTTGGCCACGTCGCCGACCTGGTAACGGCTGGTGAACTGGGTCCAGGGGTTGCCGTCGGGATCCTTGTAGCCGAGGGAGATCTTGCGCTTTTCCTTGTCGAAGGAGATGACATAGACGTCGATCTCGTCGCCGACGGAGACGACCTCGGAGGGCTGGTGGATGCGGCCCCAGCTCAGCTCGGACACATGGACCATGCCGTCGATGCCGCCGATGTCGACGAAAGCGCCATAGCTCGTCAGGGACTTGACGACGCCGTGGTACTTCTTGCCGACCTCGATCTCGTTCCAGATATTCTCGATGCGCTCACGGCGCTCGGCCTGGGCGACGCGGCGGATGGAGCCGACGACGCGCTTGCGGGCCTTGTTGACCTCGGTGATCTTGAGGCGGACGGTCTTCTTGAGGAGCTGGCTGAGCTCGGCGTCGCGGGGCAGATCGGTCTGGGAAGCGGGGACGAACACGCGCACGCCCTTGACATTGACGACAACGCCGCCCTTGTTTTCCTCGGTGACAACGCCCTCGAGGATCGCGCCGCTCTCCACGGCCTCCTCGATATCGGTCCACATCTTGGCGGCGTCAAGGCGCTTCTTGGACAGCATCGCGGTGCCTTCCACGTCATTGACGCGGACAACGACGGCCTCGATGGTGTCGCCGACCTTGACAACATCTTCGACCTTGATGCCGTCGTCGGTGAACTCGGACGTGGGGATGAAGCCGGAATACTTGGTACCGAGGTCAACGCTGATCTCAGTGCCGGTAATCGCGACCACAAGGCCGGTCACCTTATCTCCATTATATATTGTTTTCAGAGAATCCTCCAACATTTCGTCAAAAGACATCTCTTTTTCAGCTGTGGTTTCTTCGACTTTGATCTCGTCACTCATTTTGTTTCTTACCTCCTTAATTATCCACGCAGGGGTCGAGGCGCCGGCGGTAAGGCCCACTGTGTCTGCGGCCTCAAGCCTGTCCATCTCAAGCTCTTCCGATCTCTCGATGAACTGCACGTTCGGGCAGTGCTCGGCGCAGATCTGCGCCAGATGCACGCTGTTCGCGCTGTGCTTTCCGCCTATGACGACCATTGCGTCACACTCCGAAGCGATTCTCGCTGCTTCCTCTTGCCGCGTGGACGTAGCAAGGCATATTGTATCAGATATTTTCGCATTTGTACATCTTTTTTTTATGAAGTCGCAACATTCGGTAAAATTACTGTGCGTCTGCGTGGTCTGCACCACCACAGTTATAGGTTTTTCCCAAGGCTCGGGCTTGTTTTTCAGCCATTTTTCGATCTCTTCGGCGTTTTCAAACACTTCATGTTCGCCGCACCAGCCGCAGATCGCCGTGACCTCGGGATGGGCGCGCATGCCGATGACGACGGTGAAGCGCCCTTCGTCCTTCGCTTTGGCCACAATTTTATGGATGGCGCGCACCTTGGGACAGGTCGCGTCGAAGATTTCGGCCCCGGCGGCGGTGAGCGCCTCGTAGACCTCCGGCGCGGCCCCGTGGGCGCGGATGAGCACCCGCTCCCCCGCCGTGAGCTCTTCGGGCCTCTCCGCGACGCGCATCCCCTTCGCCCTGAGCCAGTCGATCACGTCCTCGTTATGGATGAGCTCCCCGAGGCTCGCACAGCTTCCGTACTCCTCCAGGAGCTTCGCCGCCATGTCCACCGAGCGGCGCACGCCGAAGCAGAAGCCCGCGCTCTCCGCGACGATGAGCTTTTTCATCGCGCGGCCTCCGGCTCGACGGCGAGGCGCGTGATCACGATGTCGCACAGCAGGGCGTAGCTCTCCTCCAGATTCAGGCCGCTTGTGTCCGCCACGATGGCGTCGTCCGCTTTTTTGAGAGGGGCGGCGGCGCGGTTCGTGTCCTGCTCGTCCCGGCGCACGATGTCGCGCAGCACCTCTTCGTATGTGACGTTCTGTCCCTTCTCCAAAAGCTCTTTATACCGGCGCGCGGCACGGGCCTCGGCGCTTGCGGTGAGAAATATTTTCAGCTCCGCCTCCGGCAGGACCACGGTGCCGATATCGCGCCCGTCCATGATGACGTTGTTCTCACGGGCAAATTTCCGCTGCATCTCCAAAAGGAAGCTGCGCACCTCCTGATGGGCGGAGACGTCGGAGGCGGCGATGGAGATCTCCGGCAGGCGGATTTCCCGGGAAACATCCTCCCCGTTGAGGAACATGCACTGCTCCCCGTTTTCGTTGTAGCGGATGGCGATATCCAGCTTCGGCAGCAGCTCCATCACGGCGGCGGCGTCCCTGCGGTCGATCCCCGCGCGCACGCAGGCAAGACCGAGGGTGCGGTAGATTGCGCCGGTGTCCACGTAGAGAAAACCGAAGGCCTTCGCCAGCATTCTGGCAAGCGTGCTCTTCCCCGCCCCGCTGGGGCCGTCTATCGCGATTGCGTTGTATCCGTTCATGTTGATTCTCCTTAGAAAATTATATGGCGTTTCCGGCGACGAAGCCGGTCGACCACGCGATTTGCAGATTGAAGCCGCCGGTATAGGCGTCCAGATCCAGCACCTCGCCCGCGAAATAGAGGCCGCGCACCAGCTTGGACTCCATCGTACGGGGGTTGACCTCCTTGGTGCTGACGCCGCCCGCGGTGACGATGGCCTCGTCGATGGGCCGGAAGCCCGAGACCGAGACCGGGAAGGCTTTCAGCAAACGCAGCAGCCGCAGGCGCTGCTCCCGCGTGATACTGTTGACCTTCGTATCCTCCGGGATGTCCGAAAGGCGAACCACCACCGGGATCATCTTGCTGCCCAGCAGGTCGACGAGGGCGTTTTTGTATTCCCGGTTCGCGTACTTCTCAAAGTCCCGCAGCAGCCGCGCGTCCAGCTTCTTCTCATCCAAGCCGGGCTTGAGGTCGATTTCCAGCCGGTAGGCGGCGCTGCCCATCTTTCCCATGTGGGCGCTCGCCGACAGCACCAGCGGGCCGGAGACGCCGAAGTGCGTGAACAGCATCTCTCCCAGCTCTTTATAAATGAGCTTGTCGTTCTCAAAGGCCGAGAGCGTCACATTTTTCAGGCTGAAGCCCTGCATCTCGGCGCAGTACGCGTCCTCGCTCTCCAAGGGGACCAGCGAGGGGCGGCGGGGCGACACCGTGTGCCCGAGCTCTTCGGCGAAGCGGTAGCCCGCGCCGGTGGAGCCGGTGAGCGGATAGGAAAGCCCGCCGGTACAGACCGCGGCAGCGCGGCACGGGAGCATGCCCTGTCCCGTCATGACGCCGGTCACGGCCCCGTCTTCCGCGATGATCTGCTTTGCCTCCGTTTTTCGGACCGTCACGCCCGCACGGCTGCAGAGCTTCGCCATCGTCGCCGCCACGTCGTTTGCGTTGTCGGACTGGGGGAAGACGCGGTTCCCGCGCTCGGTTTTCAGCGGTAGGCCGTTCGATTCAAAAAAGGCCATGGTATCGGCGGGTGAAAAGCGGTTGAGGGCGCTGTAGAGAAAGCGCCCGTCGCCGGGGATATTGGCCATGACGGTCTTCACGTCGCAGGCGTTGGTTAGGTTGCAGCGCCCCTTGCCCGTGATGCGGAGCTTGCGGCCCAGCTTGTCGTTCGGGTCGAGCAGCACGGTCTTCACACCGCGCTTTGCCGCCTGGTACGCGCACATCATCCCCGCGGGGCCGCCGCCGACCACGACGAGGTCGGTTTGTTCCATATGTATCACTTCTTCCCTTTCCCGAGAAGACGGCTGATTTCCTCCGGGCGGAGTCTGCGCCAGCAGCCGCTCTTGAGATCGCCGAGCGCGACGCCGCCTTCCTCCACGCGCACGAGACGCGTGACCTTGAGACCCGCCTGATCGCACATTTTGCGCACCTGGCGGTTGCGCCCCTCCGCGATCGTCACGCTCAGCAGCGCGCCGCCGGGGAAGCACTGCACGATGTCCACGCCCTTCGCGCAGACCCTGAAGCCGTCGATCTCCATCGGGCGGCGCAGCATATGCACCGATTTTTCGATATTCTCCCCCGTGACCCAGGTGTGGTAGACCTTCTCCACCTCATGGGCGGGGTGCATGACGCGGTTGGCAAAGTCCCCGTCGTTGGTCATGAACAGAAGCCCCTCGGAGTACATGTCCAGCCGCCCCACGGGATAGACGCGGCTTTCGAGGCCGGTCATAAGCTCCGTCACGTTTTTGCGCCCCTTTTCGTCATGCATGGTGGTGACGTAGCCTCTCGGCTTATGGAGCATGAGATAGAGCTTCTCCCCTTCGCGGGGCAGTTCTTTCCCGTCCACGGTGATCCGGTCATGCGCAGGATCGGCCTTATCGCCGAGCTGCGCCTTTTCGCCGTTGACGCATACGCGCCCGGCATTGATCGCCTCCTCCGCGGCCCGCCTGGACATCAGGCCCGCGGCGGAGATCAGCTTTTGAAGTCTCTCTGTCATAAAAGTCTCCCTGTTCGGTACTGCTGTGCTGTCTCTTATAAAACCAAAACAATATAATATTGTAGGGGACGACGCCCTCGGCGTCCCGGCGGGGAAACCCGCGTTTTCGCGTAAGCGCCCGGCGAATCCGGTAAATACACCTTGTACCGCACGGGATGGGCAAGCCCCTCCCCTGCGATTTGCGTCTTGCATATCATTGTTAACACGGCTCCGCCAGCGCCGCATCCCCGACGTAGACGAGGGGGAAGGTCACGGTGGCGTCCCCGTCCCTCAGCACGGTGATGGTTCCCGCCGCGTCCCCGGTATAGACGGGCGCGAAGACAAAGCGCGGAAGCTCGGCCTGCAGCACCGTCTCCCGGCCGCGCGGCAGAACCACGCGGGAGCCCGGCGCGGGGATGACCCTGACGCTCGCGCGGCTGCCGGAGATCACGGGGACATCGAAAGAAAACTCCTCATGCAAATCATGCAGTGTGAAGTTTCCATACGCCCAGTCGTAGAGGTCACGGTGGTCGTTCCAGTCGTCCGGGTCGGAGAGCGTCACACAGACAAGGCGCATCCCATCCCTCTCACAGCAGGAGACAAGACAGCGCCCGGCCGCGCGGGTATAGCCGGTCTTGCCGCCGACGCAGCCCCGGCAGAGCGTGAGAAGCTTGTTGTGGTTCAGAAGCGTCAGGCCCTTTACCTCTGCGCTGCGCTGCGAAGTGAGGCTGCGAAACGCGCCGTTTTCCATGCAGGCAAGCATGAGGCGCGCGAGATCGCGGGCTGTGGAAAAATGCGTCTTTCCGTCCAGCCCGTGCGGATTTTCAAAATGGGTATCACGAAGTCCCAACTCCTGCGCCTTGCGGTTCATAAGCTGCACAAAGGCGCCCTCGCTGCCCGCGGTATATTCAGCCAGGGCGAGAGCCGCGTCGTTTCCGGACGAGAGCAGCAGCCCCAACAGAAGCTCCTTTACCGTGTAGCGCTCCCCCGCCTTCAGATACATGGACGAGCCCTCCACGCGGCAGTGTCGCTCCTGCGCCGTGACCACATCGTCAAGGGACGTATTCTCCAGGCAGACAAGCGCGGTCATGAGCTTCGTCGTACTGGCAATGAGGCGGCGGCTGTCCGCATTTCTCGCGTACAGGACGCCCCCGTCCTCGCTCATCACGACCGCGGCATCCGCATGCACCGTCGGGGCCGACGCTGCAAACGCGGGGACTTGCTGCGTCAGGAGCAGCAGGGACAGGATCATCGTAAAAACAGCATGCCGAATAATAAGCACCACCCCGCAATGATTTTGGGCAGTGCTTATTATTGTCCTGAAGGGCTGTTATTATTTGTCCTTCTTGTTCTTGTCGATGAAAGCGTCAACCCGGTCGAGCACCTGCGGGACAAGGTCGATGATGCGGTCGACGGTATTGCTCGCGGGCGGGGTGACGTTGATCATTCTGATCACGCCGTCCTTGATGATCAGGAAGCCGATGGGGTCGATCCTGACGCCGGTGCCGCTGCCGCCGCCATAGGGGCGTTTCCCGGGCTTCTCGCTGTTGAATTCCACGCCGCCGCCGCCAAAGCCGACGCTGATTTTGGAAATGGGAACCAGGGTAATCCCGTCCGGCGTATAGATGGGATCGCCCACAACCGTGTCAACCTTGAGAATGCCTTTCACATTCTCCATTGTGTTCTGCATCAGTTCGCCGATCGGATTGTTATCCATTGCTGTCCTTCCTTTCCTCTTCCTTCGTTATTTCAATTTCTGTATCTGTCGTTTGTTCGTCCTGTTTCTCTTCGTCGGGAGGCGGCTCGCCGTTCTTTTTCGCAAGCTTCTCCTCTTTTTTGAGGCGTCGTTTGTTCTTGATCAGCACGCCGATCACCCCGACGGCCACCGCAAGGGCGGCGCGCACGACCTGAATCAGTCTCAGCGTAACGCTCAGCTCCGTATCGAGCTGTATCTTGTCTGTTGTGAAATCCACATTCGTCCACACGTCCACATCGTCCTTGACGTCCAGGTGCTTCCGGCAGATCGGGGCGAGGATGCAGAGCGCCCCGTTGACGTAGTTGTAGAACATGACCGTGTTGTATGGATCCTGTCCGGCCGCCGTAAAGTGAAGCATGAATTTACGAACCGTGAATTTCCCGAATTTGCCGAGGCCCTTGATGGCCTTCTTGGCAAGCTCCAAAAGCTCTTCCTTCGTGAAATTGAACTTGCGCGGCTTTTTCTCCTCCTCGGGCTTTTTCTCCTCCGGTTCCTTTTTCTCCTTCTCCTTTTTGGGTTTTTCCTCTTCCTTCTTCTCCTCGTCTTTTTTCTCCTTTTTCGGGAGAAGCTGGATGGCAAAGCCGTCCACGCGCAGCGCCAGGCGGAATTTCTCGTCGATATAGGCGATGTCCGCGCCGATCGGGACAAGCAGCACCACCGCAATGATCAGAACCACCAGCCCCACAAGGATCCAGGCGACAACAGGCAAATAAATAAAGAGCAGTATCAGTGCAGCCAGAGCGGCAATTGCAATAATGCCTATCTTTTTGCCCAAGCTCATCCCTCCCCGCCGGGTGCGTCGGCCGTCTCGCCGCCGCTGATCTCATCCGTCTCCTGTGGCTTCGTCAGTTTGTCGATGGCGCTCTGAATCTTCTCAAGGCCTTCGCCGCCGCTGACCTCCGGCAGGACCGGGAGCTCGGACAGGCGGCTGATGCCCATGGTACGGAGAAATACGTCCGTCGTGCGGAAGACGGCGGGACGCCCCGGGGCCTCCAGCCTGCCGCATTCCTCGATCAGGCCGCGTTCCGTCAGCATGCCGACGGAGTAGGAGCTGTCCACGCCGCGCACCTGCTCTACGTAGGCGCGGGTCACGGGCTGGAAATACGCGACCACCGCAAGCGTCTCCAAGGCCGCCTGGGAGAGCATGGGGGGCTTGCGCTGCTCCAGGCAGGCGCTGATCAGCCCGGCATGCTCCGGCGCGGAGCACATCTGTACTTTGTCATCCAGCCGCAGGATCCGCATACCGCGCCCCTCGGACTCATACAGCTCATGAAGCGCGTCGACCGTGCGGGAGATCTCCTCCTCCTCCACGCCGAGGACAAGGGACAGGCGCTTGAGCGGCACGCTCTCCCCCGCGGCGAACAGCACGGCCTCGACAGCCGAAGATACTTTATCCATCATCATTCCACGATCTTTTCCATAATTTCATCCACATTGCCGCCGACAAAGCTGAGGGTATAGCTCTCCCCTTCGCGTTCGATATGGACGCTGCCGATGCTGCACAGCTCCAGCACGGACACGAAGGTGGCGACGATTTCAGACCGGGACGAACACTCCCGATAGAGCTGACCGAGATCGGCGCTCCCCTCGCGCAGGCGGTTGAGGATCTGCAGGCTCTTGTCGCGGACGCTGTAGACGATGCGCCGCGGCACCTTGGCGGTCATATCCGGCGGCGCGGCCTTGCCGCCGCGGGCGTAGATCCGGTACATGGCCTTCAGCAGATCCACAGGCTCATGCCGGTATTCATATTCTTTGCCGACCTTCGGCAGCGGCTCCGGCAGCTTGGCAAAGTACAGGATACCCTGCTCCGCCGCTTTTTTAAGCTCAGGTATGACCTGCTGCACGGAGGCAAACACGTCCCGCGCCTTGAGCTGCTCCAGCGAGCTCATGAGAAGCTCGAGCTCGGAGACCTCCTCCTCGTCGCTTGCCAGCAGGGTTCTCGTTTTGATATACAGAAGCTGGGACGCCATCTGCACAAATTCACTCGCGATCTCAAGATCCATGCTCTGCGCCTCCTGGAGCCAGGCGAGGTACTGATCCAGAATGTCGGAGATGCTGATATCGCGGATCTCGATCTTGTTTTTGGAGAGAAGCTGCAGGATCAGGCTCAGCGGGCCTTCAAAATCCTGCATCTCGTCCTTGTCATGGACGACGCCCTCCAGATAAAAATTGGGATTTTCCATTTAATAAAACAGCGCTTTCACCAGATTGCAGCTCCACTGGGCCAGGGGAAACAGATGCATGTACGCCCAATGGATGGCGGCGGAGAGGGGCTTGCCCAGAACGCCGGACCAGACCAGCGCCATCAGCACAATTCCGCCGTAGCGCTCATACCGCATGAGCGTGCGGTAGCTTTCATCCGGAAGGATTGAAAACAGAACCTTGGAGCCGTCCAGAGGCGGGACCGGAAGGATGTTGAAAATCGCGTAGCCCATGCTCATGTAGGCGGTGAGCTCCAGCATGTCGAGCATATATTCCCCGACGGCGCTCCCCTGCAAGGGGATATACAGCGCGCCGTAGAGGATCAGAAAAACGATCGTGATCACCACATTGCTGACCGGGCCGGCCAGAGCGGTGATCGCCATGCCGCGTTTGGGGTCTTTGAATTTATACATATTGACCGGCACAGGCTTTGCCCAGCCGAAATGCACCGTCAGCAGCATCAGCAGGCCGATGGGGTCCAGGTGCTTGAGCGGGTTGAGCGTCAGACGGCCCGCCTTCTTCGCCGTATCGTCCCCGAGGCGGTAGGCCACGAGGCCGTGGCTCAGCTCATGGAGCGTGATGCAGATCAGGGAGGGGATCACACCGCTCAAAAGCCCCAGCAGATAGCTGAAATCCAGGTTATTTTTAAATGTATTCAGCGCGCCGATCGCATTCACCCCCAAGATATCGCCATTTTAGCAAATTTCTATACAAAAAACAAGAGCGGCGGGGAAATTCTTTCCTCCGCCGCTATAAAATCATATCAGCTTCTCGATCTCCGCGAGCAGCGTCTCCCTGCCCTGGCCCTTTTCCGCTGAGAAGGGAATGAGCAAAACGTCCTCCGGCAGCGCCAGCGTCTCGCGGATGAGCTTCAGATTCGGCTCGATCTCGCTCTTTTTCAGCTTGTCGAGTTTGTTGGCGACCACGATGAACCGGCCGGGCGCGCTCTTGAACCACTCCGCCATCGTCACATCGTCGGCGGTGGGCTTGTGCCGCGCGTCCACGATCATGACGCCGAGCCGGAAGAGCCCCGCGGCAAAGAAATCCTCCATGAGCTTTCCCCAGCGCTCCCGTTCCGCCTGGGAGACCTTGGCGTAGCCGTAGCCGGGCAGGTCGATCAGGTAGAGCCGCTCGTCGATCAGAAAGTAGTTGACATGGATCGTCTTGCCGGGCGCGGCCCCGACGCGCGCGAAATTCTTTCGGTTGAGCAGGCGGTTGATGACCGAGGACTTGCCGACGTTCGACTTGCCCGCGAAGGCCACGGCCGGGATGCTGCTGCTGATAAACTGGGCGGGGGCGGCGGCGGATTTGACAAACGCCGCCCTGTTGACATTCAGTGCTTTCATGTTACTGCATCACGGCGCGCAGCTCCTGCCCCGTCACCGGGAGGGGCGCCGCGGCCGGCTTTTCATTCGTTTTCCGGACGAGCACCAGATCGAGGATGTCGTCCACGTTCTCCGCCGTCACAAAGCTGAGCTTCGAGCGCACGGTCTGGTCGATTTTCTCCAGATCCGCCTCGTTGTCCAGCGGGATGATGACGGTTTTGACCCCGGCACGCAGCGCGGCCATGGTCTTTTCCCGCAGGCCGCCGATGGGCAGGACGCGCCCGCGCAGCGTGACCTCGCCGGTCATGGCGACGTCACGGCGCACCGGTGTCCCCGTCAGGGCGGAGATCAGCGCCACCGTCATGGTGATGCCCGCTGAAGGCCCGTCCTTGGGCACCGCGCCCTCCGGGAAGTGGATATGGATGTCCCGGTTTTTATAAAACTCGGGATCGACGCCCAGCACAACGCTGCGGCTGCGGATGTATGTGATGGCGGCCATGGCCGATTCCTTCATGACGTCGCCGAGATTGCCGGTCAGCTCCACCTTGCCGGTGCCGCTGACGACGGCGGCCTCCACGTCCAGCACCTCGCCGCCGACCTGTGTCCAGGCCAGACCGCGCACAAGGCCGATCTCATCCCGCGGGTGCAGGGTGTCCGGCTTGAAGGTCGGCGGGCCGAGAAGCGGCGCAAGATCGGCGGTACGGACACTGAGACTTTTGTACTTTTCCTCCGCGATCCCACTGGCCGCCTTGCGGCAGACATTGGCGATCTCGCGCTCCAGGTTTCTGACACCGGATTCCCGGGTGTAGCCGCGGATCATGGCGCGCACGGCGTCGTCCTGGAGCTTGAGCTGCGCGGGCTTTAGCCCGTGCTTTTTGCGCTGCTTGGGAATCAGATGCCGCTTTGCGATCTGGAGCTTTTCCTCGTCGGTATAGCTGGACAGCTCGATGACCTCCATGCGGTCCAGAAGAGCGCGCGGGATCGTCGAGGTGGTGTTCGCGGTGGTGATGAAGAACACGCCGGACAGATCGAAGGGCAGCTCGAGGAAGTTGTCGCGGAAGGTGGTGTTCTGCTCCCCGTCCAGCGCCTCCAAAAGCGCCGCCGCGGGATCGCCCCGGTAGTCGGAGGCCAGCTTGTCGATCTCATCGAGCACCATCAGGGGGTTGCAGGAGCCAGCCTGAATAATGCCGCTGATGATACGCCCGGGCATGGAGCCGATATAGGTGCGGCGGTGGCCGCGGATCTCGGCCTCGTCATGCACGCCGCCGAGAGAGATGCGGACGAGCTTGCGGTTGGTGGCGGCGGCGATGCTCTGGGCAATGCTGGTCTTGCCGGTGCCCGGAGGCCCGACAAGGCACAACAGCCCGCCCTTGATATCCGGGCTCAATTGCTTGACGGCGAGGTATTCCAGAATACGCTCCTTGACCTTCTCGAGGCCGAAGTGATCGTCGTCCAGCTTCTTGCGTGCCTTCGCGATGTTGATGGTCTCCTTTGTGGTTTTGCCCCAGGGGATCTCCAGACACACGTCCAGATACCCGCGCAGGACAGCAGCCTCGGAGGAGCCGAAGGGCTGCCGGGAGAGGCGCCCCAGCTCCTTGAAGAGCTTTTCGCGGATCTCCTCGCTCACGGGCAGCGCCGCGATCTTCTCGCGATAGAGCTCGATATCGTCGTCCTCGCCCAGCTCGGACTGGATGATCTTCATCTCTTCGCGCAGGTAATAGTCCCGCTGGTTGCGGTTCATGGCCTCCTGCGTCTGCTCGGACAGCTCCTTTTCGATGTTGAGGATGCGCAGCTCCCGCGACAGCATGCGGTTGACCATGGCAAGTCGGCGGGTGGGATAGCGCTCCTCCAGCAGCATCTGGCGATCCTCGATGCTCAGGCGTATGTTCTGCGCCAGATAATTGGAGACGTATGCAGGATCGGGATTGGCCAGCAGATTGATGATCTGCTCGCTGATCATATCGCTGTTGAAATGGATGTAGTCGTCAAACTGGGACAGGCAGCTCCGAAGCAGCGCCTCCGTCCGTTCGGGACTCACGCGCTCGGCCTTGTCCTCCCAGGGCTCAATGTAAGCATAGTAAGCCTTGGGGTCGCAGTTCATGCTCTCCGCCTTCGCGCGGTAGAGCCCCTCTACCATCACCCGGCAGATATTGCCGCGCGGCTGCCTCAATTGCTGGCGGATGCGGCAGACGGTACCGACGGCATAGATCTCCTCCTCCTTCGGCAGATCCGCGCCCAGATCCTTCTGCGTTGCCAGGAAGATGAGCTGATCCGCCCGCACGGCGTTGTTGAGCGCCGCAATGGAGGCGGGCCGCTCCACATCAAAGGTGAGCAGCATGCCCGGAAACACATGCAGGCCCCGCAGGGCAAGCAGCGGCATTTTGATCAGTTGCTGTTCGTTCTGTGCCATGTTGTTTCCTTTCTGTCTGCTGTCGGCGTCAGGCGTCGTTTGCGGCGGGCAGCTTTTCTTTTTTCGTCGCTTTCTTCTCGGGCGCGTCCAGCACAAAGCTGTCGTCCTTATGAATGATAACGGGGTTGGTGCCGTCTTTCACGCACTGTGCGGTGATGATGACCTTTTTCGCCGTATCGTCGGAGGGCACGCGGTACATGGGCTCGGTCATGACGCCCTCGAACACGCTTCTGAGACCGCGTGCGCCGATCTTCATTTTGATGGCCTTGTCGGCGATGGCCTCGAGCGCCTCCGGCTCGTATTCCAGCTCCACGCCGTCGTAGGACATGAGCGTCTGATACTGGCGCGTGATGGCGTTTTTCGGTTCGGTCAGGATGCGCACGAGGTCGTCCCGCGACAGGCTCTCCAGCGTGGCAATCACGGGCAGCCTGCCGATGAGCTCCGGAATGATGCCGAACTGCAAAAGGTCGTGCTGCTGCACCTGAGAGAGAATTTTGCCCACGTCGCGGTCGGCCTTGCCGGTGATCTCCGCGCCGAAGCCCATGGTCTTCTTGTCCGTGCGCTTCTCGATGATCTTATCCAGCCCGTCGAACGCGCCGCCGCAGATGAAGAGAATGTTCGTGGTGTCCACATGGATAAATTCCTGCTGCGGATGCTTGCGCCCCCCGTTCGGCGGGACATTGGCGATCGTACCCTCCAAAAGCTTCAGCATGGCCTGCTGTACGCCTTCGCCGGAGACGTCGCGGGTGATGGAGGTGTTCTCGCTCTTGCGGGCGATCTTGTCGATTTCGTCGATGTAGATGATGCCCTTCTGCGCGCGCTCCACGTCAAAGTCCGCCGCCTGCAGGAGCTTGAGGATCACGTTTTCCACGTCCTCGCCCACATAGCCGGCCTCCGTCAGCGTTGTGGCGTCGGCGATGGCAAAGGGGACGTCCAGCATCTTCGCCATGGTCTGGGCAAAGAGGGTCTTGCCGCTGCCGGTGGGGCCGATGAGCAGGATATTGCTCTTCTGCAGCTCAACGTCGTTCTTCCCGCCGTGGAGGATGCGCTTGTAGTGGTTGTAGACCGCCACGGACAGGACGATCTTGGCCTTCTCCTGACCGATCACGTACTCGTCAAGGCGGGCCTTGATCTGCATGGGCTTGGGGAGCTTCTGGAACTCCAGCGGCAGGCCGTCGGAGCCCATGACGGTCGGGGCGCCGTCCTGGCCCATCTCTTCGCCGAGGATGCTGGCGCACATGCGTACGCAGTCGTCACAGATATAGCAGTTGTTCCCGGCGATCAGATGCTCGACCAGGGTCTGGGGCTTGCCGCAGAAGGAGCAGCGGATGCTGCGTCTGTCTTCGTTTCTTGCCATTTTTACTCCTTAACAAAGAAGGAGGAACGCATTTCGGTCCCCCCTTCCGCACTTATCAACGCTTATAGATGACCTTGTCGATCAGGCCGTACTCTCTGGCCTCGTCCGCGGACATGAAATAGTCGCGCTCACAGTCCGCCGCGATCTGCTCCACCGGTTTGCCTGTGTTCTCCGCGAGGATGGCGTTCAGCTTCTTCTTGATTTTCAGAATATGCTGCGCCTGGATCTCGATATCGGTGGCCTGGCCCTGGCTGCCGCCGGAGGGCTGGTGGATCATGATCTCGGCGTTGGGCAGGGCGATGCGCTTGCCCTTTGCGCCGGAGGACAGCAGAAACGCGCCCATGGAGGCGGCCATGCCGATGCAGATGGTCGAGACGTCGGGCTTGATGTACTGCATCGTATCATAGATCGCAAGGCCAGCCGAGACGCTGCCGCCGGGGCTGTTGATATAAAACTGGATGTCCTTGTCGGGATCCTGCGCTTCCAGATAGAGAAGCTGGGCCACGATGAGGCTCGCGGTGGTGTCGTTGACCTCCTCGGACAGGAGGACGATGCGGTCATTGAGCAGGCGGGAGAAGATGTCGTACGACCGCTCTCCCCGGCTGGTCTGCTCGACTACATAGGGTACTAAACTCATTTGAAATGCTCCTTGAATAATGAAGATCTGAGAGATCTTATCCTGATTGCAGGAAAATTATTCCGCCTTGGCGACCGCGCTGTCGACAATCAGCCTGGTGGCAAGCTCCTTGCGGAACTCGTGGCGCATGAAGTCCTCGCCGAAATACTGCTTGAGCTGCTCGGCCGTCGCGCCGACTTCCTCAGCGGTCTTGGCGACATAGGCCTCGAACGCCTCGTCGGTGTCGGCAAGCTCCTCGGCCTCCATGACGGCGTCCAGCAGCAGGTCGGTCTTGACCTGGGACAGGGCGGCGGGACGGATGCTCTTCTCCATGATCTCGTCGTTGATGCCCATCATCTTCTTGATGTCGTCCAGGGAGACGCCGCGGTCTCTGAGGCCGAACTGGCCGGCGTAATTGCGGAGGATGTCTTCCTCCTTCTCTTCGATCATGACCTCGGGGATGTCGGCGGTGATGTTCTCGGCGGCCTGGAACATGACCGCGTCCTTGAAGGCGGCCTCGGCGCGCTCGGCGCGGGTCTTGGCAAGATTCTCGCGGATGCTGGCCTTGTACTCGTCCAGGGTGTCGAACTCGGAAACGTCCTTGGCAAACTCGTCGTCAAGCTCAGGCAACTCCGGCATGGTGAGGCTGTTGAGCTTCACCTTGAAGACGACGTCCTTGCCGGCAAGCTCGGGGACATAGTCCTCGGGGAAGGTGATGTCGATGTCCTTCTCCTCGCCGACCTTCATGCCGACGATCTGATCCTCAAAGCCGGGGACAAAGCTGTTGGAGCCGAGCTCAAGCTTGTGGCCCTCGGCCTTGCCGCCGTCGAAGCGCTCCCCGTTGAGGTAGCCGTCGAAGTCGATGTCGGCGGTGTCGCCCATCTGCGCGGGGCGGTCGTCGATGTCGATCATGCGGGCGTTGCGCTTGCGGGTGGCATTGAGCTCCGCCTCGACGTCGGCATCCGCGACTTCGGCAGAGGGCTTTATGGCCTCGATGCCCTTGTACTGGCCGAGGGTAACCTCGGGATAGACAGACACGGAGAAGGTGTAGGCGACGGTGCGGTCATCCGTGATGTTGACGTCGGCGATCGAAGGGGCGCCCACGGTCTTCAGTCCGGATTCCTTCAGGCCGAACTCATAGGCGGCGGGGGCCAGCTCATCCATGGCGTCCTGATAGAACACCTCGGGCCCGTACATGCCCTCGATCACGGCGCGGGGGGCCTTGCCCTTGCGGAAGCCGGGAATGCTTATCGAAGATCTGTTCTTGCGGTAGGCGTCGTTGACGGCCTTCTCAAACTCGGCAGCGTCGGACTCCACCACAAAAGCAGCGGTATTGTTTTCTTTCTTTTCTACGTTCTTCAGAATCATTGTTTGATTTCCTCCTCAATATGTGTCTGCGCGTTCTTGGGTATGATAGCAGATTCTTCTATTAAAATCAATGGCTAATTCTTAAACATCAGCAGAAATTGGAATGCGAAACGGGGTAAAATTGATGAAATCCGCCGAAACGAGCTTAAACTCCGTCCCGTCATGCCAGCCGTTGTACGCCCAGGCGCAGCCCTTGCCGTGGATATGGCCGTAGCAGCAGAGCCCGACGCGGTGCTCCTTCAAAAGAGCAAGGATCTCATCGCAGCGGTAATTGGCATAGATCGGCGGGTAGTGGAGGAAGACCAGCTTCTTCCGGTCCCCCGCCGCTTTCAGGGACGCCTCGAGCCGCATGATCTCCCGCCGCATGATTTTGGCGTCGTGCTCCCCGCCCTTCTCTTCCTCATAAAACCAGCCGCGCGTGCCGCAGATCGCGTATTCCCCGTAAAAAAAGGCGTTGTTGTGCAGGATGTCGATGCTATTCACGCCGATCTCTTCAAAAAAGCGCCTGGTCTTCGAGGCGGTCGTCCACCAGTAATCGTGGTTTCCTTTTAGAATCAGCTTTTTTCCCGGCAGGGAATCCACGAACAGGAAATCCGGGGCGGTCTCCTCCAGGCTCATGCCCCAGCTCAGATCGCCGCAGAGGACGGTAAGATCGTCGTCCTTCAAATGCGAAAAGGATGCGCGCAGCTTATCCTCGTGGTTTCGCCAGTTGTCGCCGAAGACGTCCATCGGCTTTTCCTTTCCAAGCGACAGATGGAGATCCCCGATGGTGTATAAAGCCATAAATCCTCCGAATAAATACAGCGCAAAAGCAGATAATAAACCCGAAATCCAAAACGAATGGAGGCAATATCCATGAGCGAAAAGAAAACGCACAAGGAAAACCCCGGCGTCGGCTGCGACGTGATCGCCTGCAAATACAACACCGTGGACTGCCGCTGCAGCGCCGAGCATATCAGCGTCCAGAACGAGAACGCGAGCTCCAAGGGCGAGACCTACTGCTCCACCTTCTGCCCGCGCGGGAGCTGCTGAGCAAGCCCCCGCGCTTTGCGGGAGTACATATATTCCGATATACGCTGACCTCCCTTTGGAAAAAGGGAGGTGGCCGAAGGCCGGTGGGATCGATCCCCCCAGTCACTTCACTTAAGCCCCCTTTTTCCAAAGGGGGCTTAAGCCATGGCAGCTTATTCTATACCGGGAAGGCGTTTTCCAGATGCCGGATCGTCGGACGCAGCGTATCCGTCCCGTTCGGGGCATAGATCTCGATCACGTCGAAGCGGGGCTGCAGCTCGCACGGATTCTTCGCAAGCCAGTATTCGGCCGCGCTGATCACGCGGCG
>CADAPH010000008.1 GCA_902789745.1 Oscillospiraceae bacterium | reverse complement strand
AAAGTGATCGCCGTCGTCAGCGGCAAGGGCGGCGTCGGCAAGTCCCTGGTGACCTGTCTGATGGCCTCCGAGATGCAGCGCCGCGGCTTCAACTGCGCGGTGCTGGACGCGGACATCACCGGCCCCTCCATCCCAAAATCCTTCGGCATCCATGAGCACTGCATGGGCACGGACGAGTACCTCCTGCCCGTGACCACCCACACCGGGCTCCAGCTCATGTCCATGAACCTCATCCTCGAGACCGAGACTGAGCCCGTCGTCTGGCGCGGCCCCGTCATCGCGGGCGCGGTGACGCAGTTCTGGACGGATGTGCTGTGGCAGGATGTGGACTATATGTTCGTCGACATGCCTCCCGGAACGGGCGACGTGCCCCTGACCGTGTTCCAGTCCCTGCCGGTGGACGGCATCGTGATCGTCACCACCCCGCAGGATCTGGTCGGCATGATCGTCGAGAAGGCCGTCCGCATGGCGGAGCTGATGGATATCCCCGTGCTCGGTCTCGTGGAGAACATGAGCTATTTCAAATGCCCTGACTGCGGCAAAGAGCATTGCATCTTCGGCGACAGCAAGGTCGAGGCGCTGGCGAAGCAGTACGACATCAAGAACTACGCCCGCCTGCCCATCGACCCCGTGATCACCACGATGGTCGACGCGGGCGAGGTCGAGGCTGTCAGCGGCGAATATATCGCCCCCATTGTGGACGCGATCCAGAAGGAGAGCTGACATGCGTATTGCGGTTGCTTATCAGGACAGACAGATCGGTGAGCACTTCGGCCATGCCAAAATGTTTGCCATTTACGATTATGAAGATGCGGACGTCAACCGCTGCACCAAGCGCCTGGTCGAGACCGGCGACCGCCACGGCCACGAGGCGATGGCAGAGCTTATGCGGGATGAGAAGGTCGACGCCGTGATCGCCGGCAACATGGGCGGCGAGTCCAAGGCCGCGCTCCTGAGCCTCGGCATCGTCCCCATCGCGGGTTTTGCCGGCCCGGCCGACGACGCGGCGGATCTGCTGATCCTCGGCCAGCTCCCGATCCTCGGCGGCGAGGACGCCTTTATGGGCGGCTGCGGCGGCTCCTGCTCCGGCTGCAGCGGCTGCTCCACGGAGGGGGCTTGCGGCGGCTGCGGCTGCTGATTCAGGAAGCAGATGAAGGGGAACGTGAAAATGAAAAGCGGGATCATCGGCGTCATCGGCGCGATGGACAATGAGATCGAGCTGCTGAAAAGCAGTATGGATGTAAAAACGACCGATACGCTGGCAGGCATGACCTACTATTGCGGCATGCTGAGCGGATGCCCGGTGGCGCTGGTTCGCTGCGGGATCGGCAAGGTCAACGCGGCGATCTGCGCACAGACGCTGATCCACTGTTTCGGCGCGGAGAAGATCATCAACACGGGCGTCGCGGGATCGCTGGACAACGAGATCGACATCGGTGATATCGTTGTCTCCAGGGACGCCGTGCAGCACGATATGGACGTGACGAGGCTGGGCTACAAGAGGGGGGACATCCCCGGCAACGAGCTGAGCATTTTCCCCGCGGACGAGAAGCTGCGGAAAAACGCGATGGAGTCCGCCGCTGTCATCACGCCGGAGATTCGCGTGTTTACGGGACGCATTGCCTCCGGGGATCAGTTTATCGCGGACAGCGAGAGAAAACAGGCGATCATCGACGAGTTCGGCGCGATGTGCTGTGAGATGGAGGGCGCCGCCATCGCGCAGGTATGCGCGCAGAACAAGGTGCCCTTTGTGATCATCCGCGCCATCTCCGACAAGGCCGACGACTCCGGACATATGGACTACCGCGTGTTTGTGGAGGCCGCCGCGAAACATAGCGCTGCCATCGTGCGCCATATGATCGAGAACCAATAACATCGAATAACAGACGTTTGGGCGAATACGCACACATCCTGAAGTGCGTATTCGCCCAAATTGCTAAAACGGCCAGGTCGGGAGCCAGGAGCGCAGGATGCCCGACGCGACAGGCAGACCCGCAAGATTCGGGTAGAACAAAACAAACACCGAAAAGCTCAAAACCGCAAAACCGACGATATAAGCCCACCCGCGGCGGACATTGCGCAGCATCACGTCAAAGCAGCGACCCAGCGCCAGCGCCAGAAATACCGTACAGGGGAAATAGTGATAGGCAAAAATCAGGCGCTGCACCAGCACCCAGGGGAGAAGCTGCGCCAGATAGCCCAGGAGAATATAGGCCGAGGGCAGATCACGCCGCGCGACGGCCAAAAAGCCCAGCACGAACAGCGCAAACAGGCCGCCCCAGCAGAGCACGGGGTTGACAAAAGCGCCGAAGCTCACATGCCGTCCGTCGGGCAGATAGTCCAGATAATACAGGATGGGGCGGATGTCCAGCAGCCACTGGTACCAGGTCGAGGAATAGGGATGCGTGGCGCTGAGCTGGGAGTGATAGTTGAACATATATTGCTGATTGCTCAGCACCATGTTCAGATAATCCCGGCTGAAAAGCTTAGTTTTTCCCTCTGCAACGCCGTAGGGATAGTAGGAGAGATAATAGATCACGCAGGGGACGAGCACAAAGAATACGACGCAGAAGAGCGCGTTCTTTACAAAGCCCTTCAAATCCAGCGTTCCCGTGCGGAAGCCGTGGATCACCCACAGCAGCCAGATCACCGCAAGACCGGCCCCGGCATAGAAGCAGGTCCATTTGCTGGCCGCGCCCAGGCCGAAGCTAATGCCGCACAGCGCCAGCGCCCACAGCCGCTCCTCTGTGATAAAGAGGTACATGAACAGATACATCAGCAGGATGAAAAAGACGGCGTAGGTGTCGATGGTGGCGATGCGGGTCTGAACGAAGTGCATAAAGTCTGTTGCCATCAAAACCGTACAGGATGCGGGAACCAGATGGCCGCCGAAGAGCTTCTTGGCAAAATAGTACAGGATCGGCAGCATCAGCACCCCGAACAGCGTTCCGGAGAAGCGCCAGCCGAAGGGCGTCATGCCGAAGAGCCTGATCCCCAGGCCGATGATGATCTTCCCAAGGGGCGGATGTGTGATCTCATAGGGATAGACGCCGTTGAGATGCTCCCAGGCGGTGCGGGCGTGATAGATCTCATCGAAATAGCTGGAGTTCATGAAGGTCTGCCGATCCGGGCAGAGAGACTGCTCGTCCGTAAGCTCCGGCCTGTCCGAGCTCGCGCGGACGATTCTCCCGTCTTCGGTCACCGGCACGACCTCGCCCAGCCATACGCCGCCGCTGCCGCGGATGAAAATGGTGCCGCCGGTGATCTCATAATCCAGCGATACCGGATGCCATTTGAGAACCTCCGCGTGGCTCTGTTCAAAATCGGCGAGATGATAGCTGTCACTGCCGTCGGTGGTATAGTCGATGCTGTAACTGCCGATGCCGACGCCGGTAAACAGCATGAGCTTTGAGACGGCGCCGTCGCTTAAGTCCGGCTTGATCGACGCAGTCTGCCCCTCCAGATTCACAAAGCTCTGCGGCGATTCGGTATTTCCGAGACCGGTAAAGGCGACGACAGCGTAGAGGAGCGTGATCGCCGACATGAGCAGCGCGTCCGCGCGCTGAAAGCGGCGGCTTCCACCCGCAAGCGCGCACACGCGCAGATCCGGCAGCAGCATAAAGAAGACGGCGATCAGCAGAAAACAAGCCGATGGTAAAAAGTATTTCGCGATTTCATACATAGGCGTTCAATACGCCCCCGGGGAGCCGGGGGCGTTTCTTTCTTAGATGGATTTCAAAATTTCGTGCAGCTCGTGCACATCGCGCAGAACGTAATCCGGCTTGCGTTCGGCCGCGTCCACCATAGCCTGATCCGTCTCGCCGGAGAGCACCAGCACGGAGACGGAACCCGCGTTCTGGGCTACGGCGATGTCCGTGTAGATCCTGTCGCCCACGGCGCAGATGCGTTCGTTGGGGATTCCGGTCATGGTGGAGATCACGTCGATCATGTTGCGGTTGGGCTTGCCGATGTAATTGGGCTTGACGCCGCTGGAGGCGGTGAGCAGGGCGCAGATGCTGCCGCAGTCGGGCAGAACCTCATCGTGCGGCATGGGGCAGACCCAGTCGGGATTGGCGGCGATGAATACCGAGCCCCGGCGCAGGAAGTGGCAGGCCTTGTCAAGCTTTTCGTATACCAGCTCCGTATCGAAGCCCTGCACCACCACGTCGACCGTATCCACGTCGGTATGGCCCAGCTCGTCGTTGACGAGATCGACCCCGTAGCTCTTAAGCTCCCGGTAAAAAGCCTTGGTGCCGGCAATATAGACCTTCGCGCCGGGGTGGCGCTGGTTGAGATACATGCCGGTCGCCATGCCGGAGGTGAAGACATTTTCACGCTCGCAGGGGAAGCCCAGCTTTTTCAGGCGGGTAATATAGTCTTCGCCCGCGCGGGAGGAATTATTCGTGAGGTAGATATATTTCTTGCCGAGCCGCGGCAGATCCTCCATCAGCTCGATCGCGCCCTCGTAGACGTTGTCGCCCAGATAGAGGGTGCCGTCCATGTCGAACAGGAACAGCTCTGTATTTTTCAGTTTTGTATAGTCCATCGTTCTCTCCATTATGTTGTCAACAGAAAATGAATTTGAATCCGTTTTTGCCGCAGCTTTGCCGCGGCAAAAACACCTTAAGACGAGCTATGCGAGGCCTCGCGCCGACCAAAGCGCGGCGTCTCACGCAGCCGCGCGCGATGAGCGCGAGTATCTCGTTTGTGAAACACAGTTTCGCAATCGAATTATTCTTCGCCCCAGAGCAGCGCGCATTTGACCGCCTTGTCCCAGCCCTTGATGAGGGTCTTGCGGTACTGCTCGTTCATCTGCGGATGGAAGGTCTTGTCGATCGCCCAGTTAGTGCGGACGTCATCCAGATTTGCCCAGTATCCGATGGCGAGACCTGCCAGATAAGCGGCGCCGAGGCCGGTGGTCTCAATGCAGCGCGGGCGGTAGACGTCTGCGCCCAGGAGGTCGGACTGGAACTGCATGAGGAAATCGTTGGCGCTGGCGCCGCCGTCCACCTTCAGCTCCGCGATGGGAATGCCGCTGTCGCGCTCCATGGCGCGGGCAATGTCGTGGGTCTGGTAGGCGAGACTCTCCAGCGTGGCGCGCACCAGATGGGCGCGGGAGAAGCCGCGCGTAATGCCGACGACGCAGCCGCGGGCCCGCTGACTCCAGAACGGTGCGCCGAGGCCGGTGAAGGCCGGAACCACATAGCCGCCCGCCGTGTCGTCCACCTTTGCGGCGAACTCGGCGCTCTCCCTGGCGCTGGTGATGACGCCCAGCTCGTCGCGCAGCCACTGAATTGCAGCGCCTGCGATGAAGATAGAGCCCTCCAGCGCGTAGTCCACCTTGTCGCTGGTGCTGGCGGCGATGGTGGTGACAAGGCCGTTCTTGCTCTCCACCGGCGTCTTGCCGGTGTTCATGAGCAGGAAGCAGCCGGTGCCGTAGGTGTTCTTCATGGTACCCGGATCAAAGCAGCACTGGCCGAAAAGGGCGCACTGCTGGTCGCCGGCCGCGCCCGCGATCGGAATCTCACCGCCGAACATTTCAAAGTCCGTTTTGCCGTAGACACAGCTGGAGGGCTTGACCTCCGGCAGCATGGACGCCGGGACATTCAGAAGCTTCAACAGATCCTCATCCCATTGGAGCGTATGGATGTTGAACAGCATGGTGCGGCTGGCGTTGGTATAATCCGTGACGTGGACACGGCCGCCGGTGAGCTTCCAGATCAGCCAGGTGTCGACCGTGCCGAAAAGGAGCTTGCCCGCGGCAGCTCTCCTGCGTGCGCCGGGGACGTTGTCCAGCAGCCACTGGATCTTGGAGCCGGAGAAATAGGCGTCGGGAATGAGGCCGGTCTTCTGACGGATCATATCGGCATGTCCGTCCTTCACAAGCTGGTCGATGATGTCGGAGGTGCGGCGGCACTGCCAGACGATGGCGTTGGCGATGGGCTCACCCGTCTCCTTGTCCCAGACGATCGTGGTTTCGCGCTGATTGGTAATGCCGATGGCGGCAATGTCACTTGCCTTAACATTGAGCTTCGCCATCGCAGCGTGGGCTACCTCATAGGTGGTGTCCCAGATTTCGTCGGCGTCATGTTCCACCCAGCCGGGCTGGGGGAAAATCTGCCTAAACTCCTTGTTCACGACAGAGCAGATGTTTCCGGATTTGTCGAACAGGATGCAGCGGCTGCTGGTGGTACCCTGATCGAGTGACATTATGTACTGCATGGCAAAACACTCCTAATCTTTTATATTTGTTGTATCCGAACCCGCTTCAGCGGATGATCGCCTTGATCAGCTTGGGACGCTCTACGGGCCAATCCAGGATTCTGCAGCAATCGCGCAGAAGCTGCGCGGCCTGCTGTGCGCTCTCCATCGTCTGCGCGTGGATGGTGCCGAGGCTTTCCCCAATTTCCACATGATCGCCGACTTTCTTGTTCAGCACGAGGCCGACGGAGAGATCGATCTTATCCTCCTTTGTGGCGCGGCCGCCGCCGAGGTGCATGGAAATGAGACCCACCTTTTCGCATTCAATATGGCTTAGATATCCGGAAACCTCGGAGGGTACCTCCAGCTGCACCGGCGCAAGGGGAAGGCGTGAGGTGTCGTAGACGGCCTGCGCGTCGCCGTCCTGGGCTCCGACAAGCTGGGCGAGCTTGTCCAGCGCTGCGCCGCTGTCGATGGCTTCCTGCAGCATTTTGCGCGCTGCCTCCATATTCGCTGCAAAACCGGCTTCCGTGAGCATGCAGCCGCCGAGCGTCAGGCAGAGCTCGAGCAGGTCGCCCTTTGTCTCGCCCCGCAGGACGGAAATGGCCTCCTTGACTTCAAGCGCGTTGCCGACCGCATGGCCGAGGGGCTGCTCCATGTCGGTAATGACCGCGGCGCACTTTTTCCCGGCGAGTCTGCCGATGCGGGTCAGGCCGCGGGCAAGCTCCTGTGCCTGCTTTTCGGTCTTCATGAACGCGCCGTCTCCGCACTTGACATCCAGCACGATGACGTCCGCGCCGGAAGCCAGCTTCTTCGACATGATGGAGCTGACGATCAGCGGGATGCTGGGCACGGTGGCGGTCACGTCCCGCAGGGCGTAGAGCTTTTTGTCCGCCGGGACGATGTCCGCCGTCTGACCGATGAGCGAAAGGCCTATGTTGTTGACATTGTCGATAAAGCGTTTTTCACCGATGGAGATATTATAGCCCGAAAAGCTTTCCAGCTTATCGAGGGTGCCGCCGGTGTGGCCGAGGCCGCGGCCGGACATCTTCGCAATGCGAAGACCGCAGGCCGCCACCATCGGGCAGAGGATCAGGCTGGTCTTATCCCCGACGCCGCCGGTGGAATGCTTGTCTGCCTTAATGCCCTTGATGGCACTCAGATCGATGACGTCGCCGGAGTGCATCATCGCCATGGTCAGATCCAGCGTTTCCCGGTCTGTCATGCCGCGGAAAAGGATGGCCATGCACATGGCAGACATCTGGTAATCGGCAATTTTTCCGCGGACGTACTCTTCGACTGCAAAGCGTATTTCCTCGGTGCTCAGTTCGCCGCCGTCCCGCTTTTTGGCAATGAGATCGGTCATCCGCATGTCAAAGACCCCTTTCCGGTTTTGAATAGAATCTGATAAATTATTATACTACATTTCTTGCCCCTTCTCAATAGCGAAAAACCAGATATTTCTTCCCTTCGATGACTCTCTCCGCTGCCCTTGGAAGCTTGGCGCCGGGTTCGGCCGGCAGGGCGACCAGACTGCTGATTCCGTCAAAGGAGACAAGACTCCCGTCGGGGCAGGAATACCAGAGCAGCCCATCCTCCGGCAGCTCTGCCGGCCATGGGCAGGCATGCAGGTCGGTTTCTGTCTTATGTAAACTTTCTGACATCCGGCCCACAGTGCCGTCGTTTTCGGTTCTATAAATATTATGTAAATCATCAATATCGCTTTTTTCTTCCATTATATCGCTCTTGTCCTGATTCTTATGTAAATCTTCTTTTGTGTCTTCAATTTCCTGATTTTCAGGGTTATTATCTTTATGTAAACTTACTTCTGTAAACTCTTTGCTTGTTTTGCTGTCAGAGGCATACCGGATCGGATCGGGAAAGCTTTTGCGTTCCAGCGCGCTCAGCTTGCGCCGCAGCCAGAGACCGCCGCTCCATGGCTGCATGACGCCGAGATAGGCGCTCTTGCCGTTCCCGTGAGCCCAAAGCCGGACAAGAGCTGAACTGCTTTTCGCCTCAGCCTCGAAAACCGTATACAGACCGTCCTGTGAGATCCTGAGCTGCCCGACTTCTACCTGATTTATGTAAACCGGTATAGACATATGATTCCTCCAAGCCTTGCGTGTTATGATACAGACTCCCTCAGAGAGGGAGAAATAAGCGAAAAACGCCCCTGCCCAACTATATGGGCAGGAGCGCGAAACTATGATGATTATGACCCCAGGCCGAAGCTGACGGCGAGGGCGCTGTCGACCTCGCTCATCGTCCCCTTGTCGAGTCTGCCCATCCTCTCCCGCAGGCGGGATTTGTCGATGGTGCGGATCTGCTCGAGCAGGATGACGCTGTCGCGGTTTAACCCGACGCTGCGGCCGTGCAGCTCGATATGAGTCGGCAATTTTGCTTTTCCCAGTTGACTCGTTATAGCCGCGGCGATGACTGTGGGGCTGTGCCGGTTGCCGGTGTCGTTCTGAACGATCAGCACAGGGCGCATACCGCCCTGCTCACTGCCGACGACCGGGCTGAGGTCGGCAAAGTAAATATCGCCTCGTTTGACCATGATTGTTTCACACTCCGATGAAGAGTCGCCCATACCAGTTTATGTAGGGTGCTGCTCTTAGTCTCACCGGGAGGTGAAAAATTTATACATGGAAACGCTTTACTCCCCCATGCCGACGGCCTGGAAAATCTTTGCGATCGGGGAATCAGCGGACACGACAAGGGTCTTGCTGCCGGTGCTGAGCGCCTTCTCCGCCATGTCGAGCGCGCGCATGAACTCATAGAAGTCCGCCTCTTCCGGGGTATCGTAAACCTCGGAGAGGATGCGCATATACTCGGCCTCGCCCTCGGCCTTGAGCTTTTCGGCCATGGCCTTTGCCTCGGAGAGGGTGATCTGGACGGACTTGTCGGCCTCGTTGCGGATCTGCTTGGCCTCGGCCGCGCCTTCGGCGGCATAGGAGGCGGCGATATTGTCGCGCTCGGAGATCATGCGCTCATAGACGGCGGATTTGTTCTCGTCCGGCAGGTCGATGCGCTTGGTCTCGATGGCGAGCAGGGTAATGCCGTAGTTGTCAAAGGCGCTGCCAACGTTGTCCATGATGCGCTGGGCAAGCAGCCCGTCGCGCCCGGAGATGACCTCCTCCTGCCGCATGGAGGAGATGACGGTCTTGAGGCTGTTGTATACCACCGTGTCAATGCGGTACTCGGCGTTTCCGACATTGCCGGAGAGGGTCTGGATAAACTTCAGCGGATCGCTGATGCGCCAGAGGACAAAGGAGTCGGCGACCATGGATTTCTTGTCACTGGTAATGACGTCGCTGACGGCAAGGTCGTAGAGCATCTCGGTCTTGGGGAGGGTGCTGGCAGTCTGAATGAAGGGCAGCTTCATGCTCAGGCCGGGCTCGTCCACGATTTTCTTGACCGCGCCGAACTGGCGCACAATGGTGTATTCGTTGGCCTGTGTGGTGACAAAACAGGCGGAGGACAGCAGGAGAGCCAGAACCACAACAAGAACCGGAATGGCGATTTTAAGACTCTTTTTCATTTATCCTCACCTCCCATGTTGACGGTGGCGAACTGCTCAAGCGGAAGCGCGGTCTGAACGCCGGTGTCGTTGTCCAGAATGTAGAGCTTCATGCCCGGAAGAATGGATTCCATCGCCTCATAGAACAGGCGCTGCTTGGTGATGAGCGGGTACTTCTGGTATTCCTCAAAGAGCTCGGCAAAGCGGGAGGCCTGACCGCTGGCCTCGTTGATCTTGCTGGCCTTGTATGCCTCGGCGCTCTTGATGATCTGGTCGGCGTCGGCGGCTGCCGCGGGGATGACCTCGTTTGCGTACTTCTTGGCGTTGTTGACGGTGGTATCCGCGGACTGCTTGGCGGTCTCCACGGCAGTGAAGGCGCGCTGCACCTCATAGGTGGGCGGCTCCGCGTCCTGGATGCGGATATTGGTCAGCTGCAGGCCGATGTCCTCCGCCTCCAGGCGCTTCATGACCTTGTCCTTGATGGCGGCCTGGATCTCGCTCTTGCCGGTGGTGATGACAGTATCGACGTTGTACAGGCCGATGGTATCGCGGATATAGCTCTGGCAGAGCATCTTGAGGATGCCGACCGGGTCCTGTGAGCTGTAGAGGAACTTGATGGGATCGGTCACGCGGTATTCCACATAGAAATCGACGTTGACAAAGTTATAGTCGTAGGTGATCATCAGCGACTCCTCGTCGACGCTCTGGCTGCTGCCGATGCGGTAGCCGAGAGGGAAACCCTGGATGGTCTTGGAGACCTTGGTGACGTCCTGAATAAAGGGCAGCTTGAATTTGAGACCCGAGGTGGAGACCATGGTGGGTTTGCCGAAGGTGGTGATGACGGCGTACTGATCCTCCTTCAGCGTGTAGTAGGAATCCATCACGGCCAGAACCAGCAGGACAATTACCAGCACGATGATTGCCGATTTTCCGGGGAGATTGAACTTCGGACGGTTCTTTTTCGCCGGATCGCCGGAGCTTTTGAACGGGCCGCTGGAATAGCTGCCGTCAGGGTTTATGTTCATGGGCGAAACACTCCTTTCAGAATGGCTGTTTTTTGTATTATACAGCATTTCTGCCTTCTTGTGAAGTATGCGCGAAAAAGTCTGATAAATCCCTGTCGAATTTTGGCCTGACGATTCGCAATGCGCCGCGAAAAAGCTTGCCTTTCGTTCCACAATCCGGTAAAATATCAGGGAAAGGAAGGTGTTTCAACCGTGTTTCTGAAATTCACCAAACAATTCGGCAAGCCGATCTGCGCGGCGCTGTACGCCGTTTTCGCTTATCTCGCCGTAAAGAAAAAACCCCTGCCGCTGCTTACGCTCCTGCTGCTGCACGGGTTTGAGTATCTGCATGTCGGAAGGGAGATTGCGGAGAAGAAAAGGATCGGCAAAGTTGCGGGACTGTTATTGTGCCTGTGCTTTGGCTTTACGTGGTGGCTGCCGCTGCGGGATGAATGAAGCGTTTCAGGAGATCGACGTGCACGGCATGACAAAGGCACAGGCGCTCACGGCGATCGACGCAAAGCTCAAGCGCTGCAGCTCGGCGTATACGCTGCGCGTGATCCACGGCTACCACGGCGGCACCGTGCTGCGCGACGCGATCCGCGCGCACTACAGGAATCACCCGAAGGTGAAGCGCGTCGAGCTGGGACTGAACCCGGGCGACACCGATCTCATCCTCCGGGAACTGTGATACAGAAGGGAGCGGCATCTGTGCCGCTCCCTTCGCATGCAGCTTACAGGATTTCCTTTGCCCAGTCGGCCAGCTCCGCGCCGCTGTGGATCAGCCTTGCTCCCAGAAGCTCTCCGCCGGAGACGAAGGGGCGCAGTTTGTCGGCCGTCTTGCCGATGCCGCTGCCGCCGGAGGTGGCAAAGGCCGCAATTTTCTTGCCGTACCAGTTGTAGCCCTGGCAAAAGGTGTTGACCACGTTGGGCGCGCAGGCGTACCAGATCGGGAAGCCGATCAGCACAGCCCCATAATCGTCGAAATTCTCGATCCTGCCGACGACCGGAACGTCCTTGCCGCCGAACTTTTCACGGTTGCAGCGGGCCAGCGGGTTTTTCCAATTGAGATCCGCCGCCGTATAGGGCTGCTCCGGCGCGATCTCATACAGATCCGCACCGAGGAGCTCCGCCGCTTCCTTTGCCGCACGCGCGGTCGTGCCGTTTTCCGCGCTGAAATACGCGATCAGTGTTTTCAAATTCGCTCACCTCTGAAATTTTCAAGAATGACGCCCGCCTGAGACGGGCGTCATTGCATATCATATTATTCCGCCTTGACTGCCGCGATTCTTTTAGCCCGCGGCGACGGTGTCGATGCCGAGCGTGTCGGTGATGTAGCTGATCAGCGCCTCCTGCACGTTGACCGCCGCGATGCGGCCCTGGCCGTAGGGATCCTCATAACCCGCGCCGACGCTGCCGCCGAGGGTGCCGGTGATGTAGTCGATCAGCACCTGGTTGTCGAGCTTGACGGCGTTCTGCAGGACGTTCGCGCCGGCATACATGGTGTAGCCGTCGCCGTCGTTGAGCAGCTGGTAATCATGGGAGGCCAGCGTGTAGGTCTTCGCAGGATCAAGCGGCTCGCCGCCGACCAGCACGTTGCGGACGCGGCGCTGCATGCTCTCGTCCACATGGTCGAACATGGCATTTTCATCCTGCACACAGGGGCTTTCGATGGTGGGATCGTATTCGAAGGTCATGCCGGCAACATGGTTGAAGCCGCCAAATTCGCCGGGTTCGGCGTGCACGGACCACTCCAGCGCGTCCAGGACCTGCTGGCCGGTAACCTCGATCACGGTCAGGCTGTTGCCGTAGGGGTGCACCTTCAGAATGTCGTTGAGCGTAATATCGCCCTTCTTAATGGTGGAACGGATGCCGCCGCCGTTGACGAAGGCGATGTCGGCGCCGGACTGGTCAAGGTAGGCATCGGCGCAGAGGTCGCCCAGGTTGGTCTCGGTCTGGCGGATGATGCGCAGCGGGTTGCCGTCGACCTTTGTGACCGTGGGGTCATTGATGACAAGGTCGACCGTCGCGGTGGCGACGACCTCGGCCAGCTTCTCGTTCAGCTCACCGGAAGCGGCGGTAACCGCGTCGCCCGCGGTGTTGTTCAGGCCGAGCAGCTTGGGCGCGGCAACGCTGGTGTGCCAGTTATAAAGCTCAGAGGAGATCTTGCCGTCGCGGGTGATATGCAGCACGCCGATGTTGGCGAGCTTGGTACCGCAGGCGGAGCGCACAACGTCCTTGCCGTCCTTGTCCTTCATGACGACCTGCTCTGTGTCGTGGCTGTGGCCGTCGAGCAAAGCGTCGATGCCGCTGACATGGGAGATCACGTCGCTGTACATCCAGGGCGAGCACTCAAGCTCATCGCCCAGGTGACCGATGACGACAACGTAATCAACGCCCTCGGCGCGGACCTCGTCAACGGCCTTCTGCACGGCGTTATACAGGGCCTCGCCGGTCTTGTCCTGGAGGAAGCCGTAGATATAGTTGCCGTTTTCGTCCTGGAAGTAGCGCGGGGTAGAGGAGCGCAGCGTATCAGGCGTGGTGACGCCCACAAAGCCGATCTTCATGCCGCCGATCTCCTTGATGAGCCAGGGCTTGAAGATCAGCTCGCCCTCTTTGTTGAAGTTGCAGCTGATGTAGGGGAAGTTCGCCCTCTCTGTCAGCTCCAGGAAGCGATCCACGCCGTAATCGAACTCATGGTTGCCGGGAATGGCCACATCATAGCCCATGACATTCATGATGTCGATGATGGCCTCGCCTGTGGTCATGGTGCCGATCGGCTCGCCCTGGATGGCGTCGCCGTCATCCACCAGAAGCACATTGTAATCCTTGGCAAGGTTCTCCTTCGCCGCGTACAGGCCGGCATAGCCCCATCCCTGGTCGATGCCGCAGTGGACGTCGCTGGTGAAAAGGATCACGAGATCCCGCTCTTCCGCGGGGGCTTCCTCCGCATAGGCCGGCACGCACAGGGCGGTCAGCATAACTGCGAGAAGAATCAGCGCGAGTACCTGTTTTTTCATGCGTGTTCTCCTTTCGTTGCTTCATCTTGTTTTACAGAAAGCATTCTCTCTGCATGTTTGCCATTATAACACAGATCCGCGCAAAGGAAAAGGGTGTATTGCCTTTTCACTTTTTTTCCCGACTTTGATGGATGCTGCACGAAAGCCAAAGTGTCGCTTGTGACGACAAAATAACGGGAGACCAGATAATTTTTACTCCGCTTTGCAAATAAACGTTGACAGGTTGCCTCTTATGCGATATCATGCAAGAAGTTGATATCCCTCTCAAATCTTATGTCGCGTGAAACGACAATTCTTAGACATACAGGAGGGTCTTCCATGCGCACCTTATCTTTACGGCTGCTTGCCGAGACTGTTGTTGCCCGTCGGAAGGCCATGAAACTCTCACAGGCGCAGCTTGCCAAAGAGACCGGCATCAGTCGTTCCATTCTCTCCAATCTGGAAAACGGGGCCTATACCCCCTCCATTGCCCAACTGGAGGCGGTTGCCGCGGCACTCAATTTTGATCTGACCGAGATGTTCGTCGAGCAGGGCGGCGAGGCCATTGCACTTGACCGGACATATAAGATCGCGGTCGCGGGCGTGGGCTATGTGGGGCTGTCCCTCGCGGTGCTTCTCGCCCAACATCATGAGGTCGCCGCCGTCTGCACGAAGCCCGAAAAGGCGGAGATGATCAACCGGTATCGTTCCCCCATTCAGGACGAGTATATTGAAAAGTACCTGTCCGAGGCCGAGGCCGGAAAACGCGTGCTCCATCTCAGAGCCACGACGGACGGCGCCGCCGCGTATGCCGATGCTGACATTATTATTCTCGCCGTACCCACAAACTATGATCCCAAGACCAATTACTTTGACTGCTCCGCCGTGGAGGATGTGCTGCGCCTGATCCGGGAGTGCACCGCGGGCAGAACAACAAAGCCCGCTGTTATCATCAAATCCACGATCCCGGTCGGCTATACTGTGCATGTGCGCGAGATGATGGGTATGGACAACATTCTTTTCAGCCCGGAATTCCTGCGGGAATCCAAGGCGCTGTACGACAATCTCTATCCCAGCCGTATCATTGTCGGCTGTGACGGGAAGACGGAGGCGGAGGCTCACATCTTTGCCGCGCTGCTTCAGCAGGCCGCGTTGAAAAATCCCGTTCCTACCCTCTTTATGGGCTTTACCGAGGCGGAGGCCGTCAAGCTTTTCGCCAACACCTATCTTGCCCTGCGCGTCAGCTATTTTAATGAGCTGGACACCTATGCCGAGATCAAGGGGTTGGACACTGCCCATATCATCAGGGGCGTGTGTCTTGACCCCCGCGTGGGCGACTTTTACAACAACCCATCCTTCGGCTACGGCGGCTACTGCCTGCCGAAGGACACCAAGCAGCTTCTCGCCAATTACCGGGACGTGCCGGAAAACCTCATTCATTCCATTGTGGACAGCAACCGCACAAGGAAAGACTATATTGCGGACCGCGTGCTGGAAATCGCCGGAACCTACGGCAGCAGCGAGGATTACTCCGCTGCCAGGGAGAACAGACAGAAGAAAGTCGTTGTCGGCGTGTACCGGCTCACCATGAAGTCCAATTCCGACAATTTCCGTCAGTCGTCGATCCAGGGCGTTATGAAGCGCATCAAGGCCAAGGGCGCGACCGTGGTGATCTACGAGCCGACGCTGGAAAACGGCTCCACTTTCTTTGGGAGCCTGATCGTCAACGACCTGAAAAAGTTCAAGAAAATGTGCGGCTGCATCATTGCCAACCGCTACGACCCCGTGCTGGACGACGTGCGGGAAAAGGTCTACACGAGAGACATTTTCAGGAGGGATTGAGAAATGAACAAAACGCCTGTAGAGCTCAACGGCAAAACCATTCTGGTTACAGGCTCTCCCGGCTTTATCGGAGCGTATCTCGTGATCAGGCTCCTGAAGGAGCTGAACGGCGGCACAGTCGTCAGCTTCGACAGCATGAACGATTACTACGAGGTCAGCCTCAAGGAGTGGCGCCTGAAGCAGATCGAAGAGGCGGCGGCGCGTTCCCCTGTCAGGCATGTGTTCGTCCGGGACAACCTCGCGGACAAGGCGCTTGTCAAGCAGACTTTTGAGACGTACCGCCCCGATGTGGTCGTGAATCTCGCCGCACAGGCGGGCGTGCGCTACAGCATCGACCACCCCGATGCCTATATTGAGAGCAACATCATCGGCTTCTACAATATTCTGGAGGCTTGCCGCCGTTACCCGGTGGAGCATCTGGTCTACGCCTCCAGCAGCAGCGTCTACGGCGGCAACAAAAAGGTGCCCTTTTCCACGGAAGATATGGTCGATCACCCGGTCAGCCTCTACGCCGCCACCAAAAAGAGCGACGAGCTCCTGGCGCACAGCTATGCCAAGCTCTACAATATCCCTTCCACGGGTCTGCGCTTCTTTACGGTCTACGGCCCAGCCGGACGTCCGGATATGTTCTATTACAGCGCGACAAAGCGGCTCGCCGCCGGAGGGAAAATTCAGATTTTCAACTACGGCAACTGTATGCGGGACTTTACGTACATTGACGATATTGTCGAGGGGATCGTGCGCGTGATGAAGGGCGCACCCGAGAAAGCCGTCGGCGAGGACGGGCTGCCTCTCCCGCCCTATGCGGTGTACAACATCGGCGGCGGTCAGCCGGAAAACCTTCTGGACTTTGTATCCACCCTGCAGGAGGAGCTGGTGCGGGCCGGGATCCTGCCGGAGGACTACGATTTTGAAGCCCACCGCGAGCTTGTGGGCATGCAGCCGGGCGACGTGCCTGTGACCTATGCCGACAGCAGGAGCCTCGAGGAAGATTACGGCTTCCGCCCCGGCGTCAACATTCGCGAAGGGCTGAGGCGTTTCGCGCAGTGGTACAGGACGTATTACGGCTGAGCATTGCGGGATTCGGCTTCCTAAAGTATAATGACGAAAACATAAAAGGGGAGACAACATGAAAACATTAACACTCGGAAAAACCGGCCTCGTCGTCACCAAGACCGCCATGGGCTGCCTGCCGGTACAGCGCTGCGACAAGGATTACGCCGTGAAGCTCCTGCAGGCGGCCTTTGACGGCGGCATCCGCTATTTTGATACTGCCAACGCCTATACCGACAGCGAGGAGAAGATCGGCCTTGCCCTTGCGGATGTGCGCGATCAGATCGTGATCTCCACCAAGAGCGCCGCGCGAGACAAGGCGGGCGTCCTCAGGCACATCGAGAACAGCCTGAAAATGATGAAGACCGATTATATCGACCTCTTCCAGTTCCATCAGGTGCCCGAAGTCCCGGATCCCAACGATCCCGACGGCGCCTACGCCGGGGCGCTGGAGGCGAAGGAGCGCGGCTGGATCCGCCATATCGGCGTGACCACCCACCGCGTAAACGTTGCGGAGGACTGCATCGCGTCCGGGTACTTTGAGACCATGCAGTTTCCCTTCAGCTATATCTCTTCCGAGCGCGATCTCGCCCTGGCGGCCAAGTGCAAAGAGGCCGACATGGGCTATATCGCGATGAAAGGCCTCGCGGGCGGCATGCTGACCAATGTCCGCGCCTGCCACGCCTTCATGGGCCTCTACGACAACGTGGTTCCCATCTGGGGCATCCAGAGCATGGAGGAGCTGGAACAGTGGCTCGCGGTCGACCGGGAAGACCCGAAGATGGACGCGGAGCTTGACGCCTTCATCAGGAAGGAGCGGCAGGAGCTCTCCGGCTCCTTCTGCCGGAGCTGCGGCTACTGCATGCCGTGTCCCGTCGGCATCGAGATCCGCAACTGCGCCCGCATGGACAGGCTGCTGCGCCGCTCTCCCTGGCAGCAGTACATGACGGAGGAGTGGCAGGCGAAGATGAACAAAATCGAAGACTGTCTCGAGTGCCGCAGCTGCGCCAGCAAATGCCCCTACCAGCTCGACACCCCGAATCTCCTCAAATACATGCTCAAGGATTACCGCCAGTTCTACGAGGAACATAAGGATCTGCTGTAAGCGCAAAGAACCCTCCGGGTGAAGGCCCGGAGGGTTCTTTGCTGTTTGTTGGTTCCTGAATCAGCCGAAGACGGAGAGCAGGAAGCCCGCCGCGATGGCGGAGCCGATGACGCCGGCCACGTTGGGGCCCATGGCGTGCATCAGCAGGTAGTTGTTCTTGTTGTACCGACGGCCCACGTCCTGGGAAACGCGTGCGGCCATCGGAACGGCAGACACGCCCGCGGAACCGATCAGGGGGTTGATCTGGCCGCCGGAGGTCTTGTACATCACAATACCGCCGCACAGACCGCCCACTGTGGAGATCGAGAAGGCGATCAGGCCGAGAATGACGATCTTGATGGTGGACCAGTTCAGGAAGTTCTGGGCGACCATCGTCGCGCCGACGGAGGTGGCGAGGAAGATGGTGACAATGTTCATCAGCGCGTTCTGCACGGTATCGCTCAGACGCTCAGTCACGCCGCACTCACGGAAGAGGTTGCCGAGCATCAGGCAGCCGATCAGGGGGGCAGTGGAGGGCAGGAGCAGGATGACGAAGGTAGCGACCACGATCGGGAAGACGATCTTCTCGGTCTTGGAGACCTCGCGGCTCTGCACCATCTTGACCGTGCGCATCTTGTCGGTGGTCATCAGCTTCATAAAGGGCGGCTGGATGAAGGGAATCAGGGCCATGTAGGAATAGGCCGCAATGGCGATGGGGCCGAGAAGCTCGGGCGCGAGCTTGGTGGTGAGGAAGATGGCCGTGGGGCCGTCCGCACCGCCGATGATGCCGATGGAGGCAGCCTGCGGGCCGGTGAAGCCCAGCAGCACCGCGCCGAAGAAGGCGACGAACACGCCGAGCTGCGCCGCCGCGCCGAGCAGCAGGCTCTTGGGGTTGGCAAGCAGGGGACCGAAATCGGTCATCGCGCCGACACCCATGAAGATGAGCGAGGGGTAAATACCGGCCTTGACGCCGATGTAAAAGAAGTCGAGCAGTCCGGCTTCACGCATGATGTAGCCGTAGCTGTGGTAATAGGGGCTGGCATGATCGAGGAAGGCTTCCCAGATCTCGGGGTGGTAGAGAGCGTTCGCGCCCATGCCGACAAAGTAGCTCAGGTTCGTCAGCAGGCAGCCGAAGGCGATGCCGACGAGCAGCAGCGGCTCAAACTTTCTGACGATGCCGAGATACAGCAGGCCGAAGGCAATGATGATCATGACGAGGTTTTTCCAACCGCCGTCTGTCAGGAAAAAGGCGGCGAAGCCGGATTCAGCCCCCAGCTTTTGCAGGACACCGAGTATATCCATACGCGCCTCCTTATGCGATCACGACGAGCGGAGAATCAGTCTCTACGACCGCACCCTTATCGACGACGATCTGGGCGACCGTGCCGGTCTTGGTGGAGACAACCTCGTTCTCCATCTTCATGGCCTCAAGAATCAGGAGCACGTCGCCCTCGTTGACCTTCTGACCGACGGTGACGTTGATTTTCAGTACGTTGCCGGGCATCGGGCTCTTGACGACGGTGCCCGCGGCGAGAGCGCCGCCTGCGGGAGCGGCGGGAGCGGCGGCAGGGGCAGCGGCGGCGACAGGAGCCGCAGCCACGGGAGCGGCGGCAGGGGCGGCAGCGGCGGCGGGAGCCTTGAGGTCGTACTCATCAACCAGCATGGCTTCACCCGCTTCGACCTCTACTTCATAAACGCGCTTGTTCAGCGTTACCTTATACTTCATCTTCTTTGACCTCCCTGATGGAAATAAAGCGCAGCTCGTTGAGCGGCTTGCCGAGCGTATCGGCTACAATCGCCATAACCATGGCGGCGTCGCGGGGATCGGTATTGTAGAGCTTGAAATCGCCTGCGGAGCCGGGGGCCGGATCGGCCTTCACGGCGGGCGCTGCGGGAGCCGCGGCAGCGGGCGCTGCGGCAGCGGGCGCTGCTTTGGGCGTCTCCTTATGCATGACCTTGCCCATGACGAAGATGACGCACATCAGCATCACGAGGCCGAGAAAGACGACCAGATAGCCCAGCACGGCATAACCGGCCGCGGTGGGAATTGAAATGTTTACAAGATCAGTCACGGTATAATCCTCCTGTCTCAGTCAACAGAAACGATGGAGTACTTGACCTTCTTCTCTTCCTGCTCCTTACGCTGGGCGAAGAACTTCTCCGCGACCGGCGGGAAGGAGATGTAGCTGAGCACATCTTCCTCGCATCTGGCGGTATCGCCGAGCTCGGCCTGGGCCTTCTCAAAGATGTCCTTGGGAAGGGTATCGGCATAGCGGCCCTTGATGGGCTTCTCGTCGCCGAGGATCTTGGCCTGAACCTCGGGATCAATGGGGGCGGGGGTACGGCCGTACTCGCCGCGGCAGTATGCCTTCAGCTCAGCGCCGACGTTCTTGTAGCGCTCGCCCGCGAGGACGTTCTGCACAGCCTGGGTGCCGATGAGCTGGGAGGTCGGGGTGACAAGCGGGGGATAGCCCATATCGGCGCGCACGCGCGGCGTCTCGAGCAGGGCCTGGTCGAACTTGTCCAGGGAGTTGAGGCTCTTGAGCTGGCTGAGGAGGTTCGAGAGCATGCCGCCGGGGATCTGGTAGGTCAGGCACTGGGTATCGGTAGCCATGGAGATGGGATTGAGCGTACCCTTTTCCAGGAACTCGGCACGGATGGGCTTAAAGTAAGTGGCGATCTCATGCAGCTTTTCGGGATCGAGGCCGGTGTCGTAACCGTACTGGCGGAAGACGTACTCCAGGGTCTCGGTGGCGGGCTGGGAAGTGCCGCCGGAGAAGGGAGAGATGGCGGTGTCGATGACGTCGGCGCCGGCTTCGACGGCCTTCATATAGGTCATAAAGGCGAGGCCGGTGGTGCAGTGGGTGTGGACGACGACGGGCAGGTCGATCGCGTCCTTGATGGCGGAGACCAGGTCATAGGCCTCTTTCGGGCTCATGATGCCGGCCATGTCCTTGATGCAGATCGTGCTGACGCCCATCTGCTTGAGCTCCTTGACCATCTCGACATACTTCTTCAGCGTATGTACGGGGGAGGTGGTGTAGGAGATCGCACCGGAGGCGATGGCGCCGGACTTGACGGTCTCCTCAACGGCGACCTTGAGATTGGTCACGTCGTTGAGAGCGTCGAAAATGCGGATGATGTCGATGCCGTTGCGGACGGACGCGCGGACGAAACGACGGACGATGTCGTCGCTGTAGTGCTTGTAGCCCAGAATATTCTGACCTCTGAGCAGCATCTGCAGCTTGGTGTTGGGCATGGCCGCGCGAATCTTGCGCAGGCGCTCCCACGGATCCTCGTTCAGGAAGCGCAGGCAGACGTCAAAGGTGGCGCCGCCCCAGCATTCCACGGAGTAGTAGCCGGCCTGGTCAATGGTCTTGAGGATGGGCTCAAACTGGTCATAGCTCATCCTCGTCGCGACAAGTGACTGGCTTGCGTCGCGAAGGACTGTTTCGGTAAACTGTACTTTCTTCATACGTACCTCCTCTGTTATTCGCTATCTGAAAATGTTTTTGCTCTATCGAATATCCGGCGCGGATGGAAAAACCGCGCGGGAGTCTTTATAGGATATCATAATGCGCCAAGGCCTCTTTTGTCAATGCGCAGGATTGACAATATTTGCGCTTCTCCGCGCTCTTTGAGGTATATCTTGTGGTCAGGTTACCTCGCGGTTTCCGCACGATCACCGGCGGCCGGGGAAAAGAGCCCCCGTATTATGGGAAGCCCCTCCTCCGGTTTTCCGGAGGAGGGTTTACATAATGATTTGCAGATCAGAAGGGCATAATACCGATGATCATGGCGACGAGCAGGCACAGAATGGAGAAGATCCAGACGTACATAAAGCTCGCCTTGATATGATCCTTGATATCGACGTCGGCAAGACCGATGCCGAGCAGGGTCGCGGGAACCATGGGGCTGATAAAGGTGGCGCAGTTGCGGCAGATGACCATAGAGATCGCAATGGGCAGGGCTTCGACGCCGAAGGCCTGGCCGATGCCGATGACCACGGGCAGCATGCCATAGAAGTAGGAGTCGGTGTCGAAGGCCAGAGCCAGAGGCACGGACAGAATGCCGATGACCAGCGGCAGCTGCTTGCCGAGAGCGGGAGGCAGAACGACGGCGACCATGTTGGCAAGGCAACGCACCACGGAGGGCAGCGCATCCGCAGGCAGTTCCATGACCTTGGCGGAGATGACCTTGCCGTCAGCGCCCATGCTGGAGGTCAGGATGCCCATGAGGACGGCCGCGCCCATCAGGGTGGAGCACATCATCAGGGCAGGACCGGCATGGAGGTTGATGATCTTCTTGTGCATCTTGGCGGTAAAGCCGTAGTTGACAAAGAGGGCGAGGGCACAGCCAATCATGAAGGGATAGTAGCTGGGGAAGATGTCCCAGATCAGCATGGCGATGACGGCGATGGTCAGAAAGATGTTGAAGAGGAAGAGCTGGGGCCGCGCGAGTTCCTTGTCGGCGGTGGCAACCTCAGCGCCGATCTCAAGCTCAACATCTCCCTCGATCTTGGCGAGGGGGCCGTTCAGACCCGCGCCGCGCTTCTTCTCCTGCATACCGGTCAGAACCGCGTGGGCGAGGGCGAGGACGATACCGAAGGCCTGCACGGGAAGAATGGTCTTCCAGAGCTCACCGGCCTCAATGCCGAGAACGGAGGCGGCGCGCATCGTTGGGCCGGCCCAGGGCATGAGATTCAGAACGCCCATCGCGAGGACCGCGATGCGCAGCAGGGAGGTCGGGCGCATGTGCATGCGCTTGAAGACGGGCAGCATGGAGGGGATGACAATGCAGAAGGTGGAAGCGCCGCCGCCATCCAGATGACCGACCAGCGCGATGATGCAGGTGACGACGCACACGCCGATGACGTTGTCGCCGACATATTTCATCAGCTTGCCGATGATAACGTCGAACATGCCGGCGTCGGTCATAATGCCAAAGTACAGAACGGAGAAGACGAACAGGGCCGCGGTCGGACCGGTGCTGTTGAAGCCGGCCTTGATCATGGCGGCGATGTCGTCAAAGCTGTGGCGGCCGCCGATGACCAGGATCAGCGCAAGAATAGTTGGCCATACGATGAAGGCGATGGCGGGCTGTGTCTTGCTCTTAAAAAGTGTGATAACAATGGCAGCAATGGTCAGCAGGCCAAGGATGCCGACGATGGTATTACTCATGAAGAATTCCCCTTTTTCTTGATATAAAGGTCAAACTCAGTCTTCCTCAAGGGAATACGGCTTGATCTTGCGGATCACGTCGAGGATGGTGCCGTCGCGGGCCTCGAGCACGGCCACGACCTCGTCCTCCCACTGGAGGTCGTCGGGTCTGCCGACCATGCTGTACGCCTTCTCCTTGAGCTCCTCAATCGGGACATGCTTGATGCCCGCGTTGTCGAGGCACTCGATGAGGTCGGGGCGCAGCGGGTTGACCGCGATGCCGTAGTCGGTGACGAGCACGTCCACGCAGTCGCCCGGAGTGGTGACGGTCACGACATGTTCGCACACGGTGGCCATGCGGCCGCGGATCAGCGGGGTGACGATGACGCAGACCTTGGAGCCGGCAGCGGTGTCGGGATGGCCGCCCGGCGCGCCGCGGAGGATGCCGTCGGAGCCGGTGAGGACGTTGACGTTGAAGCCGGTGTCGATCTCAAGGGCAGCGAGAACCACGAAGTCGAGCTTGTTGACAAACGCGCCCTTGTTCGCGGGGTTCGCGTACTGGCTCGCGCTCATTTCAAAGTGGTTCGGGGTCTGGTTGATGGAGTTGACGGCGTCCAGGTCAAAGTCCTGCACGTCGATGACCTTGCCGACCTTGCCCTTCTTGAGCATCTCGACCATCGGGCCGCAGATGCCGCCGATTGCCCAGCCCATCTTGATGCCGCGCTCGTCCATGTACTTTTCGAGGAAGAGGTTGGCCGCCAGCGACGGGCCGCCGACGCCGGTCTGGAAGGAGAAGCCGTCCTTAAAGTACGGCGTGGAGGCGATGACCTTCGCCACGTTCTCCGCCATCATGAGGTCGCGCGGGTTCTGGCTGATGCGCGCCGCGGCGGAGGCGATCTTCTTCGGGTTGCCGATGGAGTCGACCACCACGACCGCGTCCACGTCGATCGCTTCCACAGACGCGGGCATGTTCGGGAAGTCCACGAGGCAGTCGGTCACGACGACGACATGATCGGCGTACTTGGCGTCGGTCATGGCGTAGCCCATGGAGCCGCAGTTGGACTTGCCGCCGATGCCGCGGCAGTTGCCGACGCAGTCGCTCGTGGGAGCCGCGATGAAGGCGATGTCGATATGGACCTCGCCAGCCTCGATGGCGCGGGGACGTCCGCCGTGGCTGCGGATGATGGCGCGGGTCTTGAGCTTGCCCTTGGACACGACCTCGCCCATCCGGCCGCGGATGCCGCTGGTCTGGATGCCGACGACCTTGCCCTGCTCAATGTAATCGGCGATGGGGTCGTGGGCGGAGCCGAGGGAGGACGCCGCAATGGTCAGATCCTCAAGCCCCAGCTCCTCGATGGCGGCCTTCATGACCATGTTGACCACAAAGTCGCCGTCGCGCAGATGGTGGTGGAAGCTGAAGGTCATGCCGCTCTTCGCGCCGCACTGCTTCAGGGCCTCGGCCAGACTCTCGACGATCTTGCTCTCCTGGGGCTTCTCATAGCGTTTGGTTTTGGGGGCGGCCTTCTGGATGTACTTGCCGTCCATGTAATTCTTTCCCTGATAGACTTCCTTGCCGTTGGTCAGCAGGAAATCGGGAATCTCTCTGCCTACTGCGTTTTTCATACCAGATCTCCCTCCCAAAGTCCGCAGGCGCGGGCAAGTTTCAGCGTTCTCTCAGCGCCGGGGATGAAGGCAATGTCGATCATCTTGCCGTCGACGGTGAAGACGCCGACGCCCGCGGCGCTCTGCTCGCGGTAGGCGCGGACGATCTTCTCGGCCTGGATGATCTCCTTCTCGGTGGGCGCGAAAACCTCGTGCACGAAGCGGATCTGCTTGGGGTTGATGAGGCTCTTGCCGTCGAAGCCCATGGCCTTGTTCTGCAGAACCTCGGCCTCGAAGCCCTCCTGGTCGTCGAGGTTCGTGAACACGGTGTCGAAGCACTGGATGCCGGCGGCGCGGGCCGCGATCAGCATCTGGCCGCGGGCGGCCAGCATGTCCACGCCGTCGCGCTGGGGCTTGGTCTGCATGCACTTGCGGAAGTCACCGCCGGAGATGGCGACGCCGAACATGCGGGGAGAGGCGGCACAGATCTCGTAGGCGTTCAGGATGCCCTTGGGGCTCTCGAGCGCGGCCATCAGAAGGGTGCGGCCCTTCTCGACGCCGAACTCCTCCTCAGCCGCTTCCACGGCTTTCTCGACCGTCAGCACGTCCTGCGCGCTCTCGCACTTGGCGATGCGGATGCCGTCGGCCCCGCCCGCCACGCAGACGCGGATATCCTCCTGCCAGTGGGGGGTGTCCAGGCCGTTGATGCGGACAATGACCTCGGTATCGCCGTAGTCGATGGTTTTCAGGGCATGATAGAGGGAAAAGCGGGCCGCGTCCTTCTGGTTTTCGGCGACCGCGTCCTCGAGGTCGAGCATGATGCTGTCGACGCCGTAGATGTAGGCGTCCTTGATGAGTCCGGGCTTCTGCGCGTTCATGAACATCATGGTGCGGCGCAGGCGGAAGCGTTCGGGTCTGGGACGTGGGATCATCTGATCGCACCTCCCCAGGGAATATTTTCTGCGGACTGGCCGCAGCTGCGGAATACCGCGCACTCCACGCGGGCCTTGATGGTGCAGTCCAGCGCGCCCTTGTCGACGACGGCGACGCGGGCGTTCTCCACGCCGAGGCGCTCCAGGGTTTCGAGAACGGTGGCCTTGATCTGACGGCCGTACTGGTTCATGACGCTGCTCTCAAGCGTAAGCTCGATCCCGTCCTCACCCGGCTCTACCATGACCTGGGCGTCGCTGGATTCGAGGGTTCCCGCCATCGCGGGTTTCAGAATCTCCATGTCTTCTCAATCCTCCTTGCAAATTAGTAAAGGAAAACAAATCTCGCGATGTTAAGATTTTACCATTCTATCGCCCTGCGCGCAAATGCCTTTTTGTCGAAAGCGCTATAACGAAAAACTTATATCGCTTGACAAACATAATGAATACATTATATAATCATAAAGAAAAAACTATGGTTATTCACAGAAAAGTCAAAAAATGCCCGGCAGGAGGAAAAAGCTTATGAACCTGAAGCAGGCCCTGTATATCCAGACCATTGCGCGGGAGGGAAACATTACCGCGGCTGCCAAAAAACTCTATGTCAGCCAGCCCTCGCTCAGCCAGATGGTGCGCCAGGTGGAGAGTGAATACGGCGTCACGCTCTTTGACCGCACAGTCTCCCCGCTGCGTCTGACTTACGCGGGGGAGAAGTATCTCCAGGCGGCAAAAACCATGCTCGCCGCCAATGAGCGTCTGGAAAATGAGCTGCGCGAGATCCGTCAGGAGAACAGCGGCCTGCTGCGCCTCGGCATCAGCGTGCAGCGCGCCATCCAGATCCTGCCGGTGGCGCTGCCGTGGTTTACGATGCAGTACCCGAAGGTCTCCATCGAGCTGTGCGAGGAGGGAAGCGCCAGGCTCGAGCAGCTTCTGGAAGACGGGGAGATCGACCTTGCCCTCGCGGCCATCGAATCGGTCAGCCCTTTGCTGTCCTATACCCTCATCGAGAAGGAGGTAGTCGGGGTTCTTGCGGGCAAGGGCGCGGCCATCGCGCAGCAGCTCCCACCCGGCACGCCCATCTCCCTCAACATGATCCGGGAGGACGCCTTCGTCTCCCTCAAGCCCGGCCACAGCGTCCGGGTGGTGCAGGACGCGCTCTTTCACGAAAGCGGCATGAAGCCGCAGATCCTGTTGGAAACGGATTCGCTGGAGGTCGCCAAGCGCGTGGCGGTACAGGCGGGGGCGTGCATGCTCTGCTCGGATATTTTTGTGGACGACTACGCCCGGCGCGGCGGGGTCTTCTACCCGTTGATGGACTACGAAAACAAGCGCCACCTCTACGCATGCTGGCGAAAGGACGAAAAGCTGCCCCGCTACGCCGAGGGTTTTATCCAGATCGTCGGCAGAATACTCGACAAAAATACCGCCAGATTATAGGGCGCTTCGTCAATTGACAAAAAAGAGCGCCGGAAGTAAACTTAAAAAATAAGATGTTTCTTAATGCATACTGCTATATCATAGATAAATCGTACGAATATATTCTGATGATCGAAAGGGGAAGATGATTTGCAAATCACCCGCAGCACAGACGGAAGCTGGGCGCTCACGCTGGGCGCGGAGACCCTGCTGACAGGCTCGGAGGAGAAGCCCTTTGCCACGGCGCTCCGGCGGGAGAAGCGCTATACCGCCGACCGGGGTACGGTTAAAACCGAGATCACGGAGACCGCGCGG
>CADAPH010000007.1 GCA_902789745.1 Oscillospiraceae bacterium | reverse complement strand
ACGGTGTCGATCTGCATGGTGACGTTGTCCTTCGTGATCACGGGCTGGGGCGGGAAGTCCGCAACCTGCTCCTTGAGGGAAACGACCTTGGCAATACGCTCCACAAAGGGGAGTTTGAAGTGAATACCGACGTTCCACGTCGTCTTGTAAGCGCCGAGGAATTCGATGACATAAGCCTTCGCCTGCTGCACGATACGGATGCAGCGCACGCAGATAATGACAAGCACAAACAGAATAACCGCACCAACAATCATAGAGTTCATACATTTACCTCCTCAGTTTCATGTTTTTCTTCCACAATCAGCTTGACGCCCTCAATCCGCTGGACACGCAGTACCGCGCCCTGTGGGGCTTTTCCGTCCGGCTCTGTCATACGGGCAGTCCAGATCTTTCCGCCGACGCTCACCGCGCCGGTGCCCAGTACGTTGTCGATTTCCTCTGTCACGACGCAGTCCTGTCCGATGGCCATATCGGCGTTGGTATGTACGGCCCTGCCGTTGACATATTTTCGGGCAAGCGGCCGCGTGAGGAGCAGGGTCGCAATCGACACCAGGAAAAACCACACAAGCTGCAGCCAGAACGGCGCCCCAAGCATGGACGAAATCATGGCAGCCAGCGCGCCCAGGGCAAACCAGATGGAAACCAGTCCGGGCGCAAGCCCCTCAATGACAAGCAGAATGATCGCCGCAGCAAGCCATAATACAGTCATGCTTACAGGTAAAGATACGTTCAACATGGCCCCTCCTTTCCGTGGGAGTCCTCTCCCGCTCTTTGTCCAGTCTATTATAGTATGGCGCGGGAAAAACCGCAAGTGGGATTGTATGACAGGCCGCTAAATTTCAATAAACTTAACAATCTTCCTCTTTACTTTTTCAGTGTAACGATGTAAAGTATGATTATCAGTTGATCACAAGCCGAAACAGACGGAGGTCATCATGAATAAGCTTTCCCGTAAGCCCCGCAACGAGAAAATGTATGAGGCAATCCTTTCCCTGAAGACCATGGACGAGTGTATGCGTTTTTTTGACGATCTGTGCACCGTGTCCGAGCTGATGGCCATGGAACAGCGTTATCAGGTTGCCGCCTGTCTCAACGAGGGGATGATCTACAATGACATTCTGGCACAGACCGGCGCCTCCAGTGCGACCATCAGCCGCGTCAATCGCTCCCTCCAATACGGCAAGGGCGGCTATGCCGTGGTATTTGAGCGCCTGAAGGAACAGGAAAAGTGAACTGCTATGATGCGCTCGCCCCCTGGTACGACAGCTTGACGGGGGACGTGCCCTATCCCGCCATCGCGGATTTCTATGAAGCGGAATTCGCCGCCGACGGGGGCGAATTCCGCCTTCTTCTCGATCTGTGCTGCGGCACCGGCTCCATGACGTGGGAGCTCGCCGGGCGCGGCTATGAGATGATCGCGGCGGATCGCTCGGTGGAGATGCTTATGCAGGCGCAGGCCAAGCAGCTGCCATGCAGGACGCCTCCCCTCTTCCTCTGCCAGAGTGCGGAGGAGCTGGATCTCTACGGCACGGTGGACGCCGCGGTCTGCTGTCTCGACGGCTTCAACTATATTTCTCTCGATGCGCTGGGGGAGGTTTTTCGGCGTCTGCACCTGTTTATCCGTCCGGGCGGACTGCTGGTCTTTGATATCCGCACACCCGAATTTCTCCGCTCCCTCGACGGGCAGGTGTTTGTGGATGAAAAGGAGGATGTGCTGTGCCTCTGGCGGGCGGACTTTGACGATAAGCTCGGCGGGCTGGTTTACGGCATGGATCTCTTTACGCGCCGCGGCCGCCTGTGGGAGCGCAGCGGTGAGGAACATATCGAGTACGCGCACGAACCGGAGGCTTTGAAGCTGCTGCTGGAAAAGTCCGGCTTTGAAAATGTGTGCCTCCGCCAAGACGGCCCCCAGGGCGGGGCCGGAAGACTCTATATTATTGCGAAAAGGAACAGTCATGGATAAAATCATTCGAGCAACTGCGGCCGACGGCTTCATCAAGATGGCCGTTATCACCGCAAAGGACACGGTAGAGCGGGCGAGACAGATCCACGGCCTCTCCCCCACCGCCTGCGCCGCGTTGGGACGGACGCTGTGCGGCGCGTCCCTTCTGGGACAGGCCATGAAGGAGGAAAAAGCCACGCTCACCATCCGCATTAACGGCGGCGGGCCGATCGGCAGCGTCGTCGCTGTTTCGGATTGCGAGGGCAACGTGCGCGGCTATGTGGAAAACCCGCGCTGTGAGCTGCCGCTGCGATCCGACGGGAAGCTGGATGTCGGCGGCGCGGTGGGCCGGGACGGCATGCTGACCGTGAGCCGCGATCTCGGCATGCGGGAACCGTACATCGGCTCCGTGGAGCTTGTCAGCGGCGAGATCGCCGAGGATCTGACAACCTACCTGCTGGAGAGCGAGCAGGTGCCCTCCGCCTGCGCCCTGGGTGTGCTGGTGGACACGGATCTCTCGATCCGCGCGGCGGGCGGCTTTATCGTGCAGCTTATGCCGGGCGCGGAGGACGCGCTGATCGAAAAGCTGGAGGACAACATCTTCATGATGGATCAGCTCACCACCGTGCTGGACGAGGACGGAGAAGAAGCGCTGTTCCGCCAGGTGCTTGCGGGCTTTGACTGGCATACCGTGGGCGAGTACCCGGTGGAGTACCGCTGCTACTGCAGCCGGGAGCGTGTGGAGCAGGCGCTGACCGTCATCGACCCGAAGGAGCTTGACGAGATCATTGCCGAAGGAAAGGACATCTCCGTTTCCTGCCAGTTCTGCGACAGGGAATACAGCTTCAGCCCGGAAGAGCTGCAAGCGCTGAATAAAAAGATTGAGAAAATTTGAAATTCTTCTTGACAAATCCGGCAATCTTTAGTATTATGACAAAGCTGTGACGCGGGAGCATAGCTCAGCTGGTTAGAGCACCTGCCTTACAAGCAGGGGGTCACTGGTTCGAGTCCAGTTGTTCCCACCATGCTTCCTCTCACGCGAAATGCCTCGGTAGCTCAGTAGGTAGAGCAGCGGACTGAAAATCCGCGTGTCGCCAGTTCGACTCTGGCCTGAGGCACCATCTGCGGCTTTAGCTCATCCGGTAGAGCGCCACCTTGCCAAGGTGGAGGTAGCGAGTTCGAGCCTCGTAAGCCGCTCCAGAAAAAACCGATTTCCGGACATTATGTCCGGAAATCGAGTATTCGGCGCCATAGCCAAGTGGTAAGGCACGGGACTGCAAATCCCTGACCCCCGGTTCAAGTCCGGGTGGCGCCTCCAAAATGAACCTCTGTCGAAAGGCAGAGGTTTTGTTGTTCATCAAAAAAATCCGGCGGGCATTCAGCCCGCCGGTTCCTCTTTATTTCAGGAAAGCCTTTTTTGCCTCAAGCTTCTGCGAAAGCTCATCCAGCAGCTCCCGATTCAACTCCGGATTTCTGAGAAGCGCATCAAAGAGCATCCTGATGCGATCCGGGCCGCCATGGAAGACATTCTCTGCGTAATAATCCTCCCCTGTCAGGGTGGCCTCGTACAGCCTGCCGTAGGACTTTCCGCTGCGGGCAAAGCCGCTCTCCGTCAGCGCGCCTTTTGCGAGGAGACGATTGAGAAGAATATGAATCGAATTGTCCTTCCAATTTTTATCTACCGACAGATCCAGAATCTCCCCTCGGGTAAGGGGTCTTCCGGCGCCCCATATCACATTCATGATTTCAAGTTCACTTTTTGTTAATTCCATGAATACCCCTCTCTCTGTTGATACGCTGTACCACAAGCGATCCGGTTATTGAACAATGAATAATGTATAATATACGATCATATTGTATGTCCGCCAGGCCCCATTGTCAAGTAAATAATGCTTAAAAATGGTGAAATATTGCGCTTCAAGGGACAAGCAATTCCTGAAAATTGTCTGTAATTTCGACGCCTCTTTCTTTTAAAACCGCAGCTGTTATCCCGTCGCCGCGAATAAGTATACCCGAAAAGCTCCCGTCGTATACCGTTCCGCTGCCGCAGGAGGGACTGTTGCTCTTGAGCAGGGCGCGGCGGATCTGATACTTTCCCGCTAGCCTTGACGCAATCTCCGCTCCCTTTTGGAATGCCTCCGTCACATCGCGTCCGTCACGCGTTATGACCCACCCTCCCCTGCGCTCACTCGGGACACGGGGTGTGGGCAATCCGCCCGCAGCCTCCGGGCAGACCGGGATCAGGCGATAGCGCCGCTTCAGCGCCTCCAGCGCCTCCGGCGGCAGGGCGTTGTTCCCGCCGTTGTACTTGCAGTTGAAACCCATGAGGCAGGCGCTGACCATGAGTGCCTCCATCTGCTCACCTCCGCATGCTCATGCCGAGAAAGGCGCCGCAGAGTCCGCCGATGATATGCGTGAGCTGGGAGACATTGTCTGCCAGTGTGACGCCGTTGACAACCTCGCCGCCGATATAGAGTACCAGCACAAGGATCAGCGTCAGCGGGATGCAGCCCTCCCGCATGCCGGAGAGGGACGACATGACGATCATCATGAACACGATCCCCGACGCGCCCATCAGCGCCGTGCCGGGAAAGAACAGCCAGTGTACCAGTCCAGAGACGAGCGCCGTGAGGAAGATCGCCCAGAAGAGCGGGCGGCTGCCGTAGCGCTCCTCCAGCGGCGGGCCGACTACAAGGATCATCATCATGTTATTGATGTAGTGCGAATAGCCCGTATGTCCCAGCACATGGAGGATGAAGCGGGGGTAGGTGCCAAGATCCCGAAAAGAGGATCGGTAAACGCTGAACAGCGCATGCGTGCTTCTCCCGCCGGTGAAACGGTCGAGAAACAGCACGCCGAGGCTCAGAAGCGCGAAAGTCAGCACTACCGGGGAATTGTACTGGATACTGATGCCGCCGCGCCGCCTCATGCGTTCTTCTCCCAATCGGTGAGAGCCTCGTCGTAGTATTCTTTGGTGCGTGCGTCAAAGCAGACCATGCGCACAAGCTCGATCTCCGGATGGGCCTCCAGATATTCCGCGATCGCGCCGATGGCAATGGCGGAAGCCTTATCCAGCGGGAAATGATAGACGCCGGTACTGATGGAGGGAAAGGCCACCGTCTTGCAGCCGTGCTCGCTTGCAAGCCGCAAGCAGTTTACATAACATGATTTCAACAGTTCTGCCTCACCGTTCCTTCCGCCGTGCCAGACGGGGCCGGGAGTATGAAGGACATATTTTGCGGGCAGGCGGTAGCCCTTCGTGAGCTTGGCCTCGCCTGTTCTGCACCCGTGCAGCGTGCGGCACTCATCCAGCAGCTCCGGGCCGGCGGCGCGGTGGATGGCGCCGTCCACCCCTCCCCCGCCCAGAAGCGTAGTGTTGGCGGCGTTGGCGATGGCGTCCACGTTCTGTTTTGTAATATCGCCCTGTACGATTTCAATGCGTGTTTTCATATTGATGGCCTCCCGCTTGATTTGATGAACGTATTTTACACTTCCATTGCGCAAAAAGCAACGCCTTCACCAAATGATGAAGGCGCTGCTTTTAGATGCTCTGTGTTTTCACGCGCTGTACACGCGTTCGCCGCCGAGATAACAAGCCTGTACCGCGATATTGTGCAGCTCACGCGGCTCGACCGCGAAGGGATTTTCGCTCAGAACAACGAAATCCGCCAGATAGCCCGGCGCAATGCGGCCCTTGCTGTTCTCTTCAAAGCTGGCCTCCGCGCCGCGGATCGTGAAGCTGTCCAGCGCCTCGCGCACGGTGAAGGCCTCCTCCGGCAGATAGGGGCCGGTGCCGTCGATGGAGGTGCGCGTCACGGCGCACTCGATGCCGCGCATCACGTCCGGCAGCTCCACCGGGCAGTCCGAGCCGTTGGAGACGGAGACGCCGCCATCCATCAGCGTCTTCCAGCGGTAGCTGCTGGCGGCAAGCTCCGGCCCGACGCGGTTTTCTACAATATGGTTGTCATAGTCGAGGAAGATCGACTGGGCGTAGACGTGCATGTTGAGCTCACGGATGCGTCGGAGCTGGTCGGGACGCGTGATCTGGCAGTGCACGACGCCGTGGCGGTGATCCGCGCGCGGATGTTCCCGCAGGGCGAGGTCGACAGCGTTCAGCACCTGATCCAGGCAGGCATCACCGATGGCATGAATGGCGACCTGCATGCCGTGAGCGTTGGCGTAGGACACCATGGCGTTCATATGCTCCGCGCTGAACAGGGAGAAGCCGCTGGTCTCCGGCAGATCGTCATAAGGGCGGGAGAGGTGCGCGGTATGGCTGCCCAGCGCTCCGTCGCCCAGCATTTTGAGCGGGCCGATCCGGAAGAGCGGACTGCCGCTGCCGGTGACGTTCCCGGCCTCCACAAAGCGCCGCAGCTCGGGCAGCGTCGTGAAGTTCGCCTGCTCATACACGCGCACGGTGAGCTCCCCGCTCTCTTCCAGTTCCCGATAAGCCGCGTTGACGGTTTCAAAGGGGACGGCGCGAAAAACGCAGTAATCGTCGCTTTGGGAGCTCGTCACGCCGTAGCTGTTCAGCGCCCGGCAGGCCAGACGAATCATGTCCTTCAGCTCTTCCTTATCCGGCAGCGGGATAAAAGGCGTCAGCATGTCCATCGCGTTGTCAAACAGGCGTCCGTCCGGCGCGCCGTTTTCGATCCCGACCGTCCCGCCTGCGGGTGAGGGGGTGTCCGCGGTGATGCCCGCGATCTCCAGCACGCGGGAATTGACAACGCAGCAGTGGCCGCAGGCGCGGGTGATCACGATGGGGATCTCCGTGGAGATCGCGTCCAGATCGGCCCGGTTCGGCATACGGGAGACGTCCGAGAAATAGTCCTGGTTCCAGCCGCGGCCGAGCAGCCAGCGGCCTTCCCGCGGGGGATGCCCGGCGGCGTAGTCCCTCAGATATGCCATCATGCCGGAGAGACTGTCGGTATGCTGCGCAAGCTGCGCCATGTTCAGCGCCTGACCGAAATTCAGCAGGTGCATGTGCGAGTCGTTGAAGCCCGGGCAGACAAAGCGTCCGCCCAGATCCGTGCAAACCGTCTCTCCGTCGGCAAGGGTCAGGATCTCCGCGTCCGTGCCGACGGCGGATATATGGTCGTCTTCTATCAGAAACGCCTGTCGGAGAGACGCTTCCCCGGTATAGACACAGCCGTTATAGAAGATCGTTTTCACAGCGTCGCGACCTCTCTTTCATCCTCGTAGAAGAGGGCGGCGGACTCGTCCACCGTGCCGATGTTCATGAAGCGGGCCTTGTAATCCTTGAGGAGGCGGAAATAGTCGCCCGAGAGGATCAGGATGACCGCGACGTTGACAAAGGTCGGGATGGCGGACGTGATATCCACAACCGTCCAGATGAAGCCCTGGTTATTGGTCTTGACGAGGTAGATCGTCCACAGAAGACCGGGCAGAGCACGAACCGCGTAAAAGACCTTCATGAGGATCTTCTTCCACTGGGAATCATCCTTGCCGATATGCTCGAGAATCGCGAGGTAGTAGGTGAACCAGCCGCCCGAGGTGGTGACCGTAAAGATGACCATGACGAGCGCCAGCAGGTAGGCGCCGATCTGGCCGAAGCCCTGTGCAAAGGCGCTCAGAGCCAGGGTGCCGCCGTTGGTGCCGTCTGTCCAGGCGCCGCTGAGAATGACGGAGAGCGCCGTAATCGAGCAGATGACGAAGGTGTCGAAGAAGACCTCAAAGGAGCCCCAGAGTCCCTGCTCGACGGGATGGATGGTCTTGGCGGAGGAATGGATCATGGGCGAGGTGCCCCAGCCGGCCTCGTTGGAATATACGGCGCGGGCCATGCCGACGCGAACCATCTGGCTCACCGCGCAGCCTGCGAAGCCGCCGATGGCTGCCGTGCCGGTGAAGGCGTTGGTGAAGATGGCGGCGACAGCAGCGGGCACGCGGGGAAGATTCACGAGGATCATCACGATGCCCATGACGATGTACACAAGACTCATGATGGGGACGAGCTTGGAGAAGATCCTGGCAACGCCCTTGGTGCCGCCGCTGGTGATCAGATAGCCGAGCACCGTGATGCCGACGCCGACGAGGATGATGCCGTCGACGGTCATGCCGCCGAGCTGCACCTCACTGAGGTTCAGCGCGCCCGCCACCACCTGGGAGGCGGTGAGCGTGGAGGATGTCACGAAGAAGGTGGAAAAGATGCCGATGGCGAAGATCACGGCGGGAATCAGCCAGAGCTTGCCCCAGTGCCTCTTGTCTCCCAGCCCCAGCTCCATGTAGTAGGTGGGGCCGCCGTAGGTATCGCCGTTGGGCTTATGCCGCCGGTAGTAGAGGCCCAGCGTGACCTCGACCTGCTTGAGGATCATACCGAGGGCCGCCGTTGCCCACATCCAGAACACCGCGCCGGGGCCGCCGGCCGCAACTGCGGTGGCCACGCCCGCGATGTTGCCGAAGCCGACCGTGCCGCCGACGGCAGTGACGATCGCCTGGAAAGGACTGAGCATGCCCTCGCGATTCTGCGTGCCGGCGTCGGTTGTGCGGTGGAATAGTGTGCCGACGGTGTGGCTCCAGATCCGCCCGAAATAGCGGAACTGGAAGAAACCGGAGCGAATGGTGAAATAGAGGCCGGTGACGACCATCAGCACGATCAGGGGCAGCCCCCAGAGAACGTCGTAGGCGAACCAGTTGAGAAAGTCGATCATGATTTTGCACTCCTCTTTTTTATTTTGAATCCGTGCAATAGTCGATCTCACCGTTCAAAAAAGAGAAAAGCAGTGGTCGGAAACCACTGCCTCAAAGCCTTCGATGAGTCAATAGCTCCTCTACATTTTGCATGTAGGAGTATGCAGCCTGTTCGACTGCATCCCAACTGCCAAACGTCCAGTACATGACGCCGGGTTTCGGCGGGACTTCCTTTGGCCGAATCGTCAGGCGACTGTACTGTCTCCGACTCGGTTACTCTTAAGGCCCGCGCCTCTATTGCTGATTCAATTGTCTGCATTATAATTTGCTTTTGCGGCCCTGTCAATACGCACAAAGGATTTCCTCTGTTTTTGACAATCTTTCACAAGGTACTTCCGCTTTTTTGTGTATATCATAGATTTTGAAAGACGGGATTGGAGAAAAGCAACAACGGACGCCCCTGCGGGACGCCCGTCAGACTGTAGACAAAGTCCGTTTTTCGTCATTGCGAACCAGTGACCGACGTCACTGGTGTGGCAATCCGTCTTCCTTTCGTGGTGCAAACCCGTTGAAAAAAGGCAATTCTTGGGCTGGCCGCTGGGAGATGCGGATTCCCACGCCAGTGTGCGCACTGGCTCGGAATGACGGGGGAGGGTTTGTCTACACATTGACGGACGCCCCTGCGGGACGTCCGTCATTTCCGGTCAGGTTTTGCGGAAGCGCATCAGAAAATCCACCGTCTCGGGGCGCTTCGGATTCGTGAAAAGCTGCTCGGGGCTGCCCTGCTCGCAGATCACGCCGCCGTTCATATAGACGACGCGGTTGCTGACGTCGCGGGCAAAGGCCATCTCATGCGTGACGACCAGCATGGTCATGCCGCTCTCCGCCAGGGCCCTCATAACGGACAGCACCTCGCCCACCATCTCCGGGTCGAGGGCGGAGGTAGGCTCGTCAAAGAGCAGAACCTCGGGATCCATGGCCATGGCGCGCGCAATGGCGACGCGCTGCTTTTGTCCGCCGGAGATCTGCCGGGGCCGCGCGTTGATATACGGGGCCATGCCGACCCGCTCCAGGTACTCCATCGCGTGGGCGCGGGCTTCTTCGCGGTTGCGCTTGAGCACCCGCACCTGACCGACGACGCAGTTTTCCAGTACAGTCATGTTGTTGAAGAGGTTGAAGGACTGGAAGACCATCCCGACGTGGGCGCGGTAGGCCGGGGCGTTGGTGCCGCGTGTGAGGATGTTGCGCCCATGGTACAGGATCTCGCCCGAGGTCGGGATTTCCAGAAGGTTGATGCAGCGCAGGAGCGTCGATTTGCCGGAGCCGGAGGCGCCGATGATGCTGATCACGTCGCCCGCCTCAACCGTGAAGTCAATATCCCTGAGAACCTGATTGGTCCCGAAGGTCTTAGAGAGATGATTGATTTGCAGAATGCTCTCGTTCATGTCAGCGCTCCCCTCCCTTCTGTTTGCTGTGGCTCTCACGCCGCTGCTCATTGAGCCGCTGTCCTTCCCTTTCGGCGACCTCCCGCTCAACCTGACGGCGCAGAGCCTCGCGCTGCATGCTCTTGACCGCCTCGGGATTGCGTTCGTCAAAGGGTGAGCTATGGTCAGGGAAACTGTAAGTGCCCGCCGTCATGGTAAGCTGGTCGACCTGTACCAGTTCATAGCTGGAGGAGCCGTCCATCTTCTTTTCCATCCAGCGCAGGAGGAAGGAGGCCAGCAGCGTCATGGTCAGGTAGCCGATCATCTCCACCGTAGCTGAGGGGAAGTACAGATAGCTTGCGCCGACAGCCGCGCGGTGCGCGGCGAAGAAGTCCGGGAAGCCGATGATGAACATGACGGAGGTATCCTTGACATTGATGATGAAATTGTTGCCGATCTGGGGCATGATGTTGCGCAGCGCCTGGGGAAGGATCACGCTTGTCATGGTCTGCACATGGGTCATGCCGATGGCCTTGGCGCCCTCGGTCTGGCCGGGGTCGACGGAGATAATGCCGCCGCGCACCGATTCCGCCATGTAAGCGCCCGTGTTGATGGAGACGACCACGATCGCCGCCGCCCAGACGGAGGTGAATTTCATGCTGTTGTTGGTAAAATAAGGCAGGCCGTAATAGAGGAAAACCGCCTGGAGCACCATGGGCGTGCCGCGGAAAACCTCCACATAGATCCGAATGACGACGCGGATCAGGCCGAGGAAAAAGCGCTTGAGCGGGTGGTCGCTCTTGCTGTAGGGAATCGTATTCAGCACGCCGCAGACAAAACCGATCACGCAGCCGATCACCGTGCCGACAAGGGCGAGGATCAGCGTGTTCTCGATGCCGCTCAGATAGGCCGCGCCGTATTTGGCCCAAAGCTTGGCAATATCCGCCGCGAGCTGTGCAAACTTGTTCATGTGGTTATGCTCTCCTTGATGGCGAAAATAGTATTTTGTCCCAGTTAAAACTTGACATGTCATCTTGACCGAGCGAAGCGAGTGGAGAGATCTATTCCGTTCAGGTATCTTGGTTTTCAGATCTCTCGACTCCACTTCGTTCCGCTCGAGATGACAAGTATTAGACGTTACCGCGAAAGTAGGGGCCGACACCCTTGGCGGCCCGTGCGCGGGATGAATATATAATGTACAGTTTTGGGCGAATACGAACTGTTTTCGTCCGTATTCGCCCAAAATATGCATTTCCTTTGTAGATACCGTTGGGCCGCGTGATAAGCGTCGGCCGCTACGGTTCAAATCGTTTTCCGGCTCTGCAAATCAGTCTTCGCTCAGGGGCTGGATCTCGATGGCGTGGGCCATGAGCTCGTTGAAGTCCTCGACGGTCATCGTAGACAGAACGCTGTCGATGGCCTCGTGCAGGACGGTGTTGCCCTTCATCATGGAGATGCCGATGTTTACATTCTCCGCGCGCTCCTGCTCGGTGAACTGGAAGTCGCCGTCGGTGCCGGAGAAGTCAAGGATGACCATGTCGGGGTAGGCGGCCACAGCGCCCTGGGCAGTGGGCATATCGGTGCATACGAAGTCGGCCATGCCGGTCTCCAGCGCCATGAGCATCGCGGGGGCGGTCTCGGCGGCGGTCAGCATGTTCGCGCCGGTGATCTGGGGCAGGCAGGTGTCATACCAGATGGTGGCGATCTGCGCGGTGCAGGAGCCGCCGGCCAGGTCGGCAAGACCCTTGGCATTTGCGTAGGGGCTGTTCTTGGTGGTGAGGCAGACGATGGTGGCGTAGAAGTAGGGGCCCGCAAAGTCGACCTGCTCGGCGCGCTCGGCGGTCATGGACTGACCGGCGATAACCGCGTCAAAGGTGCCGGTCTGGACGCCGGGAACCAGGGAGTCCCAGTCGGACTGGATGACCTCGAGCTGCCAGCCGTTGGCCTCGCAGATCTTCTTGCCGATCATGACGTCATAGCCGTTTGCGTAGGAGCCGGGGACGTTGGAAATGGGGACGGCGCCGTTGGAGTCGTCGGACTGGGTCCAGTTGTAGGGGGCGTAGGCACATTCCATCGCGATGGTGAGCACGCCGTCTTCCACGCCGCTGGGAACCTCCGCCGCGAAGGCGGTAACGGACAGGGACAGCATCAGCAGCATGGTCAGCGCAATTGCAAGAATTCTTCTCATAGTGTTCCTTTCTGAGCTTTATACTCTCCGGCAGTTATTCCCCGCCGGTCGGGAAAATGAAAATGAACCGCTTTGCAAGCGGTCCATGGAAAATCAAGGTACAGGCTTCAGCCCTTTCCGATGTTTTCGATAGCGCTCCACAAAGTCTTGTGACAGTCCGTCCAATCTTTTCGGGCGGCCCAGAACCGGCCACGCAGGCCCCTGTCCGGTCCTTCGGCGATCTCCCCTTTTCTCCGCAGCGGCTGCCTGCCCTTGCTGCGGGGTACTGATGGATACCGCGCCTCTATCTAAGCGATTCACTTTGACTGCATGGTAGCACATCACTTTACCACTGTCAACAGGTAAAGTGCTAAAAGGTCTATTTTCAGCAAACCCGAAAAAATATACAAGTCTTCTGTCGCATCTTTGGCGAAGATGACGGAAACGCGGCAGGCCGTATGACCTGCCGCGTGCTTTTTTATTGTCCGTTCCAGGCGTTGATCTCCGCGCGGAGCCAGTCGGCAAATTCGTCGATGCCCTCGCCGGTTCTGGCGCAGATGGGGATGATCTTCATCTTCGGATTGAGCCGCCAGACATACTCCCTGCATTTGTCAATATCGAAATCGAAGTAGGGCAGCACGTCGATCTTGTTGATGAGCAGCACGTCGCAGATAGAAAACATGAGCGGGTACTTGAGGGGCTTGTCATGGCCTTCCGGGACGGAGAGGATCATGGCGTTCTTCACGGCGCCGGTGTCAAACTCCGCGGGACAGACCAGGTTGCCGATGTTCTCGAGGATAGCGAAATCCACGTCGTCTACGCCGAGACCCTCCAGGCCCTGCTTCGTCATGCCCGCGTCCAGATGGCACATGCCGCCGGTGTGGAGCTGGATGACCTTGACGCCGGTCTTCTCAATGGTCGCAGCGTCCACGTCGGAGTCGATATCGGCCTCCATGACGCCGATGCGGTACTCGTCCTTCAGCGCGGCGATGGTCTTGCCGAGGGTCGTGGTCTTGCCGGAGCCGGGAGAGCTCATCAGGTTGAGCAGGAACACCTTGTCCTGTTTGAGCTGTTCACGCAGCTTGTCGGCCTCCCGGTCGTTGTTTTCAAATACGCTCTGCTTGATTTCCAGGATTCTGTAGCCTTCCATTTGGCACCTCACATCTTGTATTCTATGGTATTCGCAGTATAGCACAACTCAGGCAAGCAAATCAAGCGCCTCGCGCAGACGCGCCTCGCAGCTCTCATGATTTTTGAAAAAAGCCTCCTGTCCGTCCGGCCAGACAAGGGAATCGCTCTCCGTCAATGTGAGCAGGAGTTTTTTCAGCTCGCTGTCCGGGACGGCCCCGGGATCGGGATTCGTGATCGGCGCCAGTCCCGCGTCAAGCGCTGCTTCCCTCCCCTGTCCGTTCCACAGCCAACGCAGAAAGATTTTTGTCTTCCCGGCATCCGCGCCGCTCGGCATCGCGAAGCCCATCAGCTCCGCCGTGTATGCGGTCTCCGCCCTTTTCGGCAGGGGCATGGGCGAGACTCTTAAGCCCGTATCATTCAGTCCGGCCAGGGCGCTCGATCGTACAATTGCGCAGGGCAGCAACCCCTGCCGCACGTATTCCGCGGCGTCCCGCTCGGTGATGGCAAGTCCGCCCCGGAAAAAGGCTTCGCCGAGAAGGTTATAAAGTGTGCGATAGCTCTTGTTTTCTCTGTCCTTCTCCGGGAGTCCCCGCATCTCCTTTCCTTCGGCACGCATGGCGGTATAAAGCAGCATCGACCAATCGTCCGCGGTGAGAAAGGGCGCGTCCGCCGCGGCATTCAGCAAGCTTTCCAGATTGTCAAACTTTTCCTCTGTGAGCGCCGTATTCTGAAGCAGCAGCAACAGTCTCGACCCGATCGGGAAAAAGACCCTGCCGGGCGAGGGCTGTACCTCTTTCAGCGATTCCGGGATCGGCAGCGTCTCATCAAGCGCGGCAAGCCCCCCAATCCCGTCGATATGCGCGGCGCGGATATGGCTGCAAAAGAGCAGGTCGGGCCGATCCGTCTCCAGGGCTGCGGCAAGAGTCTGCTCGTCCGGAAAGCAATCGGCAAAGACCGCAAGCCCCGTTTCTTCGCGGCAGCGAAGCAGCAGTTCATCCATTACAGCCGGGGCGCAGTCCGTCGCGGCAAACCAGAGACGAATGCTTCCCACAGCGGTTTTTTGCCCCCCGTTGTTATCTGCTTTCCTGGCATACAGAACCATTCCGAGGCATAGAAGACCCGCGAGGGCGAGAATCAACACTCGCCTTACAATCCTTTTTTTCACGCGCCCGCCCCCTCTGCCATTTCAGTCGTGCGCTGATTATACCACAGACAGGACAAACTATACAAGCGGTTTGCACTTTCTCCGCAATTATGATAGAATCCATATCATCCTTTCCTTTGTCATTCTGAGGTGCGAAGCGACGAAGAATCCATTTAAAGGTCCTTCGCTTGTGTTCAGGATGACACAAACCGATATTCCGGCAATCGGATCATAGAAATGGAGCAGAATATGAGATACAAGGCAGTTTTGTTTGACATGGACGGCACGGTGCTCGATACGCTGGGGGATCTGACCAACGCGGTCAATCACGTTCTCGCGCTCTACGGCATGCCGCAGCGCGAGAAGCGGGACGTGGCAGGTTTTCTCGGCAACGGCGCGGCGCACCTGCTGGCAAAATCCGTTCCCGAGGGCACGTCAGAAGAGACGCGCGCGGAAATGCTGCGGATCTATCAGCCTTGGTACGACAGCCACTGCGCCATTCTCACCGCGCCCTATCCCGGCATTCTGCCTTTGATGGAGGCGCTGCGGGAGGCGGGCGTGAAGCAGGCGGTCATCTCCAACAAGCAGGACTCGGCCGTTCGGCAGTTGGCGGAGCAGCACTTCCCCGGTCTTTTGGAGGTCGCCGTCGGCGAGAGCGCGACGGTGCGCCGCAAGCCGAATCCCGACGCGGTACTCGCCGCGCTGCGGGAGATGGGCGTCTCGCGGGACGAGGCGGTCTATGTCGGCGATACCGAGGTCGATCTGCGCACCGCCGAAAACGCGGGACTCGCCTGCGCCGCAGTGGGCTGGGGCTTCCGCACGGAGGAACAGCTTCGCGCCGCCGGAGCGGGTCATATTTTCCATACCGCCGACGAGCTGCGAGATTGGCTGCTGGCGTGAAGCACCCCAGTAACCTCCCTCATTGAGAGCACCGGAAAATATCGCAGGAGGCCCGGCGGGCCTCCTGCATTTATAACGGTTTCTTTTTGATCTGTGCCCAGCGGCGCGGATATTTTTTCGGCGTCGGGCTGCTCTTTCGGATCACCGCCGCGCAGTGGCGAAGCTCCGTGCCGGGGATCGTGTACGCGATCTGCCGCTCCGCCGTGCCGCCGAGGGCTTTGAGCGCGACGTACGCCTCCTTCAGCTCCGCGTCCAGCTCCGGCCCCTTCATGGCAATAAAAGCCCCGCCGGGCTTGACATAGGGCAGGCACAGCTCGCACAGGATGTTGAGGCGCGCCACCGCCCGAGCCGTCGCGTAATCAAAATGCTCGCGGAAGCCCTCGGGCATTTCCTCCGCCCGGGCATGGACGAGCGCCACATCCGCAAAGCCAAGCTTCTCACAGGTGTCCCGAAGAAAGCCCAGGCGCTTGTCCAGGCTGTCAAGCAAGGTCAGCTCCAGCTCCGGGCAGAGGATTTTGAGCACAAGTCCCGGGAAGCCCGCGCCCGTGCCCACGTCGATGAGGCTTTTTCCGCGCAGGTCTCCCGCCTCCAAAAGGGCAGCACAGTCCAGAAAATGCAGGCGCGCGGCCTCCTCCTCCCCCGTGATGGCAGTGAGGTTCATGACCTGATTGTATTTTTCCAGGTTGTCGTAGTAAATTCGAAAGCGGCGCAGGGTCTCCTCGTCCGGGGTGATCCCCCGCGCTTCAAGACCCTGACGCAGAATCTGTTCCAGTTGTTGTTCCGGCATTGTCTTTTACCCTGCTGACATAAAAATTATGGCGGCCGATCTGTACGACCAGATCAAGATTGTTGTCAAACCAGAAGCTGCCGAAATCCGGGTTGACAAAGTAGATGCAGTTGCCCGCCGTGTTGGCCCCCTCCAGAACAAGATAGGCCGCGATGATATCGTCCGCCTTCGGGTCCTGATGGATAGTGCCCTTGGACACAGGCTCAAACTGCACAGTATGCTCGTAGTCATAGACGACGTCAAAAACGGTGTTTGGAAATTCCGGATCCGCCACGCGGTTGAGCACCACATTTCCGACGGCGATTTTGCCCTCCAGCGGCTCGATCCCGGCTTCGGAGCCGATGATGTGCGACAGCCAGTAGACGTCCTCCGTCGGGAAGTTGAGATCGTAATAATCCTTCCCGCCCTCAAGCAGGCGCATATTCTTCCCGTCGAGGCGGATGATATCCTCTTCCCGCTCCGCCGTCAGGTTCAGGAGCTTGCAAAACGCGTTCAGCGGCAGATAGAGATCCCAGTTGAAGATAAACCAATCCTCGGGCGCGTAGATATATCGCCCGCCGGCAATGTAGTACTGCCGCCCTGACTGTCCTTCCACATTCAGGTTGTCAAGGCGCAGGGTGAACTGCTCCCAGTCCCCGTTCCACGCCATGTCGATCCCGGCAGATTCGCAGAAGGGGCGCAGCGGAATAAAGGCGTCGCCGCCCCATTCGTAGCCGCGGGCAAACAGCAGACCGTCCAAAAAGACCTCCAGCGGTCTCGAGTCCCCCGGCTGCTCCTTCGCCTCGATCGGCGGCAGCGCCGGCGCGGCGGTCTCCTTCGGGGTGCGGATTGCGGCGTGGGCCGGAAAGCCGCAGACGGGCAGCAGCAGGATCAGGACAAGAAGCGTGCAGGCAAGACGCTTACGCATTTTCCCGCTGGTACCGGCGCAGGGCAATGGAGAGCTGATCGGGGCAGGACGTGGCTTTCATGCCGCAGCGGATCCCCTCCATACGCCTGATCGCCTCGTCAACCTCCATGCCGACGAGAAGCCGGGAGATGCCCTTCAGGTTCCCGTCGCAGCCGCCGGTAACCTGAACAGAAGCAATTTTGCCGTCTTCGATTTCGATTTCCATGAGGCGGGAGCACACGCCCCGCGGTTTATAAGTGATTTTCATATTGTTGTCCTCTCTATAGAATGTCAAATTACTTATATTCTCGTTTTTTGTCAACTTGTAATATATCACGCGGCAGGCTATATTTCAAGTTGCGGCGGTCTGGTTTTTATTGTATAATACTTTTAGCCAATTCGGAAGGAAGAGAGACATGAAACTGATTATTGCATCCAACAACGCCCACAAGCTGACGGAGATGAAGGCGATCCTCGCTTCGTTCTTCGACGATGTGCAGTCCATGCGCGAGGCCGGAATCGAACACGAGACCGTGGAGGACGGCGAGACCTTCATGGAAAACGCCGTCAAAAAGGCCCGTGAGCTGGCGGAGATCTCCGGCTGCTGTGCCATCGCGGACGACAGCGGGCTGTGCGTCGACGCCCTCGGCGGCGCGCCCGGAGTCTACTCCGCGCGCTATTCCGGCGTACACGGCGACGACAAGGCCAACAACGCAAAGCTGCTGCGGGAGCTTGAAGGCGTTGAAGGCCGCGGCGCGCACTACGCCTGCGCCATCGCGCTGGTCTGGCCGGACGGCAGGCTCCTGACCGCGGAGGATTATCTGTACGGCGAGATTGCGCACGATGAACGCGGCAGCAACGGCTTCGGCTACGATCCGCTGTTTCTCATCCCGGAACTGGGCCTGCGCACGGCGGAGATCAGTCCCGAAGAGAAAAACCGCATCAGCCACCGTGGGAAAGCCCTGCGTCAACTGGTCGAAAAGCTGAAACGCTCAGAGATATAAAAACCAATTACAGGAGGAAGTATTATGTTTCAAAGTGAAGGTCTTGGCAGCATCATCATGCGCGGTATTGAAAAGGTGTTCCATGCGATCAGAAGCAGTATAAGGGGCATCGTGTTCTCCATTCTCGCCTGCGTTTTTCTGTTCGGCATCGGTTATCTGTTCGGCATGCACCACATGGTCGTTGCAGCCGCGGTAAAGAAAGAAGCCATCCCCGAGGCCCCGAAGAGCTGCTGGTGGAAGGGCGGCTGGTGGAATAATTAAGGAGCCGCACGATGGAGACAACGCTTCAGGAAATGAAGTCCCGCCGCAGTGTACGAAAGTATAAGCCCGATCTTCCCCCGCGCGAGGCGTTGGAGAAGATCATCGAGGCCGGTCTGTACGCCGCAAGCGGCAAAGGTCTGCAATCGTCCATGATCGTCGCCGTTACCGACAAGGCGCTGCGCGACAGGCTCATGGAAATGAACCGCGTGATCGGCGGCTGGGCCGAGGGCTTTGATCCCTTCTACGGCGCGCCCGCCGTGCTGCTGGTGCTGGCAGACAAGTCCAGCGCCAACCATGTGTACGACGGCAGCCTGACCATGGGCAATATGATGCTGGCCGCGCACGCGCTGGGACTCGGCAGCTGCTGGATCAACCGCGCCAGAGAGGAATTTGACTCCGACGAAGGCAAAGAAATCCTCCGCGAGCTCGGCATCAAGGGCGACTGGGAAGGCATCGGCCACTGCGTCGTGGGCATTCCCGAAGGCGATCTGCCGGAGGCCAAGCCCCGCAAAGAAGGCCGCGTCCTCTGGGTCGAGTAAACAGGCAAGAAAAATCCCGATCATCGAAGCAAAATTCGGTGACCGGGTTTTTTCTATGTCGGTTTACGCTTTCGCGGTCTTGCGGCGGAGGGCTTTCGCGTCCAGCGGGGCGAGGCGGCGCATCTCACGGAAGTACAGCATGAGCAGTACGGCGTCGGCGAAGAGCCAGGCCGAGGGGTTTGCAAAGCACACGGCGGTGAAGCCCAGCTTCCCCACGAGGCCGAAGGAGACCAGCACGCGGGCGATCAGCTCGGACACACCGGCCATCATGGCCTGATTGGAAAAGCCCATGCCCTGCAGGCCGTTGCGGAAGATGAAGATCACGGCCAGCAGCGGGTAAAACGCGCCGACGGTGGTCAGGTAGCGCTGCACGTCCTGGAGGATCAGCACCTCGGAGCGGCTGACAAAGAGCGTCGCGATGCTCCTGCCGAGGCTGTAGTTGACCAGGAAGGCCGCGGCACAGTAGATCGAGGCCGCTGCCATGGTGCTCCAGACGCCGCGGCGGATGCGGTCGTATTGGCCTGCGCCCAGATTCTGGCCGCAGTAGGTGGCCATGGCGATGCCGCAGGTCTCGAGCGGGGCAACCACGATGTTGTGGACTCTTGTCGCCGCAGAGACCGCCGCCACCGCCTGCGCGCCGAGACCGTTGACCGCGCCCTGCAGGATGATGGAGCCGACGGCGGTGATGGCAAACTGCAGGCCCATCGGCAGGCCGATCGCCGCCATAAAGGCCATGCGCTTGAAATCCGGCTTGAGGTCGGCGTGGTGCAGATTCAGCACCGGCACCTTCTTGGCCATGTAGACGAGGCAGGCGACGCCCGACAGAAGCTGAGACAGCACCGTTGCCCACGCAGCGCCCTCCACGCCGAAGCGGAGGTACTTCATGAGCAGGATGTCGAGGAAGATGTTGATGACCACCGCCGCGATCAGAAAGTGCAGCGGGGTACGGCTGTCGCCCAGGGAGCGCAGAACGGCGGAGCTGAGGTTATACAGCATCGTCGCGCCGACGCCCATGAAGACGATGAAGATGTAGCGATTTGCCTCCTCCATGATCTCCGGCGGGGTGTTCATCAGGCGGAGCAGATCGTCCGTCCAGAAAAAGCAGATCAGACGGATCACCGCCGTAATGCCGAAGCCCAGCCACACAAGCTGCGCCGTGCGGCGGCGGACGCTCTCCATATCGCCCGCGCCGAAGCTCTGCGCGATCGGAATGGCGAGGCCGGAGCACGCGCCGGTCGCAAAGCCCAGGATCAGGAAGTTGAGGGCCCCTGTCGCGCCGAGGGCGGCGAAGGAATTGAGCCCCAGGATGCGGCCGACGAGGATGCTGTCGGCCAGATTGTAAAATTGCTGAAACAGGTTGCCGATCAGAAGCGGTGCGCAGAAGCGCAGGATATTCTTCAGCGGCGAGCCCGTCGTCATGTCATGTGTCACAGTGAATTCTTCTTTCCAAAGCCGAGGATTGGGGTCTGCGGTGCTTTCGCGGCCCCCGACTTTGAGCCCATATTTTAGTCCTCCGCCCGGAAAAAGCAAGAGCAAAAGTCCACAAAGATCTGTGCAGGTTCTACAAGTTCATGGCTTCATTTTTGTTATTTTGAACGAAAAATACGGGTTTTTCAGCCTCACATACAGGTTTTCAGATGATCTTTTCCACGCTGTACATGCTCTCGAGCAGGGCGTAAATCGGCCGCCAGATGCGATCTGCCGTCCAGATGCTGATACCCGCGAGTCCGTATTCCCCAACCAGCTTCAGCCGCGCCCGGATGCTGCGCGCGTCCTCGAACCAGACGACGTGCTTCTGCCCCGCCGTATCGGTGTAGTTGAACCACGCGGCCTCCGCCGTCGTGTCGTATTTGATCTCCGCCCAGCGGGAGGCAGCGAGCTCCAGCGCCCCGGCGTTGGAGAGGACGCGCGCCGACGTCCCCTGCTTCCAGGGCAGCGTCCAGTCGTAAGCGTAATTGGAAAAGCCCATCATGATCTTGCTCGCGGGCATAACCGTCACGGCGTAGTCCAGCACCCGGCGGATACGGTTGACCGGCGAGACCGCCTGCGGCGCGCTGTAGGTATAACCCCACTCATATGTCATCAGGATCACCCGATCCGCATACCGGCCGTGGGCCTCGTAATCGTGGGCGGTGTAGAGAAGGCCCTGCTGATTGGCGCTCTCCTTCGGGGCGATGGCAGTGGAGACCGGGCAGCCCAGCGGGTGGAGGCGCTGCGCCGCACGGGCGACGAACTGGCTGTAGCTGTCGCGGTCGAATGGATAGATATATTCAAAGTTGATGTTGAGGCCGTAGTAGCTCTTTTCATTGATGAGGGCGACGATATTATCCAGCAGCCGCGCCTGTACCCCCTCGTCCGTCAGCAGAGCGTGGGCGATGTCGGAGGAAAAACCGCCTGTCTCGCCGAGGTTCGTCACCGTCAGGAACGGGGCGGTGTTCGCGGAATAGGCCGCCACGATGAGTCGGCGGTCGTCGATGGGGCGCAGCTCCCCCTCCGCGGTCGCCTGATACGAGAACGGACAGAGCATGGTGAAATACGGCAGGCTCTCATTCAGCACCGCCTGGCGCACATAGGGGTAGACATAGGCGTTGACCTCTATCTGCTCCCGCACGTCGACGGACGCGCCGGGGATCACAAGGCTCTGCCCGATGACGAGGCGCGAGGGGTCCGCGATCTGGTTGAGGCGCACGAGCTCCTCCACCGTCGTGCCGAAGCGCCGCGCAATGGCATAGAGACTGTCCCCCGCCCTGACAATATAAATCTGCATAACAAAGCTCCTTTCCGAAAACAGACTGCTACCAGTCTATTCGGGAAAGGAGCTTTGTTTGCTATGGGAGCAGCAAAACACTCCCATTCTGTGAACAGTCCGCAAATTCTTCCGCGCAGCGTTTGCAGGCGGCGGCGCGGTGTGGTATACTATTATAAATACTTCAATTATTCCACACGGAGGCGACTTATGGACTTGACGAAAATTCCCGAAAGAAACGAGATTCCCGAGGAATACACCTGGGATCTGCGTGATATATTCCCCGACGACGAGGCCTGGACGGCGGAATTTCAGGCGCTGTCAGCCAAACCCGCGGAGATCGCCGCCTTCGCCGGGACGCTGGGCGAAAGGCCGGGACGCCTGCTCGACTGGCTGAAGCTCTCGGACGAGGTGGGCGTGCGGCTCGAAAAGCTGCTGGGCTACGCAAGCTGCAAGAGCGATCAGGACATCGCCGACGGCGTTTACCAGGACATGCGCAGCAAGGCCGTCGCCTGTTATGTCGGCATCGCGGGGGCCAGCGCCTTCGCAACGCCCGAGCTGCTGGCGATCCCGGATGAGACGCTCGACCGCTTTTATGCCGAGTGCCCGGCGCTGGAGACCTACCGCCGCAGCCTGACGCGCATCCGCCGGATGCGGGATCACATTCTCTCCCCCGCCGAGGAAAAGCTGCTGGCGGGCATGGGCGAGATGGCAGAAGCGCCGGACGCCATCGCCTCGGCACTGAGAAACGCCGATCTGCGCTTTGAAGACGCGATCGACAGCGAGGGCAAGTCCCATCCCCTCTCCGCCGGAACCTTTGGCCCGCTGATGGAAAGTGAAGACCGCACCCTCAGAAAGAGCGCCTTCGACAACTGCTACGCGCGCTACAGCGAGTTCAAAAACACCGTCGCCGCGACGCTCGACGCGCAGTTCAAGAAGCTGCGCTTCTTTGCCGACGCGCGGCGCTATCCCTCAACCCTCGCCGCCGCGCTCGACGGAACCGAGGTGCCGGAGAGCGTATACCTCAACCTCATTGACACCGTGCATCAGAACCTTGACGCGATGTACCGCTATGTGGCGCTGCGGAAAAAGCTTCTCGGTGTGGACGAGCTGCACATGTACGACGTGTATACCCCCGTGGTGAAGGACGCGGCGGTGAAGATTTCCTATGAGGAAGCAAAGGCCACGGTGCTGGATGCGCTGTCCGTGCTGGGCGAGGATTATATCGAGTTGTTGAAAACTGGCTTTTCTTCCCGCTGGATCGACGTGTACGAAAACCGCGGCAAGCGCAGCGGAGCCTATTCCTCCGGCAGCGCCCGCCCGCACCCCTATGTGCTGCTCAACCAGAAGGACACGCTGGACTCCATGTTCACCATCGCCCACGAAATGGGCCACGCCCTGCACAGCTGGTACTCCTGCCAACACCAGCCGGTGAACACCTCGGACTATGTGATCTTCGTGGCCGAGGTCGCCTCCACCTGCAATGAAATCCTGCTGATGCGCTGGCTGCTGAACCGCACGACGGACGTAAAGGAGCGCGCCTATCTCATCAACCACTTCCTCGACCAGTTCAAGGGCACGATCTACCGCCAGACCATGTTCGCCGAGTTTGAGCTGGAAATGGGCCGCATGGCCGAAGCGGGTGAAGCCCTGACCGCCGACGCCCTGTGCGAAAAGTACCTCGCCCTCAACAAGCTGTACTTCGGCCCCGATATGGTCAGCGACGAGGCCATCGCCCTCGAATGGGCGCGCATCCCGCACTTCTTTTATAATTACTATGTCTATCAATATGCCACCGGCTTCTCCGCCGCGGTAGCCCTGGCGGAGCGCATCCTTACCCTCGGCGAACCGGCGGTGGCAGATTACAAGCGCTTCCTCTCCGGCGGATGCAGCGCCGACCCGATCTCCCTTTTGAAGATCGCCGGGGTCGATATGGGCACGCCCGAGCCCGTCAACGCCGCCCTCAGGCTCTTCGGCGAGCTGGTGGATGAACTGGCAAGCCTTAATTTGTCTTAAACTTGGTTGACATAAAGCAGAAGTTCATATAGAATTATATTGGGTATTATTGTATTTCCCTGTGTCATCCTGAGCGCCGGTGATGGATCGCCCGAGCTTGTGCATTTTATACGGGTTTTTTCGCTTCGCTCAGAATGACAAGAAACAGATACACACATTGGAGGGATAAACCATGAGCAAACTGAGCACAATGCCGCCTGTCGGCCTCGTCGTGATCGTCGCGATCCTGTCGCTGTTCGTACTGGCGGTGCTTGTCCTGTTCATTACCTACGGCCGTTACAGCCGTCTGGCCTCGCTGGTCGGCAATCTCAACCGCGACAACGATTTTCTGCGCTATGTCGTCAACGACTACGCCAACGCCTACCGTCAGCACGGCAAGGACGTGAACACCCCCGCGATCGTCGCAAACGGCGTAAACTCGCGGCTCGGCGGCAGTCTGTTGTGTGAGCGCTTTCTGAACAACGCCGTGTCGCTGTTCGTAACGCTGGGCCTTTTCGGCACCTTCCTCGGTCTGTCGCTGTCCGTCAGCTCGCTGACGGAACTGCTCGGCTCCAACACCGGGGAATGGCTGAGCGTGCTCGACAGCGTGGGCGGCGGCCTCATGTCCGCGCTGAGCGGCATGGGCGTGGCGTTCTATACCTCGCTGGTCGGCGTCGCCTGCTCCATCCTGCTGACGATCCTGCGCTCCATTTTCAGCGTGCAGCATACCCGCGAGAAGATGGAGACCCGTCTGGAGCTGTGGCTTGACCACGACGTGGCGCCCACCCTGCCCACCGACGCGCCCAAGGACAACGCCGACCTGGTGCATCAGCTGGTGCTCGCCCTCGACCGCACCTCCGCAAACATGGATCAGACGCTCACCGACGCCACCGACGAGCTCAAAGCCGCCATCAGCGCCAGCCGCACGCCCATCGCCGCCATGAACAAGACGGTTGAAAGCTTCAACTCCGGCGTGCGCGACTTCTCCGAGTTCAACTACAACCTGCGCGGCACCGTGGAGCGCATGGACGTCACCGTGCGCGATCTCGTCAGCGGCCTGCGCGAGGTCTCCCGCATCCTTGAAAGGAGCGGTCGCTCATGAGACGCGCCCCATTGGTTCGCACCGAGGAAAGCGGCGGCGAACAGGGCTTCTGGCCCTCCTACGCCGACATGATGAGCGCCGTGGCGCTGATCCTCTTCTTCCTCATGCTGCTCAGCTACATATCAAATCTCATCACCGGCAACGATCTGAAAATGACCGAGAGCCAGCTGGACGAGACCCGCGCGCAGGTGGAGCTGGCCCGCGCACAGGCGGAGCTGGCCCGCGCACAGGCAGAGGCCGCCCAGGCTGATTACGACGCGGCCATGAGCCAGTATGTAAAAGCCCAGAAGGATCTGCAGGGGCTGACAAATGATCTCAACCAGAAGCAGGCGGATCTGGAGATGTACGCCATCAAGATCGCCGAGCAGACCCGCTCCATCGAGGAGCAGGAAAAGCTGATTGAGGATCAGAAGGCCTATCTCGCCGCGGCGAACAATGAAATCGTCACCATGCGCAGCCAGATGCAGACCATCGCGGTGCTGCGGCTCTCCATTCTGAATATGATCAAGGAGAGCATTATCGACGTCATGGGCGATGCCTCAAAGGTCTCCATTGGTGACAACGGCAACATTATTCTCTCCGAGGGCATTTTCTTCGACCTCGGTTCCTCGGCCATCAAGCCCGAATCCGTCCCCGTGCTCAACGAGCTGATCGACGTCTTCTCCGCCTTCCTGAGCAACGAGAACAACGCCAAATATGTCGATTCCATCGTCATCTCCGGCCACACGGATTCCACCGGCACCGACGAGGACAACCGCAAGCTGTCCACTGACCGTGCAAACTCCGTTCTGAGCTATCTGCTGGCCGGCAACGGCGGCGAGCTCACCTCCTACTCTGGTTACTTCTGCGCCGCGGGCTACGGCGAGACCCGCCCCGTCGCGGATAACAGCACGCTCTGGGGTCAGGCTCAAAACCGCCGCATTGAAATCTCCATGATCCTCAAGGACGAGTCGGTACTGGATATCGTGGATCAGTACCTGGCCATCACCGTTCCGGATGTCTCGGGAGCCGATACGCCGACTGTCGCGACGCCTGCGCCCAGCCCCTCTCCGACGCCGGGCTATGCCAGATTCTTCGGAGGCTGAAATTGATGCACCCCGCCAAAAGGCGGGGTGCGTTTTCTTATGCGGGGAGATAGTTCATGGGATCGACGGTCTCACCGTCGAGATACACCGCGAAGTGCAGATGCGTCCCCTGTCCGATCTCACACAGGGCAGTGGCGCCGACAGCGCCGATCACGTCGCCCGCGCTGACCCAATCGCCCACGTTTACCGCGGGGATGGCAGCGAGATTCGCGTACAGCGCGCTGGTGCCGTCGCCGTGGTCAACGGTGACATAGGTGCCGTAAAAGCCGTCGTCCTGGACATAGGTCACCACGCCCGGCAGCGCGGCGCACACGGTTTCTCCCAGCGGTGCGGCAATATCCACGCCCTCGTGCGTACGCCAGTCGCGCATGGTCACGTCGTAGTGCAGATGATCCACATCGTACATGCGTTCAAGCTCACCCTGCACCGGCCAGAGAGGTTCCGGCTCGGCGATGCTCTGCCCGTTCCAGACGGGCAGGGTTTCCTCGTGTTCTTCCGTTTCCTCCGGTTCGGCCGCAGCCGGCTCCTCAGTCGGCTCCGGGATCGCCATGACCTCGACCTTCGGAGCCTGTACGTCGGGCGTGATCAAAATGGTTTCGATACGATGGCTGTTCATGCTTACGTCGCTGCTTGTCAGATCTTCCATAGTCTCATTTCCCGCGGCCATCATCCAGGCGGAAAGCCCGATCACGGCGGCGCAGAGGAAAAGGACTATGTAGAAGCCCTTTCCCGTCAGAAATCCCTCCAGCCCATTGCCGGAGCTCTTGCTGTTCATGCTTGCAACCTCCTCTGTTTTGTTTGCGATCCTATTTTTGACTGGCAGCGGAGGAAATATACACAAGTGCTGTAAAAGATTTTGCGCGCAAAAAAGGCAGGCCCCTTGCAGAGCCTGCCTCAGACTGTAGACAAAGTCCGTTTCTGTCATTGCGAACCAGTGACCGATGTCACTGGTGTGGCAATCCGTTTTCCCTTTGTGGTGCAAACCCATTGAAAAAAACCAATTCTTGGGCTGGCCGCCGGGAGATGCGGATTCCCACGCCAGTGTGCGCACTGGCTCGGAATGACAGACTTTGAGGTTTGTCTACACATTGAAAGGCAGGCTCCGCAAGGAGCCTGCCTCTTTGTGTTTGCTTGAAGCCCTATTCTTACTTGATGGAGAAGAAAGCGGCCTTGCCGGGGTACTGCGCAACGTCCTCGAGCTCCTCCTCGATGCGGAGCAGCTGGTTGTACTTCGCAACGCGGTCGGTGCGGGAGGGAGCGCCGGTCTTGATCTGACCCGCGTTGACGGCGACGGCGATGTCGGCCAGGGTGGTGTCCTCGGTCTCACCGGAGCGGTGGGAGACGATGGCGGTGTAGCCGGCGCGGTTCGCGGTCTGGATGGCGTCGAGGGTCTCGGTCAGGGAGCCGATCTGGTTGACCTTGATG